>JACQWL010000112.1 GCA_016209255.1 Verrucomicrobiota bacterium
CCGCCGCCCTGAGCAATCACAGTGTCACGTAATACGTTACACTCTGCCTCGACGTTCAGAGGAGATGTGAGATAAGAGTGTCACTTAATACGTGACACATTACAGAGCATTCACGGGAGAGGGGGAATTAAAATGTCACGGATTACGCGACAGTGTCGGGAGGGCGCTGCGGTTGGGGGAGGGCGCGGAACTGCGGTGGCCGGTTGAGGTAAGGTCGGAAATGTCCGGCGGCAGTCGAACGCCAAGCCGCATCGATGTGCCGCGTTCAGTTTACATCGCCCCCGATTTCCTCGGACACAGGTCAGCGAACCCGAAATCCACTGAACCAGATGTCCACCCCGTAGCCAAGAAGCGCGCAGGCCAATCCTTCAACGGTTGAACGGTTAAACCGTTGAATCGTTCAACCGTTGAACCGTTGAATCGTTCAACGCTTCAACCGTTGAACCCTTCCACCCTTCCACCCTTCCACCCTTCAACCCCACCCTCCACCCAACCAACCTTTGCCTTGTGTCCATGGCACCGGTGCCGATAGACTGCGGGGTGAAATTCCAACCGGCCACGCCCACCGGCCGGTTTCATCCCCCTGTACCCCAAAAAACATGAGCGACCCTGCCAAGGCAGTTTTCCTGAGCTACGCGCGGGAAGACATCGGCGCGGTGCGGCGGATTGCCGATGCGCTGCGCGGCTTCGGCATTGAAGTGTGGTTCGATGTCAACGAGCTGCGGGGCGGAGATGCCTGGGACGCGAAGATCAAGAAACAGATCCACGACTGCGCGCTGTTCGTTCCAATCGTCTCGGCGAGCACGCAGGCGCGAGCCGAGGGCTATTTTCGCCGGGAATGGAGCCTCGGCGTCGATCGCACGCGCGACATGGCGGCGAGCCGGGCATTCATCACTCCCGTGGTGATCGACGATACCCGCCCGGACGAGGCCGAAGTCCCGGAGGAGTTTTTGCGCTACCAATGGACGCACCTCCCGCACGGCGCGCCGACGCCGCAATTCGTGGACCAGGTGAAAGGGTTGCTCGAAAAACCGCATGCTCCCGGTCGAAGCAGCGGAACGGGTGCCCATTCCAGTTCAATTCACAGATCCGAAGCGGCTCCACGACAAAAACGAAAGCCAGCACCGCTCGCTGTCGTTGGTGCAGCCGTGGCGGTCGCGTTCGTTGCCGTCGCCTATTTCGCCCTTCGCCCTGCTGCAGACTCCCCTGCGAAATCACCTCCCGTTGCCGGCCAGCCGAGCGCTGCCGCGCCCAGCCAGTCCCCCTCCGCCGGGGCGCAGCCGCCTATGGATTTCGCGTCAGCGAAATCCACGTCAGCCAAATCCATCGCCGTCCTGCCGTTCACCAACATGAGCGACGAAAAGGACAGCGCGTACTTCTCCGATGGGTCCATGAAGACATTCTCACGCATCTTGCGCTGATTCGCGAGCTGCGCGTGGTCTCGCGCCTTGATCGCCTGTTCGCCGAATCGAACGTGTCTCCAAGGAGTGCCTATCGGACGTTGGAGATCGCAGGGGTTCTCGCTGCGCAGGGTGATCTGGGGGGAGCCCGCGATCGGCTCCAGGGTTTTCCCGAAACGCTAAAGGCGCTCGTCGAGCGTGATCCAAATCGGCACGACGCTTGGGCAACGCTGGGTCAAATGGAAGCGTTGCTGGGTAAAAAAGAGGAGGCTCTGCGGTGTGCCCGCCGGGCGGTGGAGTTGGTGCCCGAGTCGCTTGACGCGATCGACGCTGGCCGATACCGCGCCATCCTCGCGTTTGTTGAGGCGTGGACCGGTGAAAAGGACGCGGCGATCGCGGCTTACGCGGGGCTGTTGCGCCGTCCCTATGGCAGTTGGGATGCCGGCCCCAACGCCGCTTCATCTACTACGATCCACGTCATGAAACATGACCCGCGCTACGCTCCGCTGCGCGGCGACCCGCGGTTCGAGGCGCTGCTCAACGACCCGAAGAACAACGCGCCGCTGTTTTGAAGATTGACCAACAGGCCAAGCCCTTGGCCGTAACGACGGAGCCGAAGGGTAAGGCGAGGCGCCCCGGCCGACCTGTCTTCCGAAGCCTTGGCGAAGGCGATTCGAGACTCCGGAGCTTCTCACTTCGCGGAGAAGCTATAGAGCGTGGTGCTGCGGTAGGTCCGGCCCGGGCGCAGAATCGTCGAGGGAAAGGCCGGCTGGTTGGGCGAATCCGGATAGTGCTGGGTCTCGAGGCAGAAGCCTCCGCGGAACGGATACGGTGCGCCGCGCTTGCCGGTGAGTTTGCCGTCGAGGAAATTGCCCGTGTAAAATTGCACCCCGGGCTCGGTCGTCCACATGGTCATGACGCGGCCGGTGGCGGGTTCGTGGACCGTGGCGGCCAGGGCGAGCGTGCCGCCCTGCGAATCGAGGACGAAGTTGTGGTCGTAGCCACCGGCGAACGTGAGCTGCTCGGTCGAGGTGCCGATGCGCGCGCCGATCGGGTGGGGCGCGGTGAAATCGAGCGGCGTGCCGGCCACGGGGGCGATCTTCCCGGTGGGGATGAGCCCCGCGTCCACCGGCGTGTAGCGGGCGGCGCGCAGCGTGAGCTCGTGCCCGAGGACGTCACCCCGGCCTTCGCCGCGCAGGTTGAAGTAGGAATGATTGGTGAGATTGACGGGAGTCGCGGCATCGGTCGTGGCGGAATAGTCGATCCGCAGGGCGTCGTCCGCGGTGAGCATATACGTGACTTCGACCGTCAGCGCGCCCGGGTAACCCTCGTCACCGGCGGGGCTGAGGTGGCGAAGCACGAGCGCGGGCTCGGGGCCGGGGCGGGGGGTGACGTTCCAGAGTGCCTTGTCGAAGCCGACCCTGCCGCCGTGCAGATGACAGGGCTTGCCGCCGGGCTCGTTGTTCGTGACGAGCGTATAAGTTTTTCCGTCGAGGGAAAATTTTCCGCCGGCAATGCGGTTGCCAACGCGACCCACCACGCAACCAAAGTAGGGCGAGCCGGCGGCGTATTTTTCGACGGAATCAAAGCCGAGCACCACGTCGTCGAGCACTCCGTTGCGGTCGGGCACGAGCAGCCGGACCACGATGCCACCGTAGTCCGTGATATCCGCGCGAATGCCGCGGGAATTCTCGAGCGTGTAGAGGCGGGCGGGCTGGCCCGCAGGCAAGGTGCCGAAAGGTTGCATGCGGAGAGTGGACGGTGCGGCGGAGGCGCCGGCGGTGAGGATGGCGAAAAAAAGAGCGCGGCGAACGGACATCGGGCGGGACCGGAAGCGATGCGCCGCTACGCTGCGGCCCCGGGAGCGAGCGGGTTGACGGTCATGTTTGGATCGAAACGCAGTGAGTTCAGAGTTCGGCCTTGTTCTGTATCGCAACCGAGCCCGGCGGCAAGCCACCTCGTGCGCTGCTGCGCCGGCAATTTTGAACGCGCGTTCAAAACCGGAGCCCGGGCTCGCAGGCCAACGACCTTTTCGTGCGCTCAGAGGACTTCTCGCATTTGCCCGCCAAAGATGGGCGTTCGCACCAGGAGCGCGGGCTGAAGCCTCGCGCCACCCCGGGCATCTGCCGTCAGCCCGCTCCGACCGGCTGCACGGCGACAAACCCGACGACAGCGCGATTTTGGGCGCGCGATTCGGCGAGGGATACGACGAACTGCACCTCCCAATCGTTGAGCCCCTCCGCATCGATCAGCATTTGCGCGACGGTCCACTCACCGGCCTCGCGCTCCTCGGACCAATGCGTGTGCTGGATCGAGCGGCCTTCGGGGTCGAGCCGGAAGCGAACGCGCGCGTCGAAATATGGCGCGAAGGCCGCCTCGATCCGGCGCGCCCCGGGCGAGAGCGGCTCGCCTTCGACGGCGGGCGCGGTGGCCCCCGTCGCCAATCGCGACGCCGCACTTTCCCAGTCGCGGACGGCGACGTCCTGGAGGAAGCCGAAAATCGCCGTCCGCACCAGCCGCCGAAAGGCCGGCGCATCCCGCGTGATGTCGAAGGCCGCGGGCCGCGCGGGTTTGTCGGCCCCATCCGCGGCGATAAACTCCGGGTTTTTCAACCGCTCCCATTCTTCGAGCAGGCTCGAGTCGACGCCGCGAATGAGCTCGCGGAAATAGTCCTCCATCTCGACGACGTCCTCCGTTTTTGCGCCCTCCGGCACCGTCTGGCTCAGGACTTTCCACACTTGCGAAAGGTGGCGCAGCAGCAGGCCCTCGGAGCGCTCCAGCCCATATTCCCGCACATATTCGGCGAAGGAGAGGTAGCGCTCGAACATCTCGCGGGCGATCGACTTGGGGCGGACGTTTTCCTGTTCCACCCACGGGTGCGCGGCGGCGAAGGCGTTGAACGTGTCGTAGAGGAATTCGCGCAACGGTTTCGGATGCTCGATCTGCTCGAGCTTCTCCATTCGCTCCTCGTAGGCGATGCCCGCGGCCTTCAACTCCGCGATTTTTTCGCCCTTCAGTTTGTCCACCTGCCGGCGGAGAATCTGATCCGGATCCTCGACGATCGCCTCGCAGAGCGTGAGCACGTCGAACGGATAATCGGGCGACTCGCGGTCGAGCAGCGGCAGCGTGTCGATCAGATAGAGCGAGAGCGCCTGGTGAAGGGAAAAATCGTCCTGCAGCTCGACGTTGACGCGCAGCCTTGGGTGTAGGGGCGCTGCTTGTCGGCGCCCGCGGGCGTCGTCGAGCGGCGCCCCTACGGGCACAATCTCCACAATTCTGCGTTCGAGCAGCGCGCGGAAAAGCTGCCAGGCGCGGCGGCGCAGCGCGCGTTTGCGGTGCGGGGTTTCGTGCGCATCGCGGATGATTCGCTGCAGCGCGCGGCAGCCGTCGCCCTCGCGGCTGAGCACCAGCAGGAGCATGCCGTGCGACACGTCGAAATGCGACGACAGCTCCTCCGGCGGCGCGGTGCGCAGGCGCTCGAAGGTTTTCGGATCCCAGCCGATCGCGCCCTCGGGCGGGCGCTGCTTCACCAGTTTCTTTTGTTTCTTCGCATCGCCGACCGCTTTTTCCGCGGCGCGCTTGTTTTCAATCGCATGTTCCGGTGCCTGCACCACGACATAGCCCTTGTCGTCGTAGCCTTTGCGCCCGGCCCGCCCGCTGATCTGGCGGAAGTCCCGGACGCTGAGGATCGCGCTTTTCTTGCCGTCGTATTTCCAGAGCTGGGTGAACACCACCGTGCGGATCGGCACATTGATGCCGACGCCCAGCGTGTCCGTGCCGCAGATGAGCTTGAGCAGCCCTTTCTGCGCGAGCTGCTCCACGAGGATGCGGTATTTCGGCAGCAGGCCGGCATGGTGGACGCCGATGCCGTGCCGCAGCCAGCGGCGCATTTCCTTTCCGTAGGGGCTGTTGAAACGCACGCGCTCGAGTTCGGCTTGCAACGCGGCCTTTTCCTCCTTCGAGCACACGTTGAGGCTCATCAGGTTTTGGGCCGCCTCGCTCGCGGCGCGTTGCGTGAAGTAAACGAGATAGACGGGCGCGCGCTGCTGCTCGAGCAATCCGGCCACGCGCTCGGTCAGCGGCGTCTCGGAATATTCGAACTCGAGCGGGACGGGCCGGCGGTCGCTCCGCACGGTGACGGAGGGCGCGCCGGTCAGCCGGGTGAGTTCCCGCTCGAAGAAAACGGTTTCGCCCAGCGTCGCCGACATGAGCAAAAAACGCGCGCCGGGCATCGTGAGCAGCGGCACCTGCCACGCGTAGCCGCGCTCGGCGTCGGAGTAGTAGTGAAACTCGTCCATGATTACGGCGCGGATGTCGCTGGTTTCGCCGCGGTGCAGCGCGATATTGGCGAGGATCTCCGCGGTGCAGCACAGCACCGGTGCGCGCGGGTTCACGCTCGCGTCGCCCGTCATCATGCCGACGTTCTCGGGGCCGAAGTCGCGGCAGAGCGCGAGGAACTTCTCGTTCACGAGCGCCTTGATCGGGCAGGTGTAGACGGAGCGCTGGCCGGCGCAGAGCGCGCTGAAGTGAAAGGCCGCCGCGACCAGCGATTTGCCGGAGCCGGTGGGCGTGTTGAGGATGACGTTGCGGCCGCCGAGGAGTTCGAGGATCGCCTCTTCCTGTTCGGGGTAAAGCTCGAGCCCGCGTTCGCTCGTGACTGTCAGGAACCGCTCCAGCACCGCGTCGGCACCGGGCGAGCCGGGCAGGGGCGCGAGGGGAGCGGTGGCGGAGGAAAACGGCGGCATCCGCCACAAGGGCGCAGCGGCGGAAAGAAGAGTCAACCCGCCAGCCCGCATTGTTCATGCCCGAGGTGTAATTCGCGCGTGCTGATCGACGCACATGGTTTGCTTCGGCGTTTGCCGGGGGGAAATGCGGGCTGAAACAAAACCGCCAGGCGGTTTTGTCGTTAGCCCGGGTATTCCGACGAGGTGCCGCAGCGCCCAACCGGGACGCACCTTCCTCCACGCTGGGCCGCGCAGCGGCCATTCCAGCGAGGCGCTCGCCGCCACCCGGTTCATCAACCTCAGATTCCCGATCGCCGCATCGGGCAGCCTGGTCTCAGGCTGCGCCGCGCCGGAGGGTGGGCGACTTCCGCGCAGGAAAGGGCAAAAATTGAGTAGGCGACCGCGGGCGCGCCGGCTAAGGTGCGGCCATGCATGGTCGGCCTTTTATCGACGGATTATCGGCGTGGGGCGAACCCACGCAGTTGCGGGGCCCGGGGGTGCTGTCGGATCCGCTGCTCAACAAGGGCACGGCGTTTACCACGCAAGAGCGTGATGCCCTCGGGTTGCGCGGGTTGCTGCCGCCGCGGGTGTTCACCCTTGAAGAACAAGTCCAGCGGTCGCTTACCGCGGTCCGGAGCAAACAGGACGTGATCGAAAAGTACATCTACCTGACGAGCCTCCAGAATCGCAACGAGGTGCTGTTCTACCGGCTGGTGATTGACCACATCGAGGAACTGGTGCCGATCATCTACACGCCGACCGTGGGTGAGGCGTGTCTTCACTACGGTTCAATCTACCGGCGCCCGCGCGGCTTGTTCATCAGTCTGAACGAACGCGGCCGGATCGCGGAAATCCTGCGTCTGTGGCCGCACGGCGGCGTGCGTTTGATTGTCGTCACCGATGGCGAACGCATCCTCGGGCTCGGCGACCTCGGCGCGCTCGGCATGGGCATTCCCGTCGGCAAGCTCTCGCTCTACACCGCGTGCGCCGGGGTGCATCCGTACTACACGCTCCCGATCACGCTCGACGTCGGCACCGACAACGCGCTGCTGCAAACCGGTCCCGCCTACATCGGGATTCGCGAACGCCGGTTGCGCGGCGCCGCGTATGACGACTTCATCGCGGAGTTTGTGAGCGGAGTGAAATCGGTGTTCCCGAAGGCGCTGCTGCAATGGGAGGACTTTGGCAACACGAACGCCTTCCGGCTGCTGCGCAATTACCGGCATCGGCTGCCGAGCTTCAACGACGACATCCAGGGCACGGCGGCGGTCGCGCTTGCCGGCGTCATCGGCGCGCTGCGGCTCACGGGCAGCACGCTGGCCCGGCAGCGGTTGCTTTTTCTCGGCGCGGGCGAGGCGGGCACGGGCATCGCCGATCTCTACGTCGCCGCGGCCAGGGCGGAGGGGCTGGGGGAAGCCGAGGCGCGCCGCCACTGCTGGTTCGTGGACTCCAAAGGGCTCGTCGTCCAGGGCCGCGGGGAGCCGCTCGCGGAACACAAGCTGCCGTATGCGCACGAGCATCCCTTCATCGAATCTCTCGCCGAGGCCGTCAAGGTACTCAAGCCCACGGCGCTGATCGGCGTGTCGGGCATGCCGGCAACGTTCACCCGCGAGATCGTCGCGGCGATGGCGGCGCTCAATGAGCGGCCCATCATCTTTGCGCTTTCGAATCCGACCTCGAAGGCGGAATGCACGGCGGACCAGGCGTATTCCTGGTCGGGCGGCCGGGCGATTTTCGCCAGCGGCAGCCCGTTCCCACCGGTGGAGTTCGAGGGCCGCCGTTTTCTGCCCGGCCAGGGCAACAACATTTACATTTTTCCCGGGGTGGGCCTCGGCGTGCTGGTGAGCGAGGCACGCGAGATTACCGAGCAGATGTTCCTGGCCGCCGCGAACACGCTGGCCGGCCTCGTGCAACCGGAGGATCTGGCGGTCGGGCGCGTGTACCCGCCCCTTTCGAATATTCGCGAGGTCTCGCTGAGAATCGCCGCGGCGGTGGCGGCGGCCGCGCACGACGCGGGCCTTGCCGCCCGGGCACGCCCGCCGAATCTGGTCGAGGATATTCGCGGCCGGATGTTCGAGCCGGTATATCGGGAGTACGCCTGAGCCGTAACGATTCAGCTGGCACGAGGTGGAACGCGACCTCCGGGCGCGTTTTTCCCTCGGACGCGGCTTCAACGGCGCCCGGAGGTCGCCGTCCACCTTTCAGTTTTCGTCGTTACGAATGAAAAGTGCGTTCGACTGAATTGTTACGGCTGACCCCTCAAAGGTAAACCCCGCCGCCCAGCAGGCGTTCGCCGTCGTAGAGCGCCAGGATCTGGCCGCTGGCGAGGCCGCGCTGCGCTTGGCGGAATTTCACCAGCGCCGTGCCGCCGTCTTCGGGAATAAACTCCACCGGCACGCGTGGGTCGCGGTAGCGCACGCGGCCCTCCAGCGCGCGCGCAGCCGTGATCGGTTCCCCCATCCAGCTCAGCGAGTGCACGCGCACCTCGCTTTGAAACAGCCCGGGGGCGCCCGGGTGATCGAAGGCGACGAGCAGCGCGCGATTCTCCGCCTTCTTGCCAACGACCACGTAGGCTTCGTGGTCGGTGTTTGAAGGCACGCCGATGCCCTTGCGCTGGCCGAGAGTGTAGAAGTGAAGCCCGCGATGCCGGCCAAGTTCCTTGCCATCGGCCGCGCGGATGATCGGCCCGGGCGCGTCCGGCACATAGGCCCGCAGGAAATCATGCATCTTCACCTGTCCGATGAAGCAGATGCCCTGGCTGTCTTTTTTGTCCGCCGTCACGAGGCCGGCCCGGCGCGCGAGCGCCCGAATCTCCGGTTTGACGAGTCCGCCGATCGGA
>JACQWL010000113.1 GCA_016209255.1 Verrucomicrobiota bacterium
AGACCGCCGACCCCAAGCTCAAGAGCCGCTACGATCTCTTCATCGGCGGCAAGTTTGTCGCGCCCGCCTCCGGCAAGTACTTCGACTCCATCAACCCGGCGAACGAGCAGAAGCTGGCGGAACTCGCTTTGGGCAATGCCGCCGACGTCGATGCGGCCTATCAGGCCGCCGCGCACGCGTTTGAGACCGTGTGGGGCAGGATGCCCGGCAAGGAGCGCGGCAAATATCTCTTCCGCATCGCCCGGCTGCTGCAGGATCGCGCGCGCGAATTCGCCGTCGCGGAAACCATGGACAACGGCAAGCCTATCCGCGAGACGCGCGATTTCGACGTGCCGATGGCCGCCGCGCACTTCTTCTACCACGGCGGCTGGGCCGACAAGCTCGAGTATGTGGCGCCCGGCCGCCGGCTCGCACCGCTCGGCGTCGTCGGCCAGGTCATCCCGTGGAATTTTCCGCTGCTCATGCTGTCGTGGAAAATCGCACCGGCGCTGGCCGCGGGGAATTGTGTCGTGATCAAACCCGCCACCAACACGGCGATTACCGCCGTCAAGCTCGCGGAAATCTTTCAGGACGCCGGGCTGCCGCCGGGGGTGGTCAACGTCATCACCGGCCCCGGCTCCACCGGCGGCCTGCTGATGGCGCATCCGACGGCGGCCAAGATCGCCTTCACCGGTTCGACCGAAGTGGGCAAGGTCATCATGCGTTCGGTGGCGGGCGCCGGGAAAAAAATGACGATGGAACTCGGCGGCAAGGCGGCGAACATCGTGTTCGACGACGCGCCGCTCGACCAGGCGGTCGAAGGCATCGTGAACGGCATCTTCTTCAACCAGGGCCAGGTTTGTTGCGCGGGATCCCGGCTGCTCGTGCACGAGTCGGTGGCTGGCGTCGTCGTGGCCAAGCTCAAGAACCGTTTGCGCGTCCTGCGCGTGGGCGATCCGCTGGACAAGAACACCGACGTCGGCGCGATCGTGTCCCGGGCGCAGCTCGAAAGCATCCAGGAGTACCTGAACATCGGCGTGAAGGAGGGAGCGGAGATGTGGCAGCCGCCGTTCCGCCGGCCGGCGAAGGGGTTATTCCTGCCGCCGACGATTTTCACCGGCGTGACGCAAAGCCACCGCATCGCGCGGGAGGAGATCTTCGGGCCGGTGCTCGCCATCCTCACGTTTCGCACGGTCGACGAAGCGATCGAAAAAGCCAACAACACCGCCTACGGGCTCAGCGCCGGCGTGTGGACGGACAAGGGATCGCGGATCCTCAAGATGTCGACCGAGCTCAAGGCCGGCGTCGTCTGGGCCAACACGTTCAACAAATTCGATCCGACCTCGCCCTTCGGCGGCTACAAGGAAAGCGGCTTCGGCCGCGAAGGCGGCCGCCAGGGCCTGCTGGTTTACGCGCACCTCCTCTAAGTTGTAGGGCCGCCGCTTGCCGGCGGGCCGCGGCTGGCGACAAGCGCCAGCCCTACACGAAACCATGTCGCAACGCCCCTATCACACCGCCCCGAGTCAGACGGATCGGATGCCGCCGGGCATCCCGTTCATCATCGGCAACGAGGCGGCCGAGCGTTTTTGCTTCTACGGGCTGCGCGCGATTCTCGTCGTCTACAACCAGCACCTGCTGTCGCGCGCCTTCGGTTGGTTTTATTTTTCGGTCAACTTCGGCTCGACGTTTTCGATCCTGCTCATTCCCTGGCTGCTCGAGCACTACAGCGCGCGGGTGGCGTTTGGCGTGCCCGCGGTGCTGATGTTTCTCGCCGTGATCGTGTTTTGGAGCGGGCGCTACCGCTTTGCCCACATTCCGCCGGGCGGGAAGACGTTTCTGCGGGACACGTTCAACCGCGAGGGTTTCGGGGCGCTGTTCGTCTTCGTCGCGAAAGCCTACAAGGAAAAAACCTACCTGCAGGGCGCCGCCGCGCCCGCCGCCGCCTGATTAAACTCCGCTTACCATGTCACGTCTTCCCATCACCAAGACCCCGAAGCCCTACGTCGGCGGCGCGTTCATCCGCTCGGAGAGCGGACGCACGTTTCCGCTCCAGGATGCCGCGGGCAACTTTTTCGCCAACATCCCGCAGTGCACGCGCAAGGACCTGCGCAACGCCGTCGAGGCCGCCGCCAAGGCCGGGCCCGGCTGGGCGAAACGCACGGCCTACAACCGCGGCCAGATCCTTTACCGTGTCGGCGAGATGCTCGAAGCCCGCACCTCCGACATGGCCGATGCGCTGACCCTGGGGGATGCGACGCCCCAGGCGCGGCGGCAAGCCGTGCGCGAGGTCGCGGCCACGATCGACCGCCTGATCTACTACGCGGGCTGGACCGACAAATACGAGCAGGTGCTCGGTAACGTGAATCCCGTCGCCGCGCCCTACTTCAATTTCACCGTCACCGAGCCGATGGGCACCGTGGGCGTACTCGCCCCGGAGGAGGCGCCGCTGCTCGCGCTGGTTTCGCTTATCGCGCCGGCGATCGCGAGCGGCAACACGGTGGTGGCGCTCGCCTCCGCCGCCCGCCCTTATCCGGCGATCGTGCTGGGCGAGATGCTGGCGACGAGCGACCTGCCGGGCGGCGTGGTCAACCTGCTCACGGGCTTTCGCCGGGAACTCGTGCCGACCTTCGCGACCCACGCGCACCTGCGCGCGATCTGCGGTGTCGCCAGCGCGGAGGAGCGCAAGGCGATCGACCTCGGGGCGGCGGAGAGCGTCAAGCGGGTGCATCTCACGAAGGCCGAGGCGCCGGTCGACTGGTTCGCCGCCGCCGCGCAGAGCATTTACGCGATCCGCGCCACGCTCGAGTTCAAGACCACCTGGCACCCGATCGGGGCGTGAGGAGCGGGCGCCCCGTGCGCGAGATGCGGGCGTCGACAAGCGACGCCCCTACAAGAACCGATTTGTCCGCATCGTTATGATTTGTGTGCGGGCGTTTTGTAGGGGCGCCGCTTGTCGGCGCCCGCGAATGTCAGAATGAACCGAGACCACCCTCGACTCCCACGGCGCCGCACGGACGAGTTGCATCGAGGCCGGATTTCGATCCCTGGTGCGCGGTATTTCGTGACGTTTGTCACACAGCATCGGGAGCCATGGCTCTGTGCCATCCAGTCCGCTGGTGCGGTTCTCAGCGCGCTGCGTGCGTGGCATGAAGAAAAAGACGGTGCCCTAATCGCCGCGACCGTCATGCCGGATCACGTGCACGTTATATTCACCCTCGGTGCCAGGCTTTCCGCTGGGCAATGCGTCGGCCGGTGGAAATCCGACGTCCGGCGGGCATGCGCCTACCAGCATAATTGGCTACGGGATTTCTTCGAGCATCGCTTGCGGGCGGATGAGTTGGTGGAAGATTACGCGCTTTACGTGTTTTTGAATCCGTATCGCGCACGCTTGGTCGGCGCCAACGAGACGTGGCCATGGTGGTGGGCGCCGCAGCTTCAGTTTTTTCGATTCTCCGAGATGCTCAGCCCCGCTGGCACGCCGCCGCCGGAGTGGATCGACTGGCCTGATGATCGGTTCACGCACATATCGATTGGAGAGTAGATGCGTTGCTTGACGATGCCAGCACCGTTGGCGAAGGCTGCGGGCGTCGACAAGCGACGCCCCTACATGAACCGAATCATCCCTGTCGTTGCGCTCTGTCTGTTGTCCTCCGTACAGGCTGGCACCCCGGGCGCCGCCCGCGCTGCTGCCCTGGGCGCCGCCTCGCCCGAGGATGCCCGCGCGCGCCAGCTCGTCGCGAGCGCGCCCTTCAAGGCGGCGGTCGCGGTGTTCGAGCGCGACTATGAGCGCTTCGTCAACGAGCTCATCCTGCTCACGGAAATTCCCGCGCCGCCGTTCGGCGAGAAAGCGCGCGGCGAGGCGTATTTGAAAATGCTCCGGGATGCCGGCCTTGAGGACGTCACGATGGATTCCGAGGGCAACGTCATGGGCCTGCGCCGCGGGCGGGGCGGCGCGCCACTCCTTGCGGTCGCCGCACACCTCGACACCGTTTTCCCCGAAGGCACGAATGTGAAGGTGAAGCGCGCCGGCACCACGCTGCGCGCGCCCGGGGTGGGCGACGACACGCGCTCGCTCGCCTTTCTGCTCGCGTTCATCCGCGCCACCCGCGAGGCCGGCGTGGAAACCGCGGGCGACGTCCTCTTCATCGGCAACGTGGGCGAGGAAGGCCCCGGCGACCTGCGCGGCGTGCGGTATCTTTTTCACCAGAGCCCGTGGAAGGATCGCATCAAGCGGTTCATCTCGGTGGACGGCCGCTCCAACGACATCATCACCAATTCCGGTCTCGGCAGCCTGCGCTACCGGGTGACCTTCAAGGGTCCGGGAGGCCACAGTTGGGGCGCGTTCGGCACGGTCAGCCCGGCGTTCGCGATGGGCGACGCGATCGCGCGGCTGGGCCGGCTCAAGGTGCCGAAGAGCCCGAAAGTTTCCTACAACGTCGGCGTCCTCGCCGGCGGCACCTCGGTGAATTCGATCCCGTTCGAAACGACGATGGAGATCGACCTGCGCGCCGTCTCGCCCGCGGCGCTCAAGGACGTCGATGCGCAGTTCAAGAAAATCGTGGCCGAAGCCGTGGATGCCGAGAACGCCGCGCGCTCGACCACCAACGGCAGAATCACGGCCGACGTGAAACTCATCGGGGATCGCCCGTCGGGGACCACGCCGCCGGATTCGCCGGTGCTGCGGCAGGTCGCGGCCACGATGCGGGTCTACGACAAGGTCCCGGTCTGGGAAACCAGCAGCACCGATGCGAATATCCCCATCAGTCTTGGCATCCCGGCGTTCGCGATGTGCTCACAGTCCGGCGGCAAGAGCGCCCGCTCGCACTCGCTCGACGAATACACCGACGTCGGAAAACCCGACGCGGTGAAGGATTTCGCGCTCGCCGCGGCAATCATCCTCAGCGTGGCGGACATGCCGTGAGCCGCGGCGGGCGCGCCCGCAGGCCCCGTTGCCGCTCCTTCCCGCTTCCCTGCGGTCCGAATTCCTGCGATCAATTCCCCTGCCGATGATTGAAGCCCGCCACCTCACGAAAACGTTTCGCGACAAGAAGCGCGGCGAAATCCACGCGACGGAGGCCGTCTCGTTCCAGGTGGTGCCCGGGCAAATCTATGGCCTCCTCGGCGCCAACGGGGCGGGCAAGACGACGACGCTGCGCCTGCTGGCCACCCTGTTGCAGCCGACCGCGGGCAGCGCGACCGTGGCGGGATTCGACGTGGTGCGCGACGCGCAGCACGTGCGCGCCCATGTCGGCTTTCTCGCCGCCAGCACCGCGCTCTACGGCCGGCTGACCGCGCGGGAGACGATCGCGTACTTTGGGAAGCTCAACGGCATGGCGGCCGAAGACATCCAGCACCGCACCCAGCGGCTCGCCGACGAACTCGACATGCACGAATTCCTCGATCGGCGATGCGACAAGTTCTCGACCGGCATGAAGCAAAAAACGTCGATCGCCCGCACGCTCATCCACGATCCGGTCGTGATGATCTTCGACGAGCCGACCGTCGGGCTCGATGTGATGGCGGCGCGGACGATTGTGCGCTTCGTCCGCGACTGCCGCGCGCGGGGCAAGACGGTCATCTACTCGACGCACGTGATGAGCGAAGTGGAAAAGCTCTGCGACGTAATTGGCATCATCCACGGCGGCCGGCTCCTGGCGGAAGGCACGCTCGAACAGCTTCGCGACCGGTTCGGCGAACAGGAGATGGAGGAGATCTTCGTGAAGGTCGCCGGTGAAGAAGGGTAGGGCCCGAGCTCCGGGGGGGGCCGGCCTGGCCGGCCACCACCACCGGCAAACGCACCCATGAACTGGAAAAACATCATCACCATTTATCTCAAGGAGCTGCGGGACATGCTCCGGGATCGGCGCACCCTCATATCGATGATCGTCATCCCGACGCTGGTCATGCCGGGGCTGGTGCTGGGCATCGGATTTGTCTCCTACAAGATCGTCAATCAGGCGCGCTCGACCGTGCCGGCCGTGATGGTCCTGGGGGGCGAGGACTCGCCGAAGGCCCGGGCGGCGCTGGCCGCAAACCAGAGGATCAAAATCATCCCGACGACGGCCGATTGGAAGCAGCGCATTTCCGACAAGAAGGTGCGCGCCGCGGTGGAGATTCCGTCCGGATTCGACGCCGCGATCGAGCGCGGTGCGCCCACGGCGATCAAGATCTACAATTACGAAGGCGAGATGCGTTCGGGTTTCGCCGTCGGCGAGGTGCGCCGGTTCTTCACCCAATATCGCGACAAGGTCATCGCGGCCCGGCTGGCCGAGCGGAGTCTGCCGGTCACCCTCATCAGGCCATTCGACGTGAATTCGGAAAACGTGGCCCCGCCGGAGAAGGTCGGTGGCAACGTCATCGGCGGATTAATCCCTTACTTCTTCCTGCTGCTCAGCTTTACCGGCGCCATGTACCCGGCGATGGATCTCACCGCGGGCGAGAAGGAACGCGGCACGATGGAGGCGATCCTCAGCAGCCCGATCGCGCGGATCGATCTCGTGCTCGGCAAGTTTTTCATGGTCCTCACGGCCTCGCTCAGCACGGTCCTGTTTTCGCTCGTTTCGATGGGGCTGACGTTCGTGATCGGCGGGGCGATGCTGGCCCGGAGTGGCGCAGCCCAGCGTGCGGCACTGCCGTCGCTCGATCCGTTCGGCCTGCTCGCGGTGGTCGGCATGGTGCTGCCGATGGCGGTCTTGTTCTCGGCGGCACTCCTGACCATTTCGTTGTTCGCGAAAAGTTTCAAGGAGGCCCAGAGCTACGTGTCGCCGCTGATCATCGTGATCATCATGCCCGCCGTTGTCGGTCTGCTGCCCGGCGTCGAGCTGAACGCCCGGCTGGCGCTGGTGCCGATCCTGAATGTCTCGCTCGTGAGCAAGGAACTCGTGTCCGGTGTCTGGCACTGGAACTACCTCGCGCTGATTTTCGGCTCGAGCTGCGTTTACGCGGCGATCGCGCTCGCGCTGGCGGTGAGAATGTTCAATCGCGAGGACGTGATTTTCCGAACGTAATAATTTTTCGAAATAAGGCGTTTTCCCGGTAAAGCCGGGGTAAAAGCCCCGGGTACCCATGGCGCGGCCGGGGCGAACCGGCTATGGTGGTGTCAGCAGCAGAAACAATATCACCACCATGAATTCAGCCATTACCTTCCCCCCGCCGGGCCCGACGCTGAAGCTCGCGCGCCCGTCCGCCGAGAAATGGGTCGCCACGCTCACCGAGGAGCGACGCCGCTTGTACGAAGACCACGAGGCGCTGCGCGAACGTGAAGCCAACCTCCGCGATTACGAGGCCAGGCTGCGCGCGCTGCAGGCCGGAATCGAGGCCGGGCGAGTTGGGGTCGAAGCCCTGGCGCCGGTGCGCGGGTCGGCACCGGCCTTTCAGCGGCCGTCGAGCCGCACGCCTTTCACCGACGAGGCTGCCCTGCAGGCGGCGTGGGACAGGCTCCATCGCGCGCGGGAGATCCTGGAGGCCGAGCAGGACCACATGCGCGACGATCGCCTCGTGCAACGCGAACGGGAAGCCGCGGTGAAACACCGGGAGGAAACCGTTGCGGCCCGCGAAGCGGAGCTCGCCCAACGCGAGGCGCTCGTGGCCGCGGCCATGCCCGACTCCTCCCAACCGGTCGCGGCGGAGCACACGATGTCCGCCATGACGCGGCTGACGCGGACGCCATTCGAAATGGCGCGCTCGGTTTTTGGCGGGAAGAGATAGCCGAGCGCGGCGGGCTGGAAACCTGGGATGCAGACGACGAAGTGCGCATCGCCAGGACGGAACGCGCCTACGGCAGGCCCTGACGGTTTGTCGGCCGTGATCTGAACAACCGCCTGGGCGCGGCGCATCCCATTTTTTGGTTGGTCCGCGCTGTCTTGTCGGGCCACCACTTGCCCGTTCGACAGGCTCAGGGCCCAGAGCCAGTCGAGGGGCGGTGGGCCATTTCTCGTTAACACCCCCTTCATCGCCCCTCCAGTCCGGCCCTGCGCAAGCGCAGGCCCTACGGGGCTGCGGCGGCGTGTCCGCTTACCGGCAGATGCGCCCCCTCGCTTGGCGCGGTGACTGCGGCGTTGCGCATGAACGACGGGCGTGGTTCGGTCCGGCATGTTTCCCCAGCATGTCATTGCCCGCAAACGCGACGGGCACGTCCTTTCCGGCGAGGAGATCCGGGCGTTCGTGTGCGGCGCGACCGACGGCTCGTGGGCCGACTACCAGCTCAGCGCGATGCTGATGGCGGTATTCTGGCGCGGCATGACACCGGAGGAAACGGTCTGTTACACGGACGCCATGATGCATTCGGGCGTGATCGCCGACCTTGGGGGGGTGACGTTGCCCAAGGCGGACAAGCATTCGACGGGTGGCGTGGGCGACAAGATCTCGCTCCACCTCGCTCCGATGGCCGCCGTGTGCGGCGTGGCGGTGCCGATGATCAGCGGCCGCGGGCTCGGTCACAGCGGCGGCACGCTCGACAAACTCGAATCGATCCCGGGGTTTCGGGTGAATCTCTCACTCGCTGAGTATCTCACCCAGCTCGAAAAAATCGGCGTCGCCCTCATCGGCCAGACGGCCGAACTCGCCCCCGCGGACCGGAAACTCTACGCGTTGCGCGACGTGACGGCGACGGTCGAGAGCATCCCGCTCATTTGCGGCAGCATTCTTTCAAAAAAACTCGCGGAAGGGATCGACGTGCTGGTCTCGGACGTGAAGTTTGGCCGCGGCGCCTTCATGAAGGACCTGGCGCACGCGCGCGAGCTGGCGCTGGCGCTGGTGGCGGTCGCCACGGCGCAGGGCAAGCGCACGCGGGCCGTCCTGACCGCGATGGACCAGCCGCTCGGCCGCACCGTCGGCAACGCGCTCGAAGTCGCCGAGTCGATCGACTGTCTCAAAGGTCGTGGTCCCGCCGACACGATGGAAGTCACCTATGTGCTCGGCGAGCAGATGCTCGTGCTTTCCGGTGTCGCGGCAACGCCGGCGGCGGCGCGCCGGAAACTGGAGGCGGGCATCACGAGTGGCGCGGCGTTGCAGAAATTCCGCGAGCTGATCGCTGCGCAGGGTGGCGACGCGCGGGTCGTGGACGAACCGGCGCGACTGCCGCAAGCCCGGCTGAAAGTGCCGCTCCCGGCACCGCGGGCTGGTTTCGTGTGCGACGTCGATGCGATGGGCGTGGCGCTCGCCGCGCTGCGCCTGGGCGCCGGTCGGGCCAGGGCGGAAGAGCAGATAGACCACGCCGTGGGCGTGAGCGCGCTCGTGAAAATCGGCGAGCGGGTCGAAGCCGGCGCGCCGCTGTGCATGATTCACGGGAACGACGAAAGCGCGCTGGCGGCAGCCAAGGCGATGCTGGAGGAGGCGATTGTGGTGGCGGAGCACCCGGTCAAACCGGCGAGATTGATCGAGGAGATGATCGGCTAGTCGAAAATGTCGTCGCGCGTGAGGCCGGCGAAAAACCCGGAAGAGCGTCGGGTTGGCTCGGATTTCTGCGGTCAGCCCCTCGATGTGGCGATAGAAGTCTTGGCCGAGGTCAGGGCGGACCGCGGCGTAGTGTTCCGCCGCGTTCTTGAAATCGATGCGCGCTTCGGGGTGAAAGTGGACCTGCATCACAAGCCGACTATCTTGCGAACATCCGCAATCACTTCCCCGGCTGGGATGCCTTTTACCTTGCCGCTCTCCAGCTCGGCCAATCGCCGGTCGATCTCCTTGCCCCACGCTTCCTCCACGGCGGGGTCGGGCCTGTTGAATGTGTCAACAAGGAGCAAATCGATGAGTTCAGCCGACTGCTCGGGTGACAGTTGGCGCGCCTCGGCGTAGATCTCCGTGAGCGTCATTGGCATGGAGTAAAGAAAGCGCGATTCGAGGCACGCGTCAATTGCAGGAAAGAGGCGGCGCGCCGATAGGCGATTCGGGACTCGTTCCTTCGGAACACGCTGAAATTTCCTGCAAGCAGTCTCCTACGGGCTCGCGGCTACGATGCCGGAACATCCGTCCCCCTACATCTTTTCCAACTCCGCCAGCTCCGAGGCCGCCTTTTCCCACTCGGCGGTCGCGGTGGTGAGCTGGTCCACGATCACGCTGAGTTCGCGATTGAAATGCTGGGCCTTGCCGGGCTCGCTGTAAGTCTCGGGTGCCTCCAGGGCGGCGGTCAGGTCGTTCTGCTTCGCCTCGAGCTTCGATACTTCCTCCTCCAGCCGGCTGACTTCGATCCGGAGTTTCTTCACCTGGGCGGGATGGGTCTTCGCGTTGACCGCGCTGACGACTGACTTCTGGCCCCTGGCTTCCCGCTTCTGCTGCTCCGGCCGCGCGTCGGTAAAGCCGGCGGTGAGGGCCGCGCGCTCGTTCGTCGCCTTCGACTTGTCGAGGTAGTAGTCGTAATCGCCGGCATAGGGCGTGAGCCGGCCGGAGTGGACGTGCAGGACGTTCAGCGCGAGCGCGCGGATGAAGTACACGTCGTGGCTGATGAAGATGAGGGTGCCCTCGTAGCCTTGCAGCGCGGTGAGGAGCGCGTCGATGGACGCGATGTCGAGGTGCGTCGTCGGTTCGTCCATCAGGAGGAGATTCGGCGGCTTGACGAGGATGCGGGCGAGGGCGAGCCGCGATTTCTCGCCGCCGGAGAGCACGGAGACCTTCTTGTAAACGTCGTCCTTGCGGAAGAGAAACGCGCCGAGGATCGCGCGCGCCTGCTGCTCCGTGAGCTGGTTTTCGTTCGTGCGCAGCTCCATCACGTTTTCGAAAACGGTCGCGCTGACGTTGAGATTATCGAGGCGGTTTTGCGAAAAGTAGCCGGTGACGACGTTGCTGCCGAGCTGCCGCGTGCCGCCGCGAATCGGGACGATGTCGGCAAAGATTTTCAGGAGGGTGGATTTGCCGGCGCCGTTGGGGCCGACGAGCACGATGCGCTGGCCGCGCTCGGCGGTGAAATTGAGATCCCGGTAGACGACGTGGTCGCCGTAGGCCTGCTCCACCTGCTCGAGCTCGATGACTTTCAGCCCGGAGCGCGGGGGTTGGGGAAACTTGAAGTGGATGCGCTTCAGTTCCTCCTGCGGTTCCTCGACGGCGACGGCCTCGAGGCGCTCGATCTGTTTCTCCTTCGATTTCGCCCGCGACGCCATCGAGGCCTTCGCGCCGAAGCGGTCGACGAATCTCTGCAGGTGCGCGATTTCGCGCTGCTGGTTCTTGAAGGCGGCGGCCTGCTGCTGCTTCCGGGCCTCCTTCTCGCTGAGGTAGTCGTCGTAGTTGCCGTGGAAACGGTTGAGCCGCCCGCCGCGCAGTTCGAGAATGCCCGTGCAGAGGGAATTGAGGAAGGCGCGATCATGGGAGATGACGACGAGGCCGCCCGGGTAGCGCGTAAGATAGTCCTGAAACCAGAGCAGGGCCTCGAGATCGAGATGGTTGGTCGGTTCGTCGAGGAGCAGCAGCGCGGGCTCGGCCACGAGGAGCCGGGCGAGGTGCGCCCGCATGACCCACCCGCCGGAGAACGTCTTCGCGAGCTGGTCGCTGTCGCCGGTGCGGAAACCGAGGCCGGCGAGGATCTTTTTCGCGCGCGGCTCCAGGGTGTAATCGATGTCGTAGTCGTCGTCGGTTTCGGGCAGGAGTTTCTTCCCGCTCGTGGCGATTTGGATGATGGTTTCGTCGCCGA
>JACQWL010000131.1 GCA_016209255.1 Verrucomicrobiota bacterium
GTCCGGATCTTCGCCGGCGAAAAAATAAGTCGCGACATGGTGCCATTTCCCATCGCGCAGCGAGGTCGTGTCCATGGCGTTGCCGCCGCCGAAGTCCGTGCGCAGCGCGCCAATCGGCTCCTCGGCCGGCCGGCCGGCCCGGCCGGCGACCTTCGCCTTCACCAGGTCGCCATCCGTCTCGTCGAACGACCAGTGGACGTAACCTATGCCGGGCGAAAACCGCTCGGGCGCCAGCGGCTGGGCAAAGCGCGCGAATTTCTTCTCGCGGTCCTGGACCTCCGACACACCGGAAGCGGCGAAACGGCGCGACTCCTTTTTGCGCAGGTGAATCGTATCTTGCTCGAGCGCACCCCGCGGCGCGGCCTCGACCTCCCCTTTGAGCACGAGCACATCGGCCGCGCCCCGGAATCAAATGTGATCTCGGCGAAGCCTGCGCTCAACTCGAGTCGCTGGCCCCGGCGCAATGGCGCGCCGGGCCGCAGCCCCGGCGCCCCCCGCCCCACCGCGCGGCTTTCGAACCGGTGACCTGCGCCACGAAATTGTCCGCCCGGTCGCCTGGCGCCACGTCCTCGCGCCGCGCCTCTGGGCGGGTGGCGAGCAACACGAACCCGATCGTCGCGGCCGCCGCGAGCGAGCCAAACACCCACCATGGCACGTGAATTGTGCCCGCCGCCACCGCACCCGCAGATCGGGCGCCTCGGCATGCATTTCCGCCGCGTAGGCCTGCAGGCTCGCGGACTGGCCCATCGCGCGCACGTAAACCCGCCGCGCCGCCTCCGACTCGCCGAGCCAGCACGAGAGCCGCGCGCGCTGGCATCCGTCAACGTGCCGTCGACGACGGCACTGCAGAGTTCGTTCAACTCGAGAATCTCGTGGTCGCTGAGGATCATGGGAGCCTTCCCGCAGGTAGGAGCCTGCTTGCAGGCGATTTCGCAGCGCACGCCAACGGAAAACACCCGGCATCGCTCGCCCGAGGTGGAACGCGACCTCCGGGCGCGTTTTTCCAGCGGACACGGCCAAACGGCGCCCGGAGGTCGCCCACGGTCTTTTGTTATGACGGCGCAACTCGGTGAACGGTAGGCAGCGAGCTCGCTCGCGCTCAGGCAGCGTCCGCAAGCGGACTGCCTACAACTTACGAAACCAAAATAAAAGACCATGGGAGGTCGCCGTCCACCTTTTAGTATTCGTCGTTTTACTCTCAAAATGGTGCTTGACTGCATGGATCCGACTTAGCGTTCCACCACCGCAGATGTTGCGGAACTGCACCGGCATGCCGTGCTCCTGCAACGTCAGCGGACCGGTGGGCGCCTCGCCGAGCCGGCCGGCGGCGCCCTTCGGCGGGTTGAGTTCCTGCCCTTCTTGTTTGCAAACGCGTCCAGGTTTTTCCCGTCGAACAACACGACGGCGCCCGCGGGCGGCTTCGCGCCGAGGGTTGGTGGCGGGCGCGTGACGTGCCGCAGATCGAATTTCTCGGCGCCCTTCGACGTCTTGAAATGTCCGCCGCTCAGCGAACCGGTCCAGCCGTCGCCGCTCAGCGCACTCGCGCCGCCTTTCGGCACCACGAGCGGCTTCGCGTCCGGCGCTTCGAATTTCGCGAACCCGTTGGTCTGATATTTTCCATCGTCGCCGATGATCCACCGATCGGCAGGTAGCGACCGCGGCGGCAACTTGCAGGAGCGAGCGAGCTCGCGATTGGACACGGGTGGCGCTTCGAATCACGAGCAGAAGTGCCGGCCCACGGCCGATTACTGGAAAATAGCTCCGTTGTAGCCCGCTGCGTGAGCAGCGGGATTGCCGGGGCTCGAGTCGCCCACCATCCATCCCTGCGCACACGCGCAGGGCTACGGGCAGAGGCAGGCCCCTGCATGTCTCATCCACTTCGAAGCAAAACGCACTTTGCGGCCGTGGCCGCATCGTTGCGGCTGCTACGCCGTCTTTTTCCCCGCTTTGCGCCGCGCGCGACCGTTGAGCAACACGGCTTCCTCGATCAGCAGCGTGCTCAAATGGTGCGGTCGTTCCCTGGCATCGATGACGATGACATACGAACCCCTGGGCGAAATGAAAACAAAGTCCGGATGCGGCACCCGGTGCGTTTCGCCGCTGGCCGTGCGGATTGCGTAGGGGCGGAAAGGCGCGGCATGGTTGAAGGCGCGGATGGATTCGAGGATCATGCTCCGAACGTAAGCGGCGAGTCGAAACCATCAAGAAGGATTCCGATTCCTCCGCGTCTCCGCGCGCTCCGCGTGAGAGATTTTCTGAGATTGGGGCTCGCGACCGCGCACCCACTTTTTCCCGGCGCCGTTCCAAAAATGATCCGTCTGACGATCTTACTTTCTGCGCCGAAACCGCCAAATTACAGAGTAACCCAATAGGTTACTCTACCGATGAATGGGCCGCAAAGAAGCGCAACGGGCCCGGCACACCGATGGAAGTCGCCCAAGCACGCTCCGTCATCGATTGCCGGAGGGATAGATCCCGGCGGCCGTCGCACTTTTCTTCTGTGCTTCCCCTTCCGCGGCAAACTTTGCCACAAGTTCATGAAACCGTTCGAGCTGCGGTGCTGAAAGTGTTGATTGCGCCTGGGCAAGGATCGCGGCGGCATCGAGTGCCGCTGTGTCGATCTGGCCCTTTGCGGTGCGCATGTTATTCGACAGGATTTCCACAAGTTGGTTCGCTTGGGCGGCGACCAGCGGAGTGTCCGTATAGAAGAGCCTGCCGGCGAGTTGCTCCACAAATACGCGCAGTGGAAGCGTATCACCGTAATGTTGCACCGTCTGCAGTGCATCGGCGCCAAACGAACTGCTGACTTTGAATCCAAATTCGGCGTCAGTCTGGCTGTAGAGCGCCTGCATCGCGGGATCTGTCACCCGCATGCCTTGCGCAGCCGCCAGCTTGTCGAGTTCCTCATGGCGCCTGGCATTTTCCACTGCGAGCGCCTTGAATCGGGCAATTTGTTCCGGCGAGAAATTCAACTGCGGGTCAAGCGCCCGATACGCGGTATCAAGTGTGCTGACGTTCACGACACTGCGCGACGCACGCTTCGCGCGTCGCGCCTCAACTTCCTGTTGGGCGCGGCTCAGCGCCGTTTCTTCGGCCCGACGCTGTGCTGTCGCCGTGTCTACCGTCGCGGGTGCCGCCCTGCCCGGCGTGGATGTAGCAGCGTTGCTGGCGCGCAGCGTTTCCATTTCGCCTCGCAGTGCAGCAAATTCTTGCTCGGTTTGCGCGGCCTGTTGCTGCGCGTTGCTGAGTTGCGCGCGCAGGCCATCGCGGTCGCGAGTCAGCGCGGCAAGTTCCACTTCGACGCGGTGGGTTCGGTTGACCTGGAAAACACCGCCGCCGATGGCGACGACCGCAACGACGGCAGTGATAAGGTTCGTTGTGCTCATAATAAATCCGGTGGTTGCAACGGCGCCGGCTGCGGCACCCGAGAGCGCTGCACCCGTAACGGTCGCGGCCAGGCTGGCGGGCGCAGCCGCCATCGCCTGATTGGCAAGCGCGGTTGAGAGCGCGGCCGTGGTCGACGTGATCCCGCGGCGCGCGAGGAGAACGCGCAGCTTGTCCAGCGCCCGCTCCACCCGCATCCGCGCCGTGTTTTCCGAGAGGTTGAGTTTTGCGCCGACTTCGGCGAAGGGCAGGTTGGCAAAAAACCGCAGCAGCACGGCCTCGCGATCCGGTTCGCGCAACTCACCGAGCGCGTCGTCGATGACGGGGCGCAGTTGCTCCCACTCGTGGCCCGCCGCGGAGTCGGTCGAGAGTTCGTGCATGGTGTGGGCCTCCTGTTCGCGCGCGAGCCGGCGGCGTTCGGCGCGCAGCGCTTCGCTGGCCGTGAAACGCGTGGTGGTGTGCAGCCAGCCGGCGAGGGTCTGATGCCGTGTGAGCGACGACGCCTTGCGCGCCAGCAGGGCAAAAACGGTCTGCGTGACATCCTCCGCGCGATGGGCGTCGCCGCCGACCTGCCGCAGCGCTGCAAAGTAGACGAGGTTTAGGTAGTGCCAAGTCTGGCGGCGGCGACGGCACTTCGTTGACTGCGAAGCGTGGCGCGAAAACTGCGCATCCAATTTCCTGGCGCGTTGTACCCCGTCATCAACGCACCTGAGGCGCGCCCGCCGTGGCAACTACCGGCGTGATGTGTTCGAGACGGTCGGCGCGGCGCGGGCCTTTGAAGCCGCCTTGGCCGAGGCGTGCGGCCGCCACGGCTGGTGGATTTCAGAGCGCGTGCAAGCGCGCTGGCCAACGGCCGACTGCATCGTTACCGCTCACCCCAGCTTGCCCACATCCACCCGGAGCACCTTGGCGGCCGCGGCCTTGTCGCCGCGGCTGGCGCGGAGCACCATGTCGATGTACTGCTTCTCCTGGCCGGCGAGATATTCCGCCAGCGCGGGCCAGTCCTTGAGTTCGCGCAGGCGCAGCGGGAGCTGCTCGGAGGTGATGACCCGCGTCTCCGTCGTCGCGGCGATTTTGGATACGACCTGGTAGAGCTCCGTGACATTGCCCGGCCAGTGGTACGCCGTCAGCACGGCCAGCGCGTCGGCGGTAAACTCGATCAGCTTCACGTCGAAATGCGGATTCGTGGCCTGCGACGCGCAGTGCTTCACCAACAGCGGAATGTCCTCCGCGCGGTCGCGCAGCGGCGGCATCTCCACGGGCAGCGAGGCGACGCGGTAGAACAGCTCGTCGTGGAAATTGCCCTCATCGACGAGTTTCTCGAGATCCGCGCCCGTCGTGCAGACGAGGCGGAAGCCGTGCGCCGTGTTGCGCAGAACACTGACGAGCTCCTTTTGCACGGACAGCGCAAGGCACTCCAGCCGCTCGAGAAACAAGGTGCCGCCCCGCGCCTGCTTCACCCAGGCGCCGCCTTCCCCGTTCGGCCCGAGCATGCCCTCGCGAAAATTCGCCTCTGAACTGAGCGAACAATCGATCCGCAAAAACGCCGACTCGGGCGCCCCGCTCAACCGGTGGAGGATTTCCGCGACCGAGCTCTTGCCGGTGCCGTTCTCACCGGTGAGCAGCACCGGCGTGCGCGTCGCCGCGAGCTTTTTCACCTGGGCAATCAGCCGGGTGATTTTCGCGCTCCGGCCAACGAGCCGGCCCTCGATGTCCTCGAGCTTCGCGCCCACCGGCAGCGCGCTGGCCCGTTCGGCCTGGAATTTCCGGAATTCGAGCCCGCGGCGCAGCGTCGCGATCAAATCGTCGACGCGAAAGGGTTTTTGCAGGTAGTCAAACGCGCCGAATTTCAACGCCTGCACCGCGCTCTCCGTCGAGGCGTAGGCCGTCATGATGATGACGACGACGCTGGGATCGTAGAGCTTGAGCTGCTTGAGCAGCGTGATCCCGTCCATCGGCTTCATGTCAATGTCGGCCAGGACGAGGTCGTATTTCTCCGCCTTGTAGCGCACGAGCCCCTTCTCGCCGTCGGTGGCGAAGGCAGTGGCAAAGCCCGTGGGCTGGATGACAGCCTCAAGCATCTCGTGAATCGAGACGAGGTCGTCGACGATGAGTACGGAGGGCATTACGCGGAGAAACGAGGCGGCCGACGTTCCGGGAGACGGAGCGCGATGTCAAACCGCACGCGCACCGCGCTTATTGGAGGCCGCCCGCCACGGCGCCGAGTTGGAAAATCGGGAGAAACATCGCCATGACAATGCCGCCGACGACCACGCCGAGGAACACGATCAGCATCGGCTCGATCAGCGAGGTCAGCGCCCCCACGGTGGCTTCGCATTCCACGTCGTAGAAATCGGCCACCTTGTTCATCATCCCGTCGACGTTGCCGGTGGATTCACCCGCCTTTACCATGTGTTTCATCATCGGCGGAAAAAACTCGTTCGTGGCCAGCACCTCCGAAACCTGGCCGCCCTGGCTGACGTGTTTCGCGATTTCCTCACATGCATCCTCGATCTGCACCTTGCCGCTCGCAGAGGAGACAATCTCCAGCGTCCGGAGAATCGGCACACCCGAGCGGATGAGCGTGGCGTAGGTGCGGCAGAACCGCGAGAGCGCGATCTTGTGAATGAGGTTGCCGAAAATCGGCGCCTTCACGAGGAACTGGTCCTTGGTCCGGCGGCCATTGGGCGTCGACACGAACTTGCCCCCGAAGAAGTAGACCGCATAGGCGCCGAGGCCGATCGCCCACCACCACGCCTTCATGAAATTACTCAGGTCGATGAGGAACTGCGTCGGCGCGGGCAGTTTCGCGCCGAAGTCCTTGAACATGGCGGCGAACACGGGAATGACGAAAATCAGCAGCACGTTCACCAGCGCCACGGCCAGGCCGATGACCGCGATCGGGTAGGTCATCGCAGACTTCACTTTCTTGGTCAGCTTGACCGTCGACTCGAAGTAGCCCGCCACCTTGGCGAGAATCTCCGCGAGGCCACCGCTCGCCTCGCCCGCCTCCACCATCGAGATGAAAAGGGTGTTGAAGGAATTTGGAAACAGCTTCACTGCGGTCGAAAACGAGTTGCCCTGGGAGATCTCGGCGCGGACGTCGCGGATGACGATGCGGAAGATCGGATCCTCCGTTTGGTCCTGCAGCGCCTCGAGGCACTGGACGAGCGGCAGACCGGCGGCGAGGAGCGAGGCGATCTGTTGGGTGAAGAGGGCAAGCTCGCCCAGCGGGAGCTTGTAGGTCTTGGATTTCTTCTCGAGGGCTTTTTGCTTCGCAAGCGCCTGGGCGGCCTTGACGCCGCCGCCTTTTTTTTGCGCCGCGTCCGGACGAGTTGATTGGGCCTGACCGGAGGGGGCCGAAGATAGCAATGCCATGCCCCGAGTCAAAGGCACCTCGCCGCGGCCCGCAACCCCATTTCCACGCCGGGCGCGGTTATGACCGGGGCAGGAAACACGTAGCGGCCCGGCCAGGCAGCACCGCGCCTCCATGGCTTCGCCCCGCGCGGCGCGGCCAGGCCTCAAATGCCGAAGCCTTCGCGATACGGTTTCGTGACGAACTCGTTCGCCGCCGGGAGGTTCGTCACCTTCATCGCCGCGTAATCCCACTCGAGGCGGCGGCGGGCCCGGACGGCGACGTTGCTGAGCAGGCACGTCTCCGTCACCTTGGAGGCGTGGTCGAAATTGGAGCCGGCCGGCACGCCCCCTTTGCACGCCCGCACCCACTCGGCGAAGTGGCCCCCGGGTACGCGCGGAATCGTTTTCGGCGGCAAAGAGTCGGACAGCTCCTGCATCCTCGACTCCGGAAAAATCCGGATGCTGTTGTAATTGGCGTCGGCCACGACGCACGCCTTGCTGCCCAGGATGAACGTGCTGTTGTCCGGAAGTTTTCGGGCCTCCTCAAACTCCGGTGGCAGCATCGGCTCCATGCCGCCGTCATACCAGACCCATTTCACCGCCGCCCGTCCGCCCCGGGCGGGGAATTGATAGGTGACCACCGACGCGGTGGGCGGACTCATGGCCGTCTGATTCGCGCTGACCGCCTCGATCGTCGTCGGCGCGTTGAGGTCCAGCGCCCAAAAGGCGCCGTCCATCATGTGGCAGCCCATGTCGCCGAGCGCGCCGGTGCCGAAATCCCAAAAGCCACGCCAGTTGAAAGGCAGGTAGGCCGGGTCGTACTCCCGGGCTGTGGCGACGCCGAGCCAGAGATCCCAATCGAGGGTCCCCGGCACGACGGGCATCAGCTTGCTGTGGTCGAGTGCCTTCACGCCCTGCGGCCAGATCGGCCGGTCTGTCCAGCTGTGAATCGCGCGCACTTCGCCCAGCACGCCGGCTTGAAACCACTCCTTTAGCAGCCGCGTGCCCTCCGCGGCATGCCCCTGGTTGCCCATCTGCGTGGCCACTTTCTTCTCGCGCGCCACCGCGGCGAGCTTTCGCGCCTCCGCGATCGTGTGTGACATCGGCTTCTCGACGAACACGTGCTTGCCCAGCGCGAGCGCCGCCATTGCGATCGGGAAGTGCATGTGGTCGGGCGTCGAAACCGTAACGGCGTCGATCCGGTTGCCCAGTTGGTCGAGCATCTTCCGGAAATCCCGGAAGCGCGGCACCTGGGGAAACTTCTCGAACGTCTTCGCCGCCCGGGCGTCGTCCACGTCGCAGAAGGCGACGCAGTTCTCCGTCTGCAGTGCCGCGACCGCCGCGGCGCCGCGGCCGCCGACGCCGACGAAGGCGACGTTGAGCTTGTTGTTGGGCGACTGGCCTTGCTGGCTGCGCATCACCTCGGGAAACACGACAACGGCGGAGGCGAGCGAGGCGGTCTTCAGGAAGGAGCGGCGGGAAATCCCGGGTGTTTTCATCGGAGAGGGGAGGTGCAGTGATTGAAGGGAGGGGAAGGAATGAGTTTCCGGCGCGAAAACTCCAACCGCAAAGTGCAGGGACGGGATTCGGGGTCGCAAATCAGGTATTGGACCAGCCGGAAATGCCGCCGATTGCCGCCGTGAGATTATTGGAGCCGCGGCGCCCAATGTCACAAAGATTTCGTTGTCGCATAGCGTGCCCGCGCAGCGGCTCTGTTGCCTCTGAGTGGAGGGAATTTGTGGCGCCGGTGACGCACGCGACGCGGCTCGTTTGGCCGCTGCTTGCGCCGCCTGGGCAGAGTGTGGAGGGCGACTTCATGGCATAGCGCGCGCAGCCAGATTGCCAGGTTCGGACAGCCGGTGCAGAGCGCGCGACCCCAATCTTTGAGTCGCGAGATCACGAGGCGGCGAGCTTCGCTGAAGGAGATCACGGCCTGCCGTTGTTCCAGCCGTTCGCCCGCCTCCCACATCACGGCCCGCACCAAGCTGTATGCCAAAAGCCCGGCATAAAACTCCTTGCGTGCCATGGCGGCAGTGCCCACGCGCAGCACGTCCAGTTTCAGCTGCGTTTTGACGTAGCGGAAGTTCAGTTCGGCCTGCCAGCGCTGGCCATACCAGCGCACGAGCAATTCGATGGGATAGTCCCGACTTGGCAAGGTGGTGAACAGCCACAAGTCGATCCAGCGCTGATCCCTCTGTATCCGCACATAAATCAGGCGGCCCGCCACCGGTTTGCGCTCGGTGCCCGGTGGCACTTTGTCGGCGCGCGTGGGTTTCCACGTGATCCAGCGCTCCTGACCGGAACTCAGCGGCTGGCCGGCGCAGAGTCGGCGCGCCCGTGACGGACTCAGTCGCACCAGCACGTCCTGGTGCAGGCGTGCGGCTTGGGCGACGATGCTCCAGACCCCGAAATTGGCGTCGCCGATCCACACGGTGAACGCGGCGGCGTGCTCCATCAGGCTCCACGCCATCGCCTGTTCGCTGTGCTCTTGGGCGCCACAGGTCGCGCTGAAGACAGCGCCAGTCTTGGCACAAAATCCAACCACGATGCGCATCAGGCACCACCCGCTGTTGCCCCGCTGGTTTTTCCCCGGAGAAAACTCCTTGGCCAAATCTGGCGTCCGCAGCATCGCCAGCGTGCTCCCGTCGAGCAACTGACGCATCCGCCGTTGCGGGGACGGCGCGGTGCGCCCACTCGACTCGCCGCCGGCCATCCGGGCTAGCGCATCGGCGACGTGCGTGAGCGCCGCCTGCAAGAGTGCCAGCGGCAAGCGCTGCCGTGCTTGGTTGTAAGCGGAGGTGCTCGTCGAGCGGGCGCGGCGCGACAGCTTGCGCCGACGCGGCGCCAGCCGGTCCGCGCCGCCAGCCCGCAAATTCTTGATCACCGCGGAGAGCGTGCGATCGTCGTTCAGGCGCTGGAAATTCAAATACCACAGCGTGATTTGTAGTGAAAAAACGCGTTCATAGAACCCGCGCAGGTTTTTTTTTGACGCCGGCGTCGGTGGGGCTGGCGCGCTCTTGCCGCCGTTGCCAGAGGTGAATCCAGCGCGGGGAAAACAACCGCTGGAACACCGCCAGCACCGACGCGGAACACGGGGCCGCGCTCATGCGGCACCTCCGGCCGTCAGCGTCGCCCCGAGCCGCTGCCGAAACTGCGGGTGCAGCGGAAAAATCCACACCGCTTTGCGGGGAGCCTGCATCCGGTGCCGTTTTTCCTGCCGGGTGCGTCCCGTGGTGACGCCCACCGGCTGCCAGTTGGCCGCGCGGTAGGCGGTGCCGACGAAGCGCCCCGTCTCCACGAAGGTCTCCAGCAAGTCCAAGCGCCAGCCGTGCTGGGCCTGCCAGTCGCGTGCAATCCGCCGCGTTAAACCACCGAGCAGATGACTCGCCAGCTGCGGCACGCACACCCAGGGCAAAATCAGAAACCGGCTGTGGTTGGCAATCCGACCCAGACCGCGGGCCCGCGCCGCCGCGTCCCAGCCGATCGCCCGATCCCGCGCGGCGCATTGCCAGGCGGCCGCGCCGACCAGATGCACCGCTAGATCTCTTCCGCTCCGATCCTGCACCAGATAAACCAGGTTCGTTCCCACTGGCCGATCACAACCAAGATAATGATACCTGCGCAGGTACCCGAGCGCCTGCGAACGCTCGGCCGTACCGTGTCCCGCCAAGCACCACTGGAGCGGCCGCAGCCGCTTCAGCACCTCGCTGATCGGCCCGGCCGGTGCCGCCGTCTCCTCGCCCCGCTTCATCCCCCACGGTGTGCGGCGCTGGTCGATGCGCACGGCTGGCAAGCGCAGCCCATGTTTCGCCTCCAACTTGAGCAGCAGGCTGCGCGCGGCGAAAGTCTTCCACCGGCCCAGCGGCGTTTGCCACTGCCAGCGTTCGCACAGATCCTTGGCCACCCCATGGCGGCTCCACTCGGCATGCGCCGCAATGCGGTGTTGCAGTTCGCGCAGTTCGGCCATCGTGACTTGGCGGCCCTGCACCCGGATGGTTTGTTGTTCGGGGGACATGGCCGCACCCTGGCGCCAATGCCCGCGTAAGTCCCGCGCAAAATGCAATCCCAACCAACTTTTCCCGCCGCCAGGACCGGACCAAAACCCGCACCAAATCTTTGTGGCATTGGGCGCCGCGCCCCCAACACATCCACCCTCAATCCACAGATGGACCAAGGCGCGGCCTCGCCTACATTTCGGTTTCCTCACCCGTGATTCGCGTTCTTGGTGCCCATCAGTGGCTTCTTCCCTTCCCGTCTCCGTCGTCATTGTCGCCAAAAACGAGGCGCACAACTCTGAGAGTTGTGTGACGCAGCAGCCGTCACACGACTCCGGTTGAAACCTGCCGCGCTGCCTTGCCAGCGTGCAGGGTTGGACCGCGGAGATCGTGGTCGCGTTGAACGACACGACGGACAACAGCGAAACTCTCGCGCACAACTTCGGCGCGCGCGTGCACCATCTTGCGTGGCAAGGCTACCGCGACACCCAGAACGCCGCCCTCGCCACCCACGCCTGGGTGCTCGCGCTCGCCGCCGCCGCCGACGTGTCTGCGGAACTCCGGTCGTCGTTGCAGGCGTTCTTCGCCCGGGCGGTTCGCGACCGGTTCGCGGGCGCGCGATTTCCGCGCAAAGTCTGGTTCATCGACCGCTGGATCACCCACGGCGATTGATATCCCGATCTGAGCTGCCGGCTTTTTCGGTGCGACCGCGCACGCTGGGGCGGCGATGCGTTCGTCCACGAAAAGGTCGAGTGCGACGGTCCGGTGGCCACGTTGCCCGGCGATCTGCACCACTACTCGTTCCCGACCCTCGCCAGCCACGTCGCGAAGATCAACCCCTTCGCAGATCTCTTCGTCTGCCAGCAGCAGGTGCGCGGCGCCCGCTTTTCGATCGTCGCCACGGTGATCCGTCCGTGCTGGCGATTCTTCCGCGCCTACATGGTGAAACGCGGATTTCTTGACGGCTATCCGGGCGTCTACATTGCCGTGGCGAATGCCTTCGGCGCGTTTGTCCGCTACAGCCGACTCTACGAGGTAGAAAGGACCAAGGGACCCAAAGACTAACGGACCAAACGACCCGTGCTCCAGATAGTCGCACCGCTTGAAGTCCCTTGGTCTCTTAGTCCTTTGGTCCTTTGTTCCTCCCCCATGTCCGACCAGCCGCACCAGTTCAGCAAGCGTGCCGAGGCCGAGTTTCGCCAGATTTTCCTGGAACCCGGCGTTGTTCCACAGGGCGATCGCGACGGCTTCAGTTTCGTCGAGCCCATCGTCGACCGACACTCCCGGCGGCAACTGTGCGGTCGCCGGCGCGCCATCCGGCCTGACCCCGGCGTGCCCGCCCTGCTGAAGCCCGGCGTCGACGTCGGAGCGCCCGACCGGCTGGTTGGCTGGCGTAGCACAGCCGGCGAACGCGACCACGAGACATGAGAAGAGAAACGCTGCCTGTGGGCACGGGACGCGAGTCATACAGTGACGAAGAAGTCGGTCGCCATGCAGCGGTGGACGTCGATGCGGGAACAGGTTTCGAGTGTCGCCCTCAACGCTCCAGCCAGACGGGCTGCACGAAGGCGCCGTTGACGGCGGAATCCCAGACGGCGAACCGCACCCATTTCTTGCCCGTCGCGTCGAAGGGAATCGCAAAACGCTTCGTGCCGAATGGTGGCAGATCGGTGGCGCGGACGATCTCGCGCCCGACCTGCTGGCCATCGCCCCATACGACCTCGACGAACTCCAGCGGGAACGTCCAGTCCACCTCGGCCTCGACCGTGCGCCGGGCACCCGTGCCCGTGACGGCGTAGTGGCGGATGAACACCTCGCCCGTCGTGACAAAAAATTTCCCCTCGCGCAGCGCGGCGAGGATGGGACTCCAGTCTTCGTCCGGCCCCGGCACCCGCTCGAGCTGCAGGTAGTTGACGGTGAAACCGGGGAACAGGTCGTCGTGCGGCCATTTCTGATACGTGTCGGCGTCGCCGATCAGGTATTTCGGGCGCAGGCCGGCGCCGGCATACCGGTTGTTCAGGCGGTCGATGGCATCGAACGTCCGTCCCTCGGCCAGCCGCAGCTCCGACAGATCCATCCCCATGCCGGGCTTGAAGGCGATGCCGAGAAAATGGTCGCTGCGCGCGAAAAACTTGTCCTGGTAGGCGTCGGGATAGCCGGCCGAGCTTTTTGTCCGCGGGTGGGCCGTATACCAAAATGCGTTTTCGGCTTCGAGGAACTGCTGCACGTCTTCCGCGCTGCCGGTGTGATACACCTTGCCGAAGGCGGGATCCTGCTCGGTCCACGGTTGCCCGGCCGGGCGCACCTTGGAGAAGAAGAGCGGCCGCGGGCCGATCAGGTTGTAGTGTCCGCCGAAATACGCACTCGGCTCCTCCCAGGGGAGGACCAGAAAATCCGTGTCGGAGGCCCGGCGGCACGCCTCGAAATAATCCTTCTGGTCGGCAAAGCGGCCGGGACCCGGATCGCTGGCGCGCAGCTTGTCCGCGTGAAAATCGCTCAGACCGATGATGTTGAGCCCGAGCGCCTTCATCGCCGCCAGATCGGGGATCTGGGTGTCGAGCGAGCCCGACGCGCGGAGCCGGTCGGTGAATTGCAGATGAAAATGGTTCACCATCGTCTTGTAGCCGGGGAGGGGTGCGAAGCGGTCGTCGCGGGTGAAGGCCATGACCGCCGCGCGCGTGGCAGACGCGGTTTCGGGGCTCACATAGAAGTAGGTGGCCATCCGCTGCCAGGTTTCGGGCGGCGCGTTGTAGAGGGCGAAGTTTTGCAGGTACCGCAGGTCGTCCTCCTGATTCGCCTGCTTGATGCCGATCGCATACCCGGTGTCCGCGTCCTTGCGATACCACACGTAGCCCAGGTTCGTATCGACCTCGCGCGCGGGGAAAAAGACCGTCGGGGGCGGAAAGATCGCGACCGAACCGGAACCCCCTTCGGCGATCAGCACGCGGTACTTCGCCCGGATGGTCACCGGTCCATCGTGGCGGGCGCCGCCGAAGCGATGGTCCTGCGCGTTGCCGCCGGTGTCGTGCCACCGGACCCGCGGCAGCCGCGCGGTCGAAAAACCTTTCAGCCCCGCATCGTACTTGTATGCGACGAGGTTTTTCCCCGTCTTGGCGATCGCCTCGAGGCGCAGCAGGTTCGTGCCGCGATAATGCGTGAAGCGCAAACCGCCCGCAAAGATTCCCATCGAGAGTCCGGGAAAATTGACCTCGAGCCGCGCCCCATCGGTCTTCACCTCGCAGGACGTCGTGTTGAAGATCGCCGGGGCGCGTTGGATCTCCTCGGGAGTCCGCGGCAGATCGACATTCCGCTTCGGGTCGCCGGGCACGACAAACGGCGCGTCCCAAAACGCGACCCAGCCCTGGCGCTCGATGACCTCCCGCGACGTGGTGTCGATGCCGAGTGCCTTGAGGGGATTGAGGCCCGTGAAATCGATCCGCCGGCGGCCGGTCTGGACCGTGAACTCGGGCGTCAAATCCTGGCCGAGCACGCGCCACTCGCCGCCCGCCGGGCGCACGGCCAGCTCGCGCACGATCGGTTGCGCGCGTTCGATCGCGTAGCGCGCCCGCACCTCCGCCCCCGCCGCGCCCAGCCAGGTGACCGTGAGCACGTCCTGCTCGACGACGGCGGTCAGCCCGAAGATGGCCGTGTAGCCTTCGAGGTTGCACCGCAGGGGATCGGCGCGGACGGCCGTGACGTTGGCCGCGGCGGCGGCGGCGACCAGGCAGAGGAGGGACCGGAGCCGGTGGAGCAACACGAAGGGCAGCCAAACTGGTCGGCGGTAAAGAGTCGAGACCGGGGATGGGCGGGTAATGGGTCAGTTTTATGTCGCGGCGCTCTAGGAGCGCCGGTGCCCACATCCGCCATTCGGGCGATTGCGCGGTGAGGGCACCGCGCCCCCATCAAAGGCACCGACAACTCTGGTTTGCGCCCGATGCACGCCGGGTAGCCGCGCATAAAACTGTTGTGTCACCGAGTTCGTTCCGCCCTCGTTCAGTGCCCCCCCGGCCTTCGCGAAAAATCCGGGGCCCGGCTCCCCAAATGAAACCCCAGATGAAACCCCCAATGAAACATGCTCAAACGTCTCCCCTCATGGCGTGCATTTGCGTTGTGCTCGCGGTTTTCACCCCGGCACCGCATCTGGCCGCGGCACCGGCCGCGACGCCAAACCCCGCCAACCCATCACCAGGAACGCAAACTCCGGCCGACGTCCGCGACCGCGGCTCGGTCACCGGGCGGGTGCAGAATGTCGTCACCGGCCAGTATCTGAATCAGGCGCGCGTCGCGGTCAAAGGCACCGACGACATCGCGCTCACCGATCCGTTCGGCACCTACCACCTCGTGAACGTGCCCGGCGGTCCGATTGTGCTGGAGGTGTTTTACACGGATCTGGACGTGCAGGAGATTCGCGTCGAGATCCCGGCGGGTGGCACGGTCGAGCAGCACGTCCACCTCACGAGTGCCGCGCGCTATGGCCGGAACGCGGCGGTCGTGCGGCTCGACCCCTTCACGGTGGCGGCGGACAAGGAGACCAATGCGCAGGCGATCGCGATCAACGAGCAGCGGTTCGCTGCCAACATCAAGAACGTGGTTTCGACCGATTCGCTCGGCAACATCCTGGGCAACAACGCGGGCGAGTTCCTGAAATACCTTCCCGGAGTGACCGGCGAATACGCGCAGCTCGACATCGCTTCGGTCTCGTTGCGCGGTATTGGCGGCGGCATGACGTCGTTTACTTCCAACGGCGACCCGATGGCGAGTGCGTGGACCGCCGGCATGGGCCGCTCGTTCAATCCGCAGACCATGACCTTTCAGGATGTCTCGCGGGTTGAAGTGACGAAGGTGCCGACGCCGTCGAACGCGGCGGATTCGCTCGCCGGCTCCATCAACCTGGTGAGCAAAAGCGCCTTTGAACGCGCGCGCTCCGAGCTGCGTTACGGGATCAACCTGGTTGGCAATGGCGAGAATCTGACCCTCGGCAAAACCCCTTACTCGGTCGGGGACAAGAACACCTATAAAACCCACCTCGGGGGCGATTTCGATTTCACGTGGCTGGTCAACAAACGATTCGGGCTCGTTCTCGCCGGGCTGCACAGCGACAAGTATAACGAGCAGCATCTTTCGAACATGGTGTGGAATAACGGCGGCACTGGCACCGGGGCGTCGATCGGCCGGCCCTATCTGCAGCAGCATACCTTGCAGGACGGCCCGCAGAACAAGGCGCGGACCACGGTCAGCCTCAAGGCCGACTTCCGCGTCACGCCGCACTCGGTGTTGTCGTTGAAAACATCGGGCAACATGTTCTTCTCCACCACGGGCACCCTGAGCTGGGCCACCAATGCCGGCACCAACGCAACGCCAACGCCCGCGGCGGGAACGCCGTTCAGCTACGGTGAGAACTTCACCAACGGCGCCACCGGCCGTGGCGCCGTCACCATGTCCACCAGCGCCACCTGGCGGGAGGTGACTGGCACCACCTCGAGTCTCAGCTATCGCCTCGACGACGGCACGTGGCGGATCGAGGCCAGCCTCAGCTCGTCGGTGTCGCGGAGTGAAATGCTCAACCGACAAAATGGCCAGTTTAACGGATTCAGCGCGGAGATGATGAATCCGGTACGCGTCGTTTTTTCCGACATCAATCCGACGCGGCCGGGCCGGATTCAGGTCTTGGACAACAGCAATCGCGAAGTCGATATCTACGACATTCGCAACTATCGCGCGACGACCGCCAGCGGCGCGCCGACCAGCGGAGCTGATTACGATATCACGGACGAGTTCCAGTCGGGCAACCTGAGCGTCCGCCGGGAACTCGATTTCATGCCCTTTCCGGCTGCGCTGCAACTGGGCGGGCAGCAGCGGATCCGAACGAATGACACGCGGACGGACAGTCCCAACTGGACCTTCAACGGCCCGGACGGCAATCCCGCCACGCCCGAACCGCCGCCCCCGAATACGATGATGCAGGTGTATGTGAACCAGGATTCGCACTACGGGTTCCGGAACGTCCCGTGGATCTCGCCGAGCCGCGCGTTTGCGGCGCACCAGGCCAATCCGGCGCTTTTTTCCCAGACGGCCGCGCAACGGGTGGCCCAGGAGACCGGGCGGATCAACAACTCCGAACGTATCCGGGAAACAGTTTCGGCCCTGTACCTCCAGGCGGACGCACGTTTTTTCCAAAGCCGGCTGAAAGTGCTGACCGGCGTGCGCCACGAAAAAACCGCCGGCGACGGCGTGGGGGCATTGTCGGAGCCCAATACGGTGTTCGTGCGCAACCCGAACGGCACGATTGCCAAGGATGGGGCGGGCAACTCGATCCGGCGGCCCGAAGCGGGAGCGGCCGGTTCGATGGAGCAGTTGCGGCTGACGCTGAAGGAGCGCGCAGCGCGGTCGCGGCGCACCTACGACGGCTACTATCCGAGCCTGCACCTGACCTTTGACCTCCGGGAGAATTTCATTGCGCGCGCCGCCTATGCGCGGACGTATGGCCGGCCGAATTTCTCGGACATCATCCCGCGCACCGTCGTCAACGAGCGCGATCTGACGCAGGACCAGCTGGAAGATCCCAACGTGATCAAGGGAACCATCACGGTGCGAAACGCCGGTTTGCGGCCGTGGACCGCCGACAACTTCGACCTGTCGCTGGAATACTATACGAAGCAGGGCGGTTTGTTCAGCGCGGGCGTCTTCCGGAAGGAAATCAGGAACTTTTTCGGCGATGCCGTCCGCGTGGCGACGCTGTCGGATCTGCAGGAGGTCGGGATCGATGACCCGCGCTATGGCGGCTGGAACCTCGCGACGAAGTTCAACGCGGGCAGCGCGCGGATCTCCGGCGCGGATTTCAACATCCGGCATTCCTTGCGCGAACTGGGGCCGTGGGGTGCTTATTTCTCGGTCTTTGCCAACGGCACTTATCTGAAATTGGAGGGAAACCAGCAGGCATCGTTTTCCAGTTTCATCCCCAAGAGCGCCAATTGGGGATTCTCGTTCAGCCGCAAGCGGCTTTCCGTCGTGGCGATGTGGAATCATCGCGGGCTGAACCAGCGCGGCGCACAGCCGGCCTTCGGCCCCGACGGATTCGAGTACTTCGACTCCGTGACCAAGCTCGACTTGAGCCTGGCGTTTCAGGTCAGCCGGCGGGTGTCGGTCGTCTCCAGCATCAACAACGTCTTCAACCAATCGACCGAGCTCATGCAGTATGGCTCGCAAACCCCGCCGTATGCCCGCCAGCGGCGGACGGAGGAATTCGGCGCCGGCTTCTCCATCGGGATCAAAGGCTCGTTTTGAGTACTTGGAACCGTTGCAGCGTGGAACCGTGGAACCGTGGAACCGTGGAACCGTTGAAGCGTGGAACCGTTGAAGCGTGGAACCGTTGAAGCGTAGAAGCGTTGCTCCATTTCACGCTTTAACTTTTCAACGATTCAACGGATAAAATTCTCCCCTCCCATGCCTTCCATATCCGACCCAGGGAATCCCAGCCGCCGTGAGTTTATCAAGGATGCCGCGACCCTGACGGTCGCCGCGGTCGCCGCGCCGGCGCTGGCCGCGCAGCCGGCGGGCGCGCGACAGCCTTCGCTGCTGCAAGACGAGAATGCCCGCGCCGGCTCGCGCGACTGGCAGCTCACGCGCGTGAAGCTCGACAAGCAAAGGGGATTTCGTTCCCCCGCGATCGAGGGCTATTGCTCGCACCAGAGCATCAAGACCGGCGAAACCATCGAGATCATGGTCAGCACCAAACCGGCGTCCAAGTTCATGCTGGAAGTGTATCGGATGGGCTATTACGGCGGCCGGGGCGCGCGGCTGATGACGACCCTTGGGCCGCTGCCCGGGGTCGTTCAGCCCGACCCCTCCGTGGGAGACGGCCGGCTGCGCGAGTGCCGCTGGTCGCCGGGCGCCGCCCTGAAAATCCCTGGCGACTGGGTGAGCGGCGTGTATCTCGGCCGGCTGACGACGGTGCCCGACCAACCGAGTGAGCCCTATTGGCAAAGTTATGTGGTCTTCGTCGTGCGGGACGGGCGCCGGGCCGACCTGTTGTTCCAATGCAGCGACAACACTTGGGCGGCCTATAACCGCTGGCCCGACGATTATTCGCTCTATACCGACCCGCGGGGCTCTCACGCCCGCAATGTCAAGGTGAGCTTCGACCGGCCGTACAACAAATACGCGCAAATCTTCGAGCATCCGCTCTCGGTCGGCTCGGGCGAATTCCTGCTCTGGGAGTTTCCGCTGCTCTACTGGCTCGAGCAGCACGGCTATGATGTGACCTATTGCTCGAACAGTGACTGCCTCGACGTCTCGCAGATCACCCGCTGCAAGACGTTCCTGAGCGTCGGCCACGACGAATACTGGGACACCCGCCAGTATGACGCCGTCAAGGCGGCGATCGACTCCGGTACCCACGTGCTCTGGCTCTGCGGGAACTCCGTGTTCGGCGTGACGCCGTTTTCCCCCTCGAGTTCGGGCCGGCCCAACCGCATCATCACGCGCACCGCGATCTACGCCGGCCTGAGCGATGCGGAGGTGCATGAGAAGTACAAGGACAGGCCGCCGCTGCTGGCAGACTGGAAGCGTGACCACCGCGACGAAAGCCTGATCATCGGCGCCCGGAACATCATGCCGATCAATGGTGGCGGCGACTGGGTTTGCACCAAGCCGGAGCATTGGATTTTTGAAGGCACCGGCATGAAGAAAGGCGACTTCATTCCCGGGCTCGTCGGCTGGGAACATCACGGCGCGCCGGCCAACATCCCGGGACTGGAGGTCGTCGCGGAAGGCACGAGCTGGCGCAGCGGCGTTACGCCAGGGCACTGGACGGCCACCGTCTACCCCGGGCCGAAGCAAAACATCGTGTTCAATGCCGCGACGATCTTCTGGTCGCAGGGCCTGTCGTCGCCGCCGGGGCACATCCTGCCGTGGTCGCACTGGAGCCGCCCGCACGGACCCGACGAGCGCGTTCAGCGGATCATGCGGAATGTGCTGCGGCGGACGCTGGCGTGAGACGTGTCCCGGCGGGAGGGGGCAGATCGCTGCCGGGCGTCGCGGTCGTATTCTAACCGCTACGTTACGTTTCACCCCTTGCGCTTGGCGGCGCGGATGCTGGCGTCGGGGCCATCCGCTCTCCTGCCATGGGATTTCCCGCTCCAATCCGGTCGGCGCTCGCCGTCCGCCGCTTTTTGTCCGCCGTGTCGATCGCCGGTCTGGCCGGCCTGTTGCTGCCCGGCCGCGCCGCCGCCGCTTCGGCCGCGCTTCGGCCCGGCAAGGACACGACGATTTACGGCGACGGCAGCGCGAATCTGAGCAACGGCGCGGGCGCCTTTCTGTTCGCGGGCAGCAGCGGTGAAAAACGCGTTTTGCGCAGCCTCCTCGCCTTCGATCTCGTCGGCCAGATTCCAGCCGGAGCGACCGTCAATTCGGTCAGCCTCACCTTCACCATCAACACGCCACTGGCCAAGAACGCGAACGTCGTGGGCTTGCACCGCGTGCTGGCCGATTGGGGCGAGGGCAGTTCGTTGGCGCCGATGGGCGGTGGCGGCGGTGCCCTGGCGACCAACGGCGGCGCGACGTGGAATGCCCGGTTCTTCAACACCGCGACGTGGACCACGCCCGGCGGGGATTTTGCGGGCGCGGCCAGCGCGTCGCAGCCCGTCAGCGGGGGTTCCGGCACCGTCACGTTCTCTTCGGCCGGCCTGGTCGCGGACGTACAGGCTTGGGTGAACAACCCGGCGACCAATTTTGGATGGATCATGGTGGCGCAGGACGAGACCGGCCCGGCCGTGCGCTTTGCGTCGCGTGAAGGTTCGCCCGCGCCCTCGCTGGTGGTGGACTTCACGCTTGGGAGTGGCGGCGGCAACACATTGCCGGTGCTCACCACCCAACCGGCCGGCCAGACGGTCACGGCTGGCGCCGCGGTCACGTTTGCCGCCGCTGCCAGCGGCACGCCGGCGCCGGCGTTTCAATGGCGAAAGAACGGCACGCCGATCCCGGGCGCCACCAATGCGACGTTGACACTGACGTCCGTCACCATCGCGGACGCGGGCACTTACACGGTCGTTGCCACCAATGCCGCCGGTTCGGCCATCAGCGCGGAGGCCACGCTCACGGTGAACAGCGGCCCCGTGGGAGCCGCGCGGCTCTCCAATCTATCCGTCCGCGCCGCGATGGCCGCCGGCCAGACGCTGATCGTGGGCTTTTCCATGAGTGGGGGCAGCCGGTCGGTCCTCGTGCGCGGCGTCGGCCCCACGCTCGCGAGTTTCGGCCTGGGCGACACGATGGCCGATCCGCGCCTCGAACTCTACAACGGTGGCACGCTCGTCGGCGACAACGACGATTGGGGCAACGGCGCCGCGCTGAGCAACGCGTTCAGCAGCGTCGGCGCCTTCGCGTTCCTCGCGAACAGCCGGGACGCCGCCTTGCTCCAATCGATCGAGGGCACGCGCTCGGTGCATCTCAAGGGCACCGGTGCAGGCGTGACGCTGGTCGAACTCTACGACACCGGTTCCGGCAACACGCCGCGGCTGGTCAATGTTTCCGCGCGCAATCAGGTCGGCACCGGCGACAATATTTTGATCTTCGGTTTCTTCATCGACGGGAAGGGCGCGAAGAACCTCCTGATTCGCGCGATCGGCCCGCGGCTCGCCGATCTGGGTGTCACCGGTGTGCTCGCGGATCCGAAGTTCGAGGTGTTCCGGGCCGGCACGGCCGCCGCGATTGCGGGCAACGACAACTGGGACCCCTCACTCACCGCCACGTTCAATGCGGTCGGGGCCTTCGGTCTCACCGCCGGCAGCCGGGACGCCGCGCTCGTCACGCCGCTCACTCCCGGCTCCTACACCGTGCAGGTCTCGGGTGTGAATGGCGGGACCGGCGAAGCGCTGGTGGAGATTTATGAGGTCCCGTGACCGTCGGCATTACTTTGTGACGTTCCTCGTGAAGAACCGCCAACCCTGTTTGTCATCCATTAAATGACATTCCCCTCTAAAAGGCGGAAGCGGCTCCGCTACGCAGGCGTCCTGATTCGACAGGAGCTGACTTGCGCCCCGTGCATGCGCGGCCTTTCGGGCAGTGGGTCAGTTTGAGAGATTGTAGCGGCGGTCTATGACCGCCGGTCCGGGGAAGTTCGCCGCTCATAAAGCTAAATTCCGCAGTGCCCTCGGATGAGCCACTCGCTGGCGCTCGTAGCCACGAGCGCCAGCGAGTGGTAACTGCGGAATTTAGGATAAAGCGCCGCTACAGGAAACAGACCCGACACCGCCTTTCACGTCGCCTTGCTTCTTGGAACATTCCCCTCCGCGCTTGCCCCCGGGAACGCGATTCTTATCATGATCTTGCCTGGTGGCGCGGCGGCGGAAGGCCCGGGATGGCATTGCGACGTGGCGTCACCGGCCAGCAACGAAACGGAGGAAGCCATGCCGCAATACGATTACAAGTGCGAGAGCTGCAAACGCAAGTTCACGGTCAAGCTCTCGATTATCGAACACGAAGAGCAGGACCGGAAGCACAAGATTAAATGCCCGAAGTGCACCAGCACCGAGGTCAGGCATCTCATTGAATCGGTGTTCGTCACGACTTCGAAGAAGAGCTGAGGCACCCTCCATCGCGCCGCGACCGTGAGCGATGTGGGTTCGGCGGACGGTCCTTCATTCCCTTTGGGTCCGATACCCCGAAGCTTGTCTGCGTGTGGCCGCGCACAGGCAGGCTCGCTTCGGCTTTAGGTTTTCGGTGAGGAAGGAATGTACGGGACGCTTCCTTCCTTCGGGAATTTAGGACGTGATTTCTTCCCGAACTGCGGGATACTGAGGCCATGGGCATGAACGGAACGTTCCCCCGCCAATTGACGATGACTGGCCACTTCCAGACTTTTGTTCTCGCGGTTGCAGTCATTCTGCTGTCGGGCCAGGCCAGATCCCAAGGCGACGCCTCCTCCGCCACCCGGCTCGTGGCCATGGGTGCGCCACTCCGCCAACTGGTCGAAGCCGATTGGCAGGCGCGGGACGGCGGTTGCTCGCTGGACCATGCTCGCCACACGCTCGCTCGTGGCCACAAGCTGGCGGCGCGGCTGCGGTCCATCGCCGATCGACGCCAGTTGCGCGTGCTCGAAGAACAGCTCCAGCGACTCGACACCCGGCTCGTCCGGCTGGCCGCAGACTCCCGTCGCCCCGCCGAAACCGAACGCGCCCTCTGGCTCGAGGCCCACCAGCTCGTTCGCGACATCGCCTTCTGCAATCCGCGGCTGCGTGAGATTGACCGGTTGCTGTTCATCACGCGCCACGATGCCGGCGGCGTGTTTCACATGGTGGACCAGTTTTACGGGTTTAACGCCAGGCCCGGCGGCAGAATGCTGGTGATGGTCGATCTGCTGGGGTCCGATCCAAAGTTGGCGGACTTGCTGGCCGGCTCCGCGGTTCAGAATGGCCGGCTCCAGGGCCGCACGCTCGACGGCGGGGCGTTTCTGGCGCCGGAGGTTTCGTTCGACGGGAAGACAATTTTGTTCGCCTGGACCGAGGCCCAGGGCAAGGACCTCGAATGGTCACCCGCGGCCAGCTACCACATTTTCAAAGTCAATGCCGACGGCACCGGACTGGTGCAGTTGACCGATGGATCGTGGAACGATTTTGATCCGTGCTTTCTGCCCAATGGCCGGATCGCGTTCGTCAGCGAAAGGCGGGGCGGCTTCCTGCGCTGCGGCCGGTATTGTCCGACCTACACGATGTTCGGGATGGACACCGATGGCCGCGACATCGTCTGCCTGAGCTTCCACGAAACGCACGAGTGGCACCCCAGCATCGCCGCCGATGGGCGCATTGTTTACACGCGCTGGGACTACGTCGATCGCGATACGAACATGGCCCACCACCCGTGGACTTGCCGGCCCAACGGCGCCGACGCCCGCGCGATTCACGGCAACTACCCCCAGCGCCGCGAGAGCCGGCCCTGGATGGAGATGGACGTCCGCGCCATTCCCGGCTCCCAGAAGTTCGTGGCGGTCGCCGCCGCGCACCACGGACATGCGTTTGGCTCGCTCGTCATGGTTGACCCACAGATTGAAGACGACGGGGCGGCGTCGCAACTGACACGGCTCACGCCCGAGGTGCCCTTCCCCGAAGCCGAAAAGCATCTCAAGCCCATCGCGGAGTGCATGGTCTATGGCACTCCCTGGCCGCTGAGCGAAGACGACTACCTGTGCGTATATGATCCAGCGGCAAAAAACCGGGGCCTTTACTGGATGGATCGGTTCGGCAACAAGGAACTGCTGTATCGCGATCCGGCGATTTCCTGTCTCAGCCCGATGCCGCTGCAACCGCGCCCCAAGCCGCCGGTCATTCCCGATGGCACGTCGCAAACCGTGGCGGCCCAACGGCGCGAAGCGACCACCACGATTGCGGTTATGGATGTCTATGACAGCGACTTCGCCTGGCCGGCCGGAACCAAGGTGACGGCTTTGCGGGTCATTCAAGTCCTGCCCAAGAGCACGCCCGCGCCCAACGACCCGCGCATCGGCGTGGCCGATCAAACCAACGCCCGGGCGGTGCTGGGCACCGTGCCGGTCGAGGAGGATGGCAGCGCCTATTTCGAAGCGCCTCCGGGCAAGCAGATGTATTTTCAAGCGCTGGACGAGCGAGGCATGGCGGTGCAGTCCATGCGGTCCGGCACCTACGTGCATCGGGGCGAACAACTCACCTGCCAGGGCTGCCACGAACCGAGGCACCGCGCGCCGCGCCGGAGAGAGAACACTCCATTGGCTTTGCGCCGCGAGCCGTCAAAAATCCAGCCCGCGGTGGACGGTTCCCATCCGTTCAATTTCGTGCGGCTGGTGCAGCCGGTGCTGGACCGCAACTGCGTCGATTGCCACCGCGAGCAGCAGGCGCTTGACCTGCGCGGCGTGGTCGAAGGCAAGCACGGCTGGACCCGCGCCTATTCCAATCTCGCCGGCAAGTACGGTTTTTATTTCCACGTCTCGAACGGCGCGATCAACAGCGGCGTGCATGGCGGCAGTCGCACCATTGCCGGCCAGTTTGGCGCCCGTGCCTCCCCCTTGCTGCCGTATTTGGACGGACGTCACTATGACGTCAGGCTTTCGCCGGAAGACTGGCAGCGGGTGACGCTCTGGCTGGACTGCAACTCGGAGTTCTATGGTTCCTATGAGAATACCCAGGCGCAGGCCCGTGGCGAAGTGGTGTGGCCGGCGCTGCAGTGACTGCTAATTGGTGAGTGTAGGGGCGTTGCTCGCCGACACCCGTTTCCACGTCGTTTCGCGGGCGCTACGGCGATTTTCGCGACGAGATTGTGCTGGCCGTGCCGACGGCGAAGGGCGGCCGCGGCGTGGCGGTCGTGATGGCCGCTGGCGAAATCCCGTTCCGCCACCAAGGCGCGCTGGAAGAGCGTGAGTATCGCTATTGGATCGCGCGCAACAAGGGCGGTGGCTACGCCTCCGTTCACGACCGGCGGCTGATCGCGAAGTAGCCGGACAAGGAAGTGCAGTCCGCCGGTTTGCCGTTTGCGTTGGGTGAAAATGACCTCTGGATCGCGGCGACCGCGATGTATCACGGGCTGTCGCTGGTGACGCGCGACAAGGCATTCTCGCGCGTGCCCGGCCTGCGGGTGACAGGCTATTGACGACCGTCCGCGCCTGCGGATGAGGTGGCGCGCGACCCGGCGGGCAGTGGAAAACCCCAGTCGGGTGACCGCCTCGCGTCACCCAACGCTCAGAGATCGGCGCTTGTTTTTCTTTCGTTTCACTTTCCCTGGGCCAGCTTCACGTCGCTAACCTGAATGAGCGGCTCGATCGAGGTATAGTTGGGGATATCGGCCATGATGACCGCCGCGTGCGGCCCAAACGCCGCCTGGAAAGCGTCCATCGAGTCGAAGCCTAAATGTGCCATCACGACAAACGCGGGCGCCGACCCGGGTGAAATGCCACCAAGGCCGTGCTCGACGGAAGCGCTCTTTACCGCGGCGCCGAGCTTTTGCGCGACCATCGGAATGTGGGTGTTGAGATAATACGCCAGGTCGAATCGGGCACCTTCTTTGTGGGGATAGAAAACGCTGACTTTGATCATTGTTGGCCTTGGTTGGGGGTGGAATATGCGCGGGAAATCTCCCGGCGCGACACGATGGCTGTTCGCTCACGCAGCGGGGTTATGGAAATTCATGAAGTTTTGGGCCTCGATGTCCACCAAGTTCAGGTCGTGGGCCAGTTTTCTGGAGCGGCGCCTGATGAGCGCCGATCATTCGACCCCTTAGTTCCGGCCACGGACCACGGACTTCTGACCTCAGACTTCTGTCCCGCCAAAGGCGGGCAAGCCTCCGACTTCCGTCCTCTGTCCTCCGCCCTCTGCCCTCCGTCCTCCGATCACCGCTCCCCGCCGCCAGCCCGTGATACTGTGCGCGCGAGAATGAGTGAGACCGCGAGATTGCGCCCGCCTACTGGCCTCGAAGAACACTAAATTCCTGAAACAGACGCACGGGTAACGGGACGGCAAGTTTCCAAACGATGGACATGGGCTTTTCTCCTTCCGCCTTATCCAGCACAACTGGACCACAGGTTCGATAGGGTTCGCCTTTGCTCCGACGCACGAACAGTTGGAACGACCAACCGTTACTGGCACTTCCAAGATAACGCTTTCCGCCGGGCGTTTCAGGACCAGCTGAATTCTGACTCTGCCAGTGGAATCGTTCAGCGCTGATGGCGTAGTCGTGATAGGCGATGCGATCGTGGTAACCTTCGGATTTGTCGAGAGTGACAAAGAGCAATTCCACTTTCCGATCGTGCAGTGCTAGCACGCCGGCTTGAAAGGGGGTTCTTCGCTCTGCCGTCAACCAGCCAACTGCGGTCAGGATTTCACGAATTCCATAGCCTGCATGGAGGCACAGCGGAAAATCGTTGAGCCCCGGCACCGGGCGAAAGCGAAGGTTGCTTCTGGCCTGCAGCACTCCACCGAGTTCAGAAAGTTCTGATCGAATCTCCGGCGCGCGCGAAAGGCGCCCGAGGAATGCACTTCCTGTCCCGGTTTGGTGGTGTTGACCGTCCACCTGATAGGCGAGCATCTGGAGTCGACAACGCTCACGTTCGCTGAGCGCTTGGTAGGGCATGGCGGGGTCGCTCACACGCAGGAGAAGATCTGTTTGTTCGGGATCGTCGTAGTGCAACAAGTCTGAGAAGCGACGGCCGAAGTATTCGTCCTCAGGGCCTTCATGCGTGATCAGCAAGCCGGCATCGCGCCTCAATGCAGTCCAACCACTGCGGCCGTGGCTCCGATAGATTTCGTCGGGTTGCACTGCTTGCTCCCGCAGGAAGTCCGCGAGCCGAACATTTGCCCGACCGCGCAGCGCGACGTAGCTCTGAAGCTCGGCGCGCAGTCGGCGCCATGATTGGTTAATGGCGGTCCGTAGGCTCGTGAGAATCTGCTCTCTTGTGAATTGTTGAAGCTGAATGTGGCAGCCCGGTGGAAGAGAGCTGAATCCCTTCTCCACCGCGTCAATCATCTGGCCGCGCGAGAGCCCAATAATCGCCGACAGCAAACGGTCGAACCGGAAATCTGCGCGGTATCGGCCGACAAAGTCCAAGACCAAGCAGCTCTGCTTGCCCTCGTGAAGCCGCAATCCACGCCCGATTTGCTGCTGGAAAAGCACCGGGCTTTGCGTGGGGCGGAGCAGCAGCAGAGTGTCAACCGAAGGTAGGTCGACGCCCTCGTTGTAAAGATCGCAGGTCACGAGCGCGCATAGGTCACCCCGAGCCAAACGATCCGGCGCTTGGCGCCGAACGTCGGAGTTCATCGCGCCGTGGACGCAGAGCGCAGGGAACCCCGCTTGCTTGAACTTCTGCGTCATGAACTCTGCGTGGGCGACGCTCACACAAAAAACGAGAGCCTTGCTGCGCCTTGGATCGCCAGTAAGCCGCCGCCATTCGTCAACGACGAGTCGCGCCCGTGTGTCGTTTCCCGTTACAAGCCTATCGATGACTTCGCGCTCGCCAGGCTCGTCCCACGGCACGTCGGAAAAGTCAGTGTCGTCGTCGCACCCGTAATACTCGAACGGGCTGAGCAACTGAAGGTCAAGAGCGTGCCAGAGACGCAATTCGACGGCGGGCGAACCATCGGGGCGATTGTCGAAGTAGGGGAAAATTGGTTTCCCATCTGAACGTTCCGGCGTAGCGGTGAGACCGAGCAGAATCTTGGGTCGAACCGACCTCACAATCGCATCGAAGCGATCCGCCGCCAACCGGTGACATTCATCGACCACGACCGTGTGCCAATATTCGGAGCCGCACATCGCGACGAGATCACGCGCGCTCACGCTGTCGATGGTGGCGAATACGTGGTCGTGACTTTGTGGATCTAAACCGTCCGCCAATAATTCGGCGAAAGAGTGGTCGCGAAGCACCTCGCGATAGGTTCGGCGAGCCTGCGCCAGAATCTCCTTTCGATGTGCGATGTAAAGCAAGCGAGGGCGTCCGCCAAGTGCGTGGCAGGCAGCACGGTAATCAAACGCCGCGACCACGGTCTTACCGGTGCCAGTCGCGGCGACGACGAGGTTGCGATATCGACCGTGCTCTCGCTCCAGCGCGAGTTGCTCGAGCATCTCCTTCTGATAGTCCTTCGGTTCAAGGTCGAAGAACGTCGTCGTGGCTGAAATCTGATCGCCAGCTTCCCGCCTCAGGGCGCGTGACAACTCGGACCGGTGCTCGGCGTTCGCAGCGTCGTAGTGCTGGAATTCACCATCATTCCAGAGCGTCTCGAAGTGCGCCTGCGCACGGGTAAAAAGTCCAGCTTGCCCTTGCTCTGTGATCTTGACTGTCCACTCCAGCCCGCCGAGCAACGCCGCACCGGAAAGATTCGCGCTGCCGACATAGGCAGACCCAAACCCGGTGCTACGTTGGAAAATCCATGCCTTGGCGTGAAGCCGTGTTCGCCGACCGTCGAGCGATATCTTGATCTCACAGCCAGGCAAACGCGCGAAATAATCCAGTGCCTCCATCTCGGTCGCGCCTGTGTAAGTGGTCGTCAGAATCCGCAACCGCGTTCGAGGCTGTCCTGCGGCACCCACAGCCGTAGCGGTCTGTAGGATGTCGAATAACTTTCGAACGCCCGCGACGGTGATGAAGCTGACCAAAACGTCCACTTGATCGCAGCACGCAATCTCGCTGCGAAGTTCCGTCAGAAGTGAGGGCGAACCTTTGCCCGCCGTAAATAGCCAAGGAATGGCGAGGCCAGTCTCTGGAAGTTCCGGCGCAGACCCAATGTTGTGGACCGCTCTGAGGATCTGCGCGGGCTCCGCTAACGGATCCACACTGCCAGTCGCCGCCTGCTGTCTGAGGTGAACCAGCAAAGCGTTAACGAGTGCAAGCTGCCGCTTCGCTTTCACCGCTCCATCCCCGTCGAGTTCATCGAGTAGGAGGGTCAACTGTCTGGCGAGCGCTTCCGCAAATCGCTCCGATGCCTCTTCCGGCGGCAGCGGCGAAAGCGTTCGACAAGTCTGGTCTCGCAGGCCGGCAATCACCTGCGCTACCGATTCAGTGACGAGCTTGTCGTAGAGGCCATCGGGTAGTTGCATTTTTGGAATAGCATTGTTCAGGGCACGGGATCACGGCGAGAATATCTTGGCGGACGGCATTAGTGATCTGTGGGCGGCGTAATATCGATTTGCTTGTAGCCGCCCACGATCCTGATTTCGCAAACCGGCGCATACCGAGACTAGCGAACTGTCGACTATAAGACCACGGACTATAGGTTTCATTTTTCTGGCGCAGCCGGTATTCTCCGGCAGGTTTCCGTCCATGCCGCAAATTCCAGACCAACGTCAGCGCCAGCGCGCCGCGATCCATGCGGCGCGGGGCATGTTTCGCCCCAAAATCGGGCGGCCGGCGTTCGCGGAGCGGATGGCCGCGTTCAACGCGGAGGAGCGCGCGCTGGAAAAGCGGCGGGAGGATTGCCTGAGCAAAACCCACTTGCCAGCGCCGACGGGTTGCCCAACTTTTTGGTCATGCCAACGCTCGCCCGATCCAA
>JACQWL010000156.1 GCA_016209255.1 Verrucomicrobiota bacterium
CGGGGGCGCCCCCCCCCCACGCCCCTACAGCTCAAATGCTTCGTTACGGCATGGAATTGCACCGGCTTCCGTTGGACGCAACGCTGACTGAATCGTGAACCGATGGCCGACGCCGGCAAAGCCGTTTTCCTGAGCTACGCGCGCGAGGATATTGCCGCGGCGCGGCGGATCGCGGATGCCTTGCGCGCGTTCGGCGTCGAGGTGTGGTTCGATCAGGAAGAACTGCGCGGCGGCGATGCGTGGGATGCGAAAATCCGCGGGCAAATCCGCGCGTGCGCGCTGTTCGTGCCGCTCGTGTCGCAGCACACGCAGGAACGCAGCGAGGGCTACTTTCGCCGCGAGTGGCGGCTCGCCGTCGATCGCACTCTCGATATGGTGGCGGGCGCCGCCTTCATCGTGCCCGTCGTCATCGACGACACGGCGGAAAACAGCAGCGCCGTGCCGGAAGAATTTCTACGCTACCAGTGGACGCGCCTGCCGCACGGCGTGCCCACGCTGCAGTTCGTCGAACAGGTGAAACGCCTGCTCGCGCCTGCCTCACCGCTGGAGGTGGGACGCCCTCGTCCCGCGCGACGCGACGAGGGCGTCGCGTCCCCAGCCAAACCGCCTCTACGTGCACGAGTGTTGGCCGCCGTGGCCGTCCTCGCCATCGCCCTGACCGCCACATTCTTCGCCACTCGCAAGTCTCCGTCCGCCGCGGCGCAGCCGCCCATGGATTTTGCGGCAGCGAAATCCACCGCCAAATCCATAGCGGTGCTCCCCTTCGCCAACATGAGCGACGACAAGGACAGCGGTTTCTTCGCCGATGGCGTCCACGAGGACATCCTGACCAGCCTTTATCTCATCCCCGACCTGAAGGTCACGTCGCGCACATCGGTCGCGCAGTATCGCGACACGAAGAAAACCATGCGCCAAATCGGCCAGGAACTCGGCGTGACGTATATTCTCGAGGGCAGCGTGCGGCGCGATGGCAAAACCGTGCGCGTGACGAGTCAGCTCATCCGCGCTGCGAGCGACGAGCACCTCTGGGCGCGGCGCTACGACAAAGAGTTGAGGGACCTCTTCGCCATCCAGTCCGAACTTGCGCAGGCCATCGCCGACGAGCTTCAGGCCAAGCTCTCGCCGCAGGCGAAAAAGCTCCTCGATCGCCGGCCAACCGAAAACCCCGCCGCGTACGACCTGTTCCTCAAGGCGCGGGACATCCGCAACAGCCTCGGTCAGTCCGACCGCGCTGCGGTCGAAAAGCGGGAGAATCTGCTGCAGGCTGCGGTGGTGCTCGACCCGAACTTCGCTCTCGCCTGGGCCGATCTGACCTGGGTCCACGGTTGGACCTATCTTTCCAACTGGGAACACACCGCGGCGCGGTTAGCCCGGGCCAAAGGGGCCATCGATACCGCCCTCCGGCTCGCGCCCGACGCGCCGGAAGTCATCCTCAATCTCGGCTACTATCACTACTTCGGCCATCGCGGTTATGCCCGCGCCAGCGAACAATTCGAAAAGAGCGCGCGCCTGCAGCCGAACGCACCAGCTCCGCGTTTTGCACTCGCTTTGATCCATCGTCGTCAGGGCAGTTGGGTGGAGGCGCTGGAGGGCTTTCGCACCCTTGCGCAACTCGATCCGACGAACTTTCAGTACTCGAACCAAATCGTGTTGGCCGCAACCGCAGGCCGCCGTTGGGATCTGGCGCGGGAGGAACGACGCCGGTGGCATGGACTGGCGCCGGATCCCCGCGCCGAGGCAACGACCCTTGCCCAGTTTACCTTCTGGGCCCGGGGATCGACCCGCGAGATTGAGGCCGTTCTGGCCGGGCTGTCCGCCGGAGAAACGAGTTCACCCTATGGGCTCGACGTGCGCATGACTCTGGCCCTGATGCGCGGAGATCATGCCGAGGTCGTCCGCGTCGATCGGCTTCAGTCGCTGGTTGCGGGGGACGTCATGACTGAATTGGCGCAGGTTCTTCCCATGGCGACGGCGCTCGCGGCGCACGGGGATTTGGCCGGCGCGCGTACGCGGCTCGAAAAATTCCCCTCAAAACTGCGGGCGCGGCTCGAACTCGAGCCTGAGAACGCCAATCTGTGGTCCCGGTTGGGCGCGGTCGAGGCGATGCTGGGTCACAAGGAGGAGGCGCTTCGTTGCGCCCGCAAAGCCGTGAAATTGGTCCCGGAGTCGGTCGATGCGTCTGACGGCGCCGCCTACGGCTCCTACGTGGCATTCGTTCATACGTGGACGGGCGATAAAGAAAACGCGCTCGCGGAATACACCCGCTTGCTGGGCATCCCGGTGTATACGGGAGGCGTGGTGAACGTTTACGGGGGCGCGGTGAACGTTCACGTGATGAAGCATCACCCGTATTTCTTCCCGCTGCAGGGCGACCCGCGCTTCGAGGCGCTGCTCAACGACCCGAAGAACAACCAACCGCTCTTCTGACGAAAAGCGGAACACTCAACGCTTAACGCTCAACCCACCAGAGGCGGGCAAGCTTTTACCCGCCTTTGGCGGGTTTAACGCTTAAGTGACGAACCCACATATTCCGAAATTGAGCGTTAAGCGTTAAACGTTGAGCGCTTGCCCGCCTCCGGCGGGTTCCCCAATTTTCAATGGCAGAACCCGTGACGCCCGCCGAATTCATCGACCGCCACCCCGCCGAACTCATCCGCCGGCTGCGCCAGCTCGTCGGCATCTCGACCGTCAATCCGCCGGGAGAAAACTACGCCGCCATCACGGCAGCGCTCGTCGTTGAACTCGAGTCACTGGGCATGAAAACGCGCCGCTACGCGGTCCCGGCGGCGTTGTTGCGGCGCTCGCTGCCTCCCGAGCACCGCCGGTTCCCCCGGTTCAATGTTCTCGGCCTGCTGCCCGTGCGCGGGGCCAAAAAGACGATTCATTTCAACGCCCACTACGATGTCGTGCCGGTTTCCGGACGCTGGAAGCACGGCAGCCCGTTCAGCGGTGCGATCGACGGCGGGTGGATTTACGGCCGCGGCACCTCCGACATGAAGGGCTCGATCGCGAGCCTGCTCACGGCGTTGCGGGCATTGCGGGCTGCCGGCGTGACGCCGCGCATGAATCTCGAAGTGTCGTTCACGGCCGACGAGGAAACCGACTCCGCCCTCGGCACGGGGTGGCTCGTCCAGCACGCGCCCATCCGGCCCGACTTCGCCGTGGTCATGGAGGGCGGCGAACGCAACCAGGTCTGCTGCGGGCACAATGGCGTCGTCTGGCTCGAGGTGACCGTTCACGGTCGCGCGGCGCACGGCTCCCGCCCCGAACTGGGCGTGAACGCGTTCGAGAAAATGGCCGCGCTCGTGCTCGCGCTCGAAGGCGGCAAGAAAAAGCTCGCGCGCCGCACGTGGGTCACGCCCGAGGGCAAGACGATGCGCCCGACGATCAACCTCGGCGGCGTCTTCGGCAGCGGCGAGGGCGCAAAGATCAACACCGTGCCGGGTCAGGCCAGCTTCACCATCGACCGCCGCGTGCTGGCTGTGGAAGACCACGCTGCCGCCGAACGCGAACTGCGCTCGGCGCTGGCGGCCGCGGCCCGCACCGTGCCCGGGTGCCGGATCAGCGTGCGGAAGATCTCCGAGAACTTCGCGTGCTTCACGCCGCCCACCCATCCGTTTTTCAGCGCGGTGGCGGCGAGCGTCGCCCGGGTGCGGCGGGAACCGACGGTCTTCAACGTCTCGACCGGGTTCAACGACATGCATTTTTTCGCCAGCGAACTCAAAATCCCCACCGCGGGCTACGGTCCCGGCGGCCGGAAGGAGCACGCCGTCGACGAGAGCGCGAAGGTGAAGGAGCTGCTCGCAAGCGCCAAGATCTACGCCGATCTGCTCACCAGCTTCGCCGGCTGCGCAGCAAAGCACCTACCCTGGATATTTCCCGGCGCGGCACGCCGCAACCAAAGGAGACGGAGGGGGAATGGCCGCAAAAAGGCGCAAAAATCGGAGGGCGGGCAAGGCCCTCAAGGCGCCTATAGGCGCGCGGACAATGCTCGGCGGCCGGACGGATACTTTTTGCGCCTCTTTGCGGCCAACAATGGTTTCGCGGCCTGGGTGCATTTTATTGGAGCTTGGATGTTGGAGCTTGGAGCTTCCGCGTAGCGGCACGCTACGCGGCCAACCCCTGCCGGATCATGTTCACCGCGATCGCGGCGAGCAGCATCGAGACGATCTTCGAAATGGCGCGCATCCCGGTCGCCCCGATCAGCTGGCCGAGCTTGTCGCTGAAGGCAAACGCAAGCACGACCAGCACGAGATTGGCGACCAGGGCCGCCAGCGCGATGGTCACGCCCAGCGTCTGCGCGAGCAGGATCAGGGTCGTGATCAGCGCCGGTCCGGCGATCAGCGGCATCCCCAGCGGCACGACGCCGAAATCGGGCGGCATTTTTTCCGGCTCCGCGGCCGACTGGACGAGGTCGCGCGCCGCCAGGATGAAAAGGATGAGTCCGCCGGCGATCTGGAAATCGCTCACCGAAATGCCGAGCGCCGCGAAAATGTACGCGCCGAGAAAAAGAAAGATCAGCGCCACCGCTCCGCCGGTGAGCGTCGCCTGTCGCGCGATGTGCTGGCGTTGCGCCTGCGACACGTCCCGCCCCAGTCCGAGAAAAATCGCGGCCAGCCCGATCGGATCGATGGCGACGAAGAGCGGGATGAAGGCCTGCAGAAATTTCTCAGCGAGCACGGGCATGGGAAGACGGTGACAATGGAACCCGGCTGCGTCGAGCCACCGCTGGCGCCCCGAGCCGGGATATTTCGCACCGTGGCGGAGTCCCAAGCAAAGGATTCGGATAAAGTACTTTCACCGCGGATTACCCAGCGCGGCGGAGCCGCAACCAAATGAACCAAGACAGTTTTTAACCGCTAACCCGCATTTTTCACACTCTGGTAGGTTTTCACGCTTGGCCGACAATGGACATGGCGGTGTTTCTGCGTTTTCTGCGAGTACATGCGGGTTAAAAGCAAAACCGCCGCGGTTTTGCCAATAGCCCGGACGCTCCAGGCGGCTGAGACCGCGGCCAAGATCATCGAACACACTGAGGC
>JACQWL010000122.1 GCA_016209255.1 Verrucomicrobiota bacterium
GTGCAGGTGGTAGCGAAGGAGTCATTTTGGAACGATATTCGGAGCGACCTTGGAGCGCAATGGGTGGGGTCTTGCCATGGTCTAAGCCGCGAGGCTTGGACGTTGGTGTCCTTCACTATGCTTTTCTTTTATTTTACGTGAACAGTTTCAGTTCATTGAGGCTTTTGCTTCGATTGAGTCTTTGGATACTTCAATTGATTGAGGTTCTTAATTCTTGTTTTGATGAGTTGATTCATTCGTTGAGGTTTAGTCGTTTCGTCTTCTTTCACTTTGATGAGTGGGTTGAATGTGTGATTCGTAGTTTGAGTTGTTCGATTTCATGTTCGGTGAGTTCGTTGGGATTGAGTGGAGGTGGGTCATGTTGACCATTCGAACATGTAAGATTTTCAGTCACGCTCTGGGTGAATATCTTCGGCAGGCGGATTACTATTCGCAGGGCATGAAGGTCGAGGGCCAGTGTTTCGGTCAGCTCTGCGAGACGGTCGGTTTGGTCGAGGGCGCGACGATTTCCGACGCGGCCTTCGAACGCGTCGCCAGCAATCATCACGCAGCCACCGGCGAGCAACTGACGGAGCGGATGGCCGCCGCCCGCCGCGCCGGCTACGATGCGACCTTCAACGCCCCCAAGTCGGTCTCGATCCAGGCCTTCGTCGGTAGCGACGCCCGGCTCGTTGCGGCCCACGAGGTCGCGGTGACGGAGGCCCTGCGGGAACTGGAAACCCTCGCCTGTCATCAAGACGGGCGGGGCATCAACAAACGCTACGTAATCAGCGGTCAAATTGCCGCGGCGGTCTTCCGCCACGGCGAGAGCCGTGCCCTCGACCCGCACCTGCATTCGCACGCCTTCGTGTTCAATGTCGTTCGAGAAAATTCGAGTTCCCGGCTGCTCGCCCTCGAATCCTCGAATATCTTCGAACGCGCCCGGTATCTCACGGAGGTCTACCGCAATGCCCTCGCTCGCGAGGTCCAAAAGCTCGGCTACGCCATCGAGCGCCGGGAGCACGGCTTCGAACTTGCTGGAATCTCCTCGAATTTGCTCGAACGGTTCTCGAAGCGAGCCGCCGAGCGCGACCGCGCCATCGCCGTCCGCGAGGCGGAACTCGGTCGGGAACTTTCCCGCGACGAAATCGCCGTCGTCGTGCGCGCGAACCGCGCGAAGAAGCAAAACGAGCTGACGCCGGACGAGGTGCGCCAGCGTCAGTTCGCGCAAGTCAGCACCGAGGAGTTGCGCCACCTCCACGCGCTCCGCGACAAGCCCAGACCGGCCGCACCCGAACGCGCAGTGCTTTCAACCGCTGTCGCACGTGCGACCGAACACGTGTTTGAGCGCAAGACCGTCGTGCCGGTTCACGAGCTGACCGCCGAGGCCGTCCGCCAGAGCTACGGCCAGCACGCGCTCGCGGCCATCAAAGAGGCGATTCACGCCAAATCGAGTGGCTTGCTTCACGCCGATGGCAACGTCAGCACGCGCGCCGCTCTCGAACTTGAACACAGCCTCATCACAAAGCTCGACGCCAAGGCCGGCACGATGCCGGAGCTGGGACACCTGCGTGACCGCGATGCCGCCAATCTTTCCGCCGATCAACGGACCGCTGTCAGAACGATGCTCGCCTCCGGCGACCGCGCCGTGGTGCTACGCGGCAAGGCCGGCACCGGCAAGACACACACCCTCGCGAGCGCCATCGAGAGCATGGCACTCGTCAAACGCGAGGTGGCGTGCTTCGCTCCGAGCACGCAGGCCGTGGAGATTCTGCAGCGCGATGGCGCGGAGCAGACGCAAGCCGGGCGGCTGGCCGCCGGCGCGGCGTTGCAGCAAACACAGACCGTGCAACGCCTCTTGATCGATCCGGCCTTGCAAGCCTCCATCCACCACAAAGCCGTCGTCATCGACGAATATGGCCTGCTGTCTGTGCGCCAGCTCAAGGCCGTCGTCGATCTAGCGGAACAACATCATGCACGCCTTGTGCTCGTCGGCGATTCGGGCCAGCACAAGAGCGTCGAGGCCGGCGATGCGGCACGGATCGTGGAACGCGAATCACGAATCACCGTCGCCGAACTGCGCGAGGTGCGCCGCCAGTCAGTCAACCCGGCTTATCGCGTCGCGGCTGAGGCGCTCGCTGCCGGAAAAGTTGGCGAAGGCTTGGAGAAGCTCGATGCAATGGGCGCCGTGGTCGAAGTCGAAAATCCCACCGCGCGCCGGGTGCAAATGGTCAACGAATGGCTTGCCGCCGCACAGGAAACGAAATCTGTCCGCACGAAATCAGGCTCCGTCGAACGCAAGAAAACCGCGCTCATGGTCGCGCCCACGTGGGCCGAAATCGACGCCCTCACCGCCCACGCCCGCGAAAAGCTCCGTGCCGCTGGCCAACTCACGGGCACCGATCACACGTTCCACTCGCTCCGAGCCAAGGACTGGACCAAGGCCCAGCACAAGGATGCGCGGCTCTATCAGCCCGGCGATGTGCTCGTAGCGCACAAGGCGACGAAACACTTTGCGAAGGGCGACGAGTTGCGCGTCGTCCGCAAAGAAAAGCGCCGGCTCATTGTCGCGCACGGCGGTGTGGAAACTTCCGTCTCGCCCCGGCAATCCGGTGCGACGTGGACCGTCTGCGAGGAACGCCCGTTGCCCATCGCGGCCGGCGAACGAGTGCGCGTGCGATCCGTCAGCGTGGTCGAAACGCCTGATGGGAAAACTCGTCGCCTCGCCAACGGCACCACCGTCATCGTCCAATCCATCACGCCCGACGGGCGTTAGTGCTGCCCGACGGCTCCCGTTTGCGCACACGTCAAATCGTCCACAGCTACGCGCTGACCTCCCACGCCGCGCAAGGCCTTACCGTAGACAAAGTGTTTCTCGTCGGGGCGATGTCGCGCGAGGGCTTGTATGTCTCGGCCACGCGCGGGCGCGAGGCCATCCGCGTCTTTGTGCCCGACCGCGAGGCGTTCCTCGATGCCGCCGGGTTGAAAAGCGAGGCGCGGATGTCGGCGCTGGAATTCGAGCGCCAGCGGGAGATGGGAATGGATTTACGCTCCGTGCTGGCCCGCGGCTGGCGTCATCTTCGCCACGTTCACGCGTGCATCGCGATGCACGCGCGACGGCCGTCGCCAATCGCCGCGCCCGCCAACGAAGTCGCCGCCAGCGTGGCAATAGCCGTCGCACCCAAGGTCGCGCCGCTTCCGCCGGCGGTCGATCCCATCTGACATCATGCGACGCGTCCAACGCAACGGACGCCAGGGATGAGAATTCGCCTATGATTGACGAGGATCCACGAAAGCCGGGCAAGGTGGCATCGATTCCGAATCCCGGCTGCCTCGAGTCCCGGGAAATGCCCGCCGTCTTCCTTCGACTGCACTCGCCCCAAGAGCAAATCGCGCTGCCGTATGCGTCCCTGCTCAAGCTTTCACTCAAGACGGATGAAACCGTCCTGGAACTCACGTTCGTCTCTCATCGCGTTACCGTCACCGGAAAGAATCTCGTGGAAATCTACAAGTCGGTAGCGGCGGCTGAGGCCCGGATGGTCCGGGTCGCACCGCGGGATTTTTCCGCCGAAGCGACGCAGCGGTCTTACCACGCGCTCGTGCGGGGAATTCGGATCGAGCCGCTGGATCCCGAGGAGCGCCGAAGACGATGAATCGGCGAGCGGGGCCGGGAGCGGTCGGTGGTGAGCGCAGCGAGCCACCGTCCGCGTCGGCTTTCCGCCCGCGCACGGCCCAGCCGTCGCTCGGGTTGCGAGGCGCACGGGCCAACGAGCCCGTGCAGCCGAGCAACCCCGAGCGTCGGCAACCTGGCCGACCGCAATTGCACATTCCTACTGGTCCCGCAGTCCGGATTTGTTTTGGAAACCTTCCATTGGGAAAGCCGCTGATTCTACGGCGCAGTCAGCGGAGTTCAAAAACCAGATTTATAATTCGCCCGTTTGTCAGCGGTCTCGCAATACACGGTCAGCTTGTATTGGGCTCAATCCATCGGCCGGGAAACAGCATGATGCGCGGCAGGTCCGGCGCTCCGGTCTCGTTTGAGTTCAGTTGCGCCACCACCAGATCGACCGCGTGGCCGGCCACACGATCGTAACACTGATCGATGCCGCCGATTCCGCGCGGAGTCTGCTCCGTCCAATAGAGAGTGACAATCGGCAGTCGCATCGCCCGTGCCGTGGCGCGCACCATGCGCAGATCGAGCAGGTCCGTGGTGCTGACGATCAACGCATCGGGCCGGGCTCTTCGCACCCACGCGCCCACGTCCGAAGTGTCGTCGCGCGCCAGCACTCGCACCAAGGATCGCGCGGCCGCCGGAACCGGATGGTGGGCCAGGAACGCCGCCTCCCACGCGTGCTTGCCGCGGTCGTTGCTGGTGGTCTCGACGAGGGCTGCCGGCCGCCGGCAGCCGAGCTTTCCGAGTTCCAGCAGCACCAGCCGCATCGCGAGAAAATGGTGGTGACCGGCATGGTGCAGTTCCGGGGTCCACGTCACATTGCCGATCACGGCGGCGGCGAAATGCCGCCAGTCCCACGCCAGGTGCAGCGCGGTCTCGCTGGTGATGACCGGTGAAAACACGACGCCGACGATCCCGCGTGCCCGCAGGATTTGCTCCAGTCGCTGATTGGTCATGCCGGCATCGCCGGTGAAGAACTGCTCCAGCTTGAAACCCATCTGGTGCGCGCGTTCACCGGCTCCGCGATAGACGAGCCGCAGGAACGAATCGCGCTTCGCCTCCGCGCGGCTCGTATGCACCCACACAAACGCAATGCGCTCCGCGTGTTCGCGCACGTGCGCCCGCCGAATGTGCGCCATAAGCGTCGAGACGCGCGGATTCGGCCGGTAGCCGAGTTCGCGCGCCACTTGCTGGACGCGCTGGCGGGTGGCGTCGGGGATTTTTGGGTGGTTGCGCAGCGCGTATGAAACGCTGGCCTTCGCCACCCCCGCCCGCGCAGCGATGGCCTCCAGTGTGATCACGGGGTGTGCAGCAGGGTCCACGGTGAACACGTTCACTAACTCCGCGCTTGCCCGCAATCTATATTCCACAGCGAAATCGCGCCTGGCAGCTGACCCACCGATTGCGTCCCCACGCCTACTTCCACCCGCCAA
>JACQWL010000123.1 GCA_016209255.1 Verrucomicrobiota bacterium
CCGTAGCCCTGCGCGTGAGCGCGGGGACCGAATGTCAGTACGGCAACCATTCGTCCCGCCGCTTACGCAGCGGGCTACATCAGGAATGCTGAATTCAGTTTAATGCGTTTCGCCCGCTGCCGCGAGCTGCGCCGCCTCACTTCTCGGCGTTCTTCTTTTTCTTCCCTTTCCCCTTGGCCTTGGCCGCCGACGAGTCGGCGGAGCCGGGCGGAGGCGGGGCGATGTTGGCGATCAGCCGGGGGACATAGGAGTTGAAGCGCTCATCGGGCGATGGTCCTGCCGGCTTCATCGTTCGCACGAGTTCCCGGAGCGACGCGGCTTTCGGGCCGAGGGCCTGGATCGCGCTGAGCGCGGACATGGCGACGAAGACACCGTTGCGTTCCGGCGGCGCGAGTTCGCCGAGCAGGGCGAGCGTGGCGGGCAGGTCGGACTCCGGGCCGTGCTGCGCCAGCGCCTGCGCCGCGACGATCCGGACGTACGGCGAGCTGTCCGTCAGGGCAGTGCGCAACTCACCCTGGCCGCGGGTCACGCCATTGGGGCCGCGCATGAGGAAGCCGAGGGCGGCCCAGTAACGCACCGCGCTGTCGGCATCCGCGATCAGCGTGGTGAGCCGCGGCAGAGCGGCAGGATCGAGGTTGGACGCGAGGTCGGCGGCGTCGAAAATGCGCTGGAAGGGATACTTCGCGTCGTCGCGTGCCATGTCGTAGGGCGAGCTGCCCTGGGAGCGGGAATGGATTTCGCCCTCCGGCAGGAAGCACACATCGCGGACCTGCGTGACGTGGGCCCGCTGCGCCGCGCGGAGTTTCTCGAGGATGGCGCGGTGGGCGGGAGAGCCGGCGAGGTTCTTCACTTCGTCGCGGTCGGTCTGGAGGTCGTAGAGTTCCTCGGGCGCCTTGGGTGTTTGCCAGAAGAGGGACTGCGCCGCGTTGGTTTTGCGCTGGTCGTACCATTCGCGCCAGATGCGGGTCGTGGGTGTCTGGAATTGATAATCCACGTGCTGCGCCTGCGAGACGTGCGGATAATAGTTGCGCAGGTAAACGTAGCGGCCGTCGGTCACGCTGCGCACCGAGTCCTGGCATTCGTCCATCCGGCCGCGCGCGCCGTAGAGGAACGGTGGCGGCGGCGTTTGATGCGGGCCGGCGAACGCGTGGCCCTGCATCCCGGCGGGCGGGCGGACGCCGGCAAGGCTCAACACGGTGGGCGCAAGATCGACGAAGCTCACCATCCGGTCCGATCTGCCACCGGGCTGGTATTCCTTCGGGGCGAGGTGCCGCCATTTATCCGGGAAGAAAACCACCATGGGCACATGCAGTCCGGAGTTGGAGGGCCAGCGTTTGCTGCGCGGCATCCCGCTGCCGTGATCGCCATAGTAAAAAACGATCGTGTCGGCCGCGAGCCCGGCGGCCTCGATCTCCTTCAGCCGCGCGCCCGCGTCGGCGTCGGCCTCGCTGACCTTGTCGTAGTATTGCGCCCAGTCCTGGCGGACCTCGGGGGTGTCGGGATGATAGGCCGGAACGCGGATCGCGGCCGGGCTGGCGATTTGCCGGTGCGGCCGGGTGCGAATCTGGCTCTCGTGGCTCCGGGTGGAATTGAAGATGGCGAAGAAGGGTTGTCCCGCGCGCCGGTTGCGCCAGTGCGCGCTGGCGGAGGAATCGTCCCACGTGCCCGCCGGCTTCCGGAGACTGTAATCTTCCTTGCTGTTGTTCGTGCAGTGGTAACCCGCTTCGCGCAGGAACTGCGGGTACATCTTCGCGCCGGCCGGCATCGGCACCATCGACCGCATGTGGACGCTGCCGCTGCTGGTGGAATACAGCCCCGAGATGATGGCGCTGCGGGCGGGCGCGCAGACTGGATGGACGGACCACGCGTGCTTGAAAAGCATGCCTTTGGCCGCGAGCGCGTCCACATTGGGTGTGCGGGCGAGGGCGTCGCCGTAGCAGCCCATCTCGATCCCGTGATCCTCGCTGGTCAGCCAGAGGATGTTGGGCTGGTCGGCGGCGAATGTCGGGCGGCCCAGGACGACGAGCAGCGTCACGAGCAGAAAGCGGCGGCAGGGCGGCAGGCGGGTTTTCATGATCGGTGGAATTAAGTCAAAGACCGCGCAGGAGAAAACGCTAATCTTCGCCCAGGAGTTTGTCGGACTGGGATTGAGTGAGCGGAACAAACTCGAATATTTCGCCGCGTTGCGAACCGCCCGGGTCGACAAACTCCTTAATCCGCCGCGACGCGGCGGAAAATCGAAGTCCTCCCGCACTCGCATTGTCCGCGCGTAAGAGGCGGCTCTCCCGCACTCGTTGGAGGACCAGGCGCCTAAATTGGTCGGCGAGACGTGAGTCCGCGGAAAAACCATGGTGGGCCCTGCGGGAGTTGAACCCGCAACCAAAGGATTATGAGCTGATCTCGGAGTTGTTGGCACTGCGCCAACTCGACGATGTGTACGTCATCCGCTCAGCCAATGCGCCGAAGAACACGACCAGCTACCGTTATTACCGAGCGGAGAAAGATTTTGCAGACCTGTGTGGCTGGTTGCGCGGCAAGGGCGTCAAGACGAAGTCCCCAATCCACACGTTGAGAAAGGAATTCGGCCGACTGCTGACCGAGGGTTACGGGATCTATGCGGCGTCGACGGCGTTGCGCCACTCCAGCGTGCAGGTGACGGCGGCGTTTTACGCCGAAGACACTCGCCGGATCGTGCCGTCGCTGTTGGGCCGGAAGGTCACCGCCGGCAATTTGCCGACGTCGCAACTCACGCCGACGGGTGGTATCGTTGCGGCGTAGCGAGCCGACGCGCACTGCTCCCGGTAATCTTAACCCGCAAACAGCCTGTCTTTTCCCATGATCAACGAAATCGATCTTCTCAAAGCCCAAGCCGAAGCGCTCGGAGCCTACCTAAAATTGCAGGACGGCCTTACCCTCCGGCACAGCCAGTGTCTGGATGCCATCGCCGCGACCAATGGCCATCGCGACTGGGGCGCCGTTGCTGCTAAAAAGCGTAGCGCACTGGGAAATCAGGAAATCGACTTTCAGTCGCATTCCTCGATGGAGGACCAGGCAGCGCGGCTTCGGAACCACCTCGTCGACCGCTCCGGATTCACTCCGAGCGACAGCACTGAGGCCATTGCCGCCACCCGGTGGGGAGCATTGGTGGAACAACCGAACCAGATTCTGGGCAACCCGGTTGCCGTGAGCAATTGGCTAAGACAGCCACACCCGCAACTCGGCGGACGGACGCCGCATGAGCTGATCGATACGGACGCGGGATACCAACAAATTGAAAGACTGCTTCACGAAAATTAACCAAGGGTCCCATACACCATCAAAAATTCCCGCCGAAGGGCGGGTTCTTAGACATAGCCGCGGTCTGCACGTCGTCTGAGCCGCAAGGCGCCTAATGTCGGTGTGTTTGCCGAGCACCACGCAACGTGCGGATCGGCTCCTGCCGCTTGTGGGTGAAGAATGCATCGTTCAGAAGGTGAAAGAAAGCTGGGTCGATACCAGGCGGGATCCCGCCGCATGGAGGCCTTTCAGACAAATTCGTGATGTGCTCGCACAAGGCCGCGTCATGTCCAGTCCACTCGCAACTCAGCATCGCGATGGGGTTCACCTTTGCCGCACGTCTGGCGGGAATCCAGCAAGCGACGGCGGCGACGGCAACGAGGAGGGAGCTGAAAGAGGGAGCGAGCAAACGACCACTTGGTGGCCGGTGCGATGTGCGCTTGCACCGCCGGAGCCACTCGTCCAATCCTGCCGTGTTCTTTGAATTTGGATCTGGGCCTATAGCTCAACGGTTAGAGCAGAGGACTCATCAATGGTGCCGGCGGACGGGAAACCCCCGCCGGGATTTGGGGAAATTCGGTGAAACCTGTCGCCCATGTGGGTGTGGCAACGCCGAGCCGAGCCGGCAGTGCACTGCCGGAAGGTGTAGAGACTAGCGGAGGGGTTCAGCCTCCTTAATTACCGCAGAAACCCCCGACACCCGCAACGGGCGAGCCGTGGGTGGAGACATAGTCCAAGAAGCGTCGAAAGGCGCGCTAACTTGAATCCTTTGGTTCTGGGTTCGAATCCCAGTGGGCCCACCACTTTGAAAACAGGGCTATCAATCCTATGTGTCGGGGGTATCTTGGTAGATGGCGCATTGAACATAACGGCAAATTGGGCGGTGGGGCGGCGGGCTTCGCCGTGATTCTAGAATCTGCGACATCGGCTGGGGGGCGGTGACATTCATCCTGTTGCTTAGGCGTCTTTTTAAAAAAAGGGGAGAGACCTTAATTCTATTGGGATAATTCGCCAGCGGACGGAGTTCAGACCCGGGGTCCGCTTACGCGGCATCCACCGCAAACCGGTATTTCACCCACTCGCGGAAATACGGGTTCACGAAGTGGTATTTCGTCCCCTTTTTCATCAACACGCCCTGTTCGGCCAGGCGCTCAAATGCCTTGAAGATGGAGCCGCCTTGCGCGCCGGCGCCCACCTTCGCAACAAATTCTCCGGCGGTCGGCGTCAAATCGGGGTTCGCGGCCAGCGTCACGAGACTGCGTTGTTGCAACGCCGTGAGCTTGCTCACAATGTCCTCGTTCGAGCGCTGTTCCTCCTCCCAAATCCGCTCCAGCGCGCGGGGAATCGAATCTTCGCCGAACGTTTGCCCCGGTGCGGTGACCTCCCAAATCGCCGAGCAGAACTGCTGGACATCGCCGGGAACGTCGGACGCGAGCTGGAAAATGCGCTCCAGCGTCGCGCGATTCACTCGCCGGCTGCCCGCCGTGAACTTCTCGCAAATCCAGTCGCTGAACGCGTCGCGTTCCAGCGGGCCGACGTCGAGGGTGACCGCCGCCTTGAAAAACGCGCTTTGCGGGTGGTTAAAAACCCCGTGCATCAGGTTACGGGACGAGCCGGCAAAGATGACGGGCGTGGCCGTCAGGAATTGGACGCTGGAACGTAATTGGGCGATCACCGCGAGGCGTTCCGGTTCCTCGGAGAACTTCAGTATCTCCTGAAACTCGTCGAGGATGACGACCCACTTGCCGTCGCGCTCGCCCTTGAGCAGAGCGAAGGCCTCGTGCAGCGCCCCAAGAGTGATCGGCCGGGCCGGGTTGAAGGTGAGGGTGAAGCCGCCCTTGCTGAAGGCGACGCTCACAAAGGAAAGCGCCTGGCCGACGGCCGTGCCCCACTTCGTGGTCTGATTGGCCTCGGCAATCGCCGTGGCGAAGCGCTTGACCACCGCGTCGATTGTGCGGACGCCGAACAAATCGACGTATATCTCATGGTAGCCCGGCAGGTTCTGGGACGCCCGCCGAATCAGGGATGTCTTGCCCATCCGGCGGTCGCCTTGCACGAGCGTGTTCTGGACGGCCCGCAGTTTCTCGCGCAGGGCCGCCTCGAGTTTCGGCCGCGGGCAAAAGTCTGCGCCGGAGACCGCCCTGCCGAAGTGAAAGGGATTGGGGGAGGAGGTCATGGTGGACATCAATCAAGCAGGAACTTCCAAGTTGGTCAATTCCAATATTGGAACTTCCAATGTAGTCATTTCCAACATTGGAAGTTCCCGCTTGGTTCTTGCCTCGCCGCGCGAAGCGGCGGCGCAAGGCCGCCACGTTGGCGGCTAACTCAGAATGCGGGCCGATCACCCTCATCTGTCGTCTATCGCGCTTGGCGCTCTTTTGGCCTGCGCCGCGGGCGCGCTTGGCCGATGCAATGCGCGTTGCCCGAGGTGACCTCGGACCACGGAGAGTCGCGCTGGGTGGGACACCGTAACTGGTTCCGATAGAACTCGGGCCGGGAACGCTCGAACGCACTGCGCGGAACCATATTGACCGATCCAGCGAGGGCCGATCCGGTCACCTCGGGAGTTGGCGTATAGGCTACCTCGATGCGTGCGATGCTGTTGAGGGAAACCTGATCGAGATTCACCTCGCGCCCGGTTCCCGTTCCGAAAAATTGGTTCGCGCTGGCGAGGTCAAAGCCGCCGACGGTGATTGGAACATTGGCCGCGGGCACACCGTTGATTGAAACCGTGTTGGCGTCGCCGCTTTCGCCGACGTTCATGGTCACACCCGGGAGGAACTTCATGAATTCTGCGACGTTGCCTTCCGCCATCGAACCGAACTCGTCGGCCGCAACGACGCTGACCACGTTTGGAGCGAAACGCTGTTCGTTGATGGCGATGGCGGCGCCATCCATCTCCTTCGACGACGAGACGACGTATTTCTCCAATCGGGTGATTGCGCCGTCCGGATCGCCTTTGTGCTGAAATCCTGCGAGGGCAATGTTGTGTTGGACGGTCTGGTCGGGCACAACCGTGACCTGATTGGTCTGCGGGGCCAGCCCGGTGTAAAACGCCTTCACTTTCACGGTCCCGGCGGGGACATTGGTCAGTCGGTACTTGCCGCCGGAATCGGTAAATGTCTCGAGAGTCGTGCCATCCACCGTAATCCGCGCTTTTTCGAGATTCGCGCCCGTGGCGGGGTTGTAAACCTGCCCCGCGATTGTCCCGTATTGGAGGCTGTCAGCGTTTGTCGTTGGACTTGCCGTTGGTGCGCTTTGATTCGGGCGGTCGCTTGCCGTTGTGAGCGCCGCCCGGCGGGCGTTTGGGTCGGAGCTACGGGAAATGCTGAAGGCCCCAGTTTTTTCGTCTGCTGGGGCGACCAACCCGGTCCCTTCGAGCAGAACATTCAGCGCCTCACGCGGCGTGTAGACGCCTTTGACCGCGTTCGTGCGAACCTTCGTCGCCGTGGATTGGCCGAAGAGAACCTCCCGTCCAGATTGATCCGAGAATTGCGGGAGCGCCTTGTCGGCCGTGGTGGCCGGGATATCGAAGGATCTGGCGGCATTGGTTGGCGCTTGGGCCAGCAGGATGTTCGTTGATCCGTTAAGAAGGACGCCTGCCGTCACCCAGATAAGGCACATGCCAAGGCGGTGCAGGAAAGAATTCGCTCGGTGGGGTCTCATATGATCGAAGACGACATCCGGGAAAAAATACCTAAAGAATTGTCCGAAATTTCCAGTCGCGCCGACCGGAACTGTTCCTCGCCCTTCACGCCGCCTCTTCGCCCCGGATCGCTCGATTCTCCGCGGAGGGCCGGCAAGTATACGGCAACCGCGTGACACTCCGCGTGCAAAGCCTGTTCTGGAATTTCTTCCCCTCTTTGGCGGGCAAAGGTTGCCGGGGTGCACGCCGACGGACGCGATGCAGATGGCGGATGACTAGCGCCGGCGGAGTTGAATCGTGCCACCAGGTCCCGCTGTGGGCTCGATGCCAAATTCGTTTTTCAGGAAAATAAGGAACGTCCGGGTGTTGTCCGCGCGCACGACACCGCCGATTCGCAGTTCCGCCAGTGCCTCGTCAATCACGAGTTTTTCGGAGTTGCGCTGATTGAAAATCGCCACCGCCTCGAAGAGCGGCGTATTCGAGAACCGTATTCGGGGCGCTCGCCACGAGAGGTGAGCTGCCAATTCGATCGCCGCGATCGATTCCGGGGCTGGCAGTTCCACATTGGCGGCCGCGAGATCGACGACGAGGCGTTTGCCGGCATCGAGCGTCACCCCGGAGCGTTCAACGGCGACACCTGCTGGGGGGGCGATTGTGCGTTCAACTGCGACCTGACCTTCCGTCACGAGAACCGCGATTTCGCGCTGGTCGAGCCCTACCGCGAACGCTGTGCCGACAGCGCGAACCTCGACGCCGGCCACCGTGACAATGAATGGACGCGTTGGATCCTTCGCGACCGCGAAGTGAGCTTCGCCGTTTTCAAGGAACACGCGGCGAACATCGCTCCTCTCCGATCCAAAACGCACGTCAATCCGGGCGCCATCCTTCAATTCAACGACGGTGCCGTCTGGAAGCGTCTGCTGGTCCGGGAGCACCACCAGAGCGGTTGAACGTGCAGCAGGATCGCCCGGATCATGATTCGTGCGGGCGGTCTGGAACGCAATGCCGGCCAACAAGAGGAGCCCAAGGGCACTCGAAGCTCCCGCCAACCTCCGGCGACGCGCGCGCCGCCCCTTGGCTTCGACGCGCTCCACAATATCATCATTCCGGTCCAATCCCTGGGCCCAGGCCACGAGAGATTACTGATAGGAAATCGGATTTTCGTCGGGAGGGGTTTAAGATGGCCGGTTAAGAATCCAAGGCGCCGCCGTAGTCCCCCAAGCCCACGGGGAGCCCCTTCGCCTTCTTGCATCACGAACCGCTTGGAGATGCTGATCTGAGGGCAGACGAGCGAGGACTCGGTCGGCACCGGCAGGGTGCTTGACGGAAAGCACCGATTCGATCGCGGCGGTCACGATGCCGAGAGGCAAAGCCGCCGCCAGCCCGCTGTCAACGGGCGAGTCTTCAAACTGCTTCCACCGCGTCGGGTTGAACGAAGTCGTCAGGTTTTCGCGGGTCGCGAAAACCCAAGTCTTCCGAATTGGCGTCGGACCAGAAGACGGGTTCCTGGTCGGATGCGTCCGGCTGGACGTAATCGTCGCTGAACAACTGCCTCTGTCCGGCTGCCTCGGTCGCCGCTTCCGGCGTTGGCGGCCACTCAAATCCCGTCTGGTCGAACTCCTCCCCGGGTGCCACCGCTCGCACGCGATAGCGCAAGTGCTCGTCACGTGGTTGCGGATACGGCAGCCGCGACTTGCGGGGGAGAGGGTCGACCGGATAGGCGGCGCCGGAATCGGCCGCCACCTACACCGTGACCTCCGGACCGGGCGGACCGTGGGCGAACGGGCGGTCATGCGGCCGGGCGAAACCGAGCGGCGGGAGGATCGCCAGGATGTCGGCCTTCGTTTCGACGACGGCGATCCGGCGCAAGAGACCGGAGCAAAGCGGACACAGCAACGGATCGGCGCCCCAAACCTGCCGGATTAAGTCGCGCCACGCAGCGCGTCGGCGCCGAACAGGCGCGGGTGCCAGAAG
>JACQWL010000114.1 GCA_016209255.1 Verrucomicrobiota bacterium
CTCTTTCACGACCGGGCCGACCAGCAGCGCGGGTGGAACTCTGCCGGGCTTCCTGGACAAGACAGCCAACGTCGGTCTCAGCTTCCGCGGATTTAGGCTGGATCTGCGATTGCAGGCAAATTACCGCGGCGAGTACTTGACCAGCAATTCGACCACTGCGGCACTGGTGCAGTACCAGAAGGCCAAGACCACGTGGAACTGGAAATCGCGTTATACCATCTCGAGGGGATTGAACCTTTTCCTCGACTTGGAAAATATTTTCTCCGAGCCGCTCGACACGATTTATTCCGCCTATCCGGACCGGGTGACCCGCCAGCGTTTGTTCCACACGAAGATTATCGGCGGTATCACCGGCCGGTTCTAAACTCCGGATGGCCGGCATGAACTCATGATGAAAGCCCCGTCTCCGCGCCGAATTCCTCAAGTCCTGTCCCGCCGGCAGTTCCTCCGGACGTCCGGCGTCCTGCTCGGCTCCGCCTGGGTCGTGCAGTCGACGCGCGCCGTTTCCGCCGCGGCGGAGCCGGTCATCGACATCCACCAGCATCACCGGTACGTGGGGCGGCCGGACGACAACCTGCTGCTCCATCAGGCGGCGATTGGCATCACGACAACCGTGCTGTTGCCGGGTGGCGACGGCACGGGCAACCCGAGTTCGAGCATGTCCCTCAACGCGGAGGTGCTCGAGTGCGTCCGGGCCCATCCTGGGCGATTCTATTTTTTCGCCAACGCCCGGGCTGATTTGCCGGATGCACGTCAGGAGGTCGAAAAGTATCTCAAGCTGGGTGCGATCGGGATCGGCGAGCAGAAATCTCTGGTTCCCTGCGATTCCCGTTACATGGAAATCCTCGCGGAGCTGGCGCAGGAATATGGCGTCCCGATGTTGATGCATTTTGAGCATGGCAGATTGCGTTGATTCGGCGGCTGGCGCCAAGCAAGGCCGTCGAACGAAAACTCCTCTACGAAAACGCGCGGAAACTCCTGCGAATCACCTGAAATCGTGCGAGGCCTGGGCCGGCAGCACGGTTCCGGCCAGGGCGGCGATCTTTTCCGCCTTCACGTGAATTACGCCGTGCTGGTTTTGCAGTCTGCCGGTGATGCGCAGCGCGGGCTCCTGCGTGATCACGAGCCGTTGCCGCTCGAAAACCTGCGGGTGCACGATCGCGTTGGCGATGCCGGTTTCGTCCTCGAGGCTGATGAAAACAAACCCCTTGGCCGTGCCCGGCCGCTGGCGGCAGATGACCGATCCGACGATCGTCACGCGCTCGCCGTCGCGGCCGAGCGGCAGGTCGGAGGCGCGCCACGCGTCGGTGAGCTGCGGCCGTGCCAGCGCCATGGGATGCACGCCAACCGTGAGTTCGAGGCCGCGAAAATCGGCGCGGAACCGCTCGGGCAACGTCATCGGCGCGAGCGGGGAACTGGGTTTGCCGTCATCGACGGCAAACCCCCGGAACAACGCCTCGTCCTCCGACCAGGCGGCCTCGACCTGCCACAGGGCGGCGCGGCGGTGCGGAGCGAAGGCGTTGAGCGCGCCGACGGCGGCGAGCGCGCGGCGTTCCGCCGGATTGAAATTCGTGCGGCGGAGAAAATCGTCGAGCGAGGCGAACGGCTGTTCGCGGCGCGCGGCGAGCATGGCTTGCGCCGCCGACTCGCGCAGGCCTTTGACATAGCGCAAGCCGATGCGGATCGTGTCGTCGCCTTCGACGGTGCAATTCCACTCGGAAGCCACGATGCAGACCGGCCGGGCCCTGAGTCCGTGACGCCGGCCGTCCTGCAGGATCGTCGCGGGCGAGTAAAACCCCATCGGCTGGTTGTTGAGCAGGCTGGCGGTGAACTCGGCGGGATGGTGGACCTTCAGCCATGTGCTGGCGTAGGCGAGCAGGGCAAAGCTGAGCGCGTGCGATTCCGGAAAACCGTAGGCGGCAAACGAGAGCGCGGACTCGCTGACTTTTTTGACCACGGCTTCGTTGCGTCCTTTGTGCCGGAGCGCCGTGCACAGTTTGGCGAGCGCCTTCTGGAGCCGGCCGTTGCCCTTGGTGAAGCCCATCGCGCGGCGCAGCTCCTCCGCCTCCCCGCCGCTGAAGTCCGCCAGTTTCATCGCAAGCTCGAGCATCTGCTCCTGAAAGAGGATCACGCCCATCGTGCGCTCGAGGATGGGCCGCACGATCGCGTCGACGCTTGGGTCGATGTACTCGGGTTCTTCGAGGCGGTTGCGGCGCCGGATGAGCGGGTGGGCGAGGTTGCCGACGATCGGGCCGGGGCGGACGATCGCGACCTGCATGGCGACGTCGTAGAAGCACGCGGGGCGCATGCGCGGCAGCGAGGCCATTTGCGCGCGGCTCTCGATCTGAAAAACGCCGATGGTGTCCGCGGCCTGCATGACCTGGAACGTGGCGGGGTCGTCCGGCGGGATGGTGTAGAGCTCGAGCGGATGGCCGCGCTCGGCGCAGAGTTTGAAGGTGTCTTGCAGCACCGCCATCATGCCGAGGCCGAGGAAATCGACCTTCACGATGCCGAGGTCCTCGCAATCGTCCTTGTCCCATTGCCCGACGACACGGCCGGGCATGCTGGCGTTTTCGAGCGGCATGACGCGATCGAGCTGGCCCTGGCAGATGATCATGCCGCCGGAGTGCTGGCCGAGGTGGCGCGGCAGGCCGTAAATCTGGCAATAGAGCGACGCCAGGGCGCCCGCGCGCGGATGCGACGCCGCGATGCCGGCCAGCGCGAGCTGCTGCTGCAACTGGAGGGTCTCGGGAAAATCGCCGTTGGCGTAGAGGCTGGAAAAACGATCGATCGCGTCGTCGCCGAACCCGAGGACTTTCCCCACTTCGCGCACCGCGCTGCGGCCGCGGTAGGTGATGACGTTGGCGGTCATCGCGGCGCCGCGCGGGGCGTAGGTTTCGTAGATTTTCTGGATGATGCTTTCGCGGAGATCGCCGCTCGGCAGATCGAGATCGATGTCGGGCCATGACGGATGGCCGTCGGCCCCGACGCGGCCTTCGCTGAGGAAACGTTCGAAGAGCAGTCCGTGCGCGATCGGATCGACGGCGGTGATGCCGAGCACGTAGCAGACGATGCTGTTGGCGGCGCTGCCGCGGCCCTGGACGAGGATGCCGTGGTCGCGCGCGAACCGGCAGATGTCCCAGACGATCAGAAAATAGCCGCAGAACCCGAGCTTCGCGATCAGCGCGAGTTCCTTTTGGATCTGGGCATCGGCCTTCGCGCCGATCGTGCCGTAGCGGTTTCGCGCGCCGTCGTAGGCTACCTCGCGGAGGTAGGTCTCCATCGAATGTCCCGGTGGGACGGTGTAATCGGGAAAACGATACCCGAGGTGGCGGAGGGTGAACTCGAGGCGCTGCTCGAGCCGGACCGAGTTGTCGAGCGCGGCGGGCAGATCGGAGAAAAGCTGCCGCATCTCCGCCGCGGACTTGAGGTGGCGTTCGGCATTGGGGGCGAGGCGGCGGCCGGCGGCGTCGAGCGTCGTGTGCAGGCGCAGGCAGGTGAAGACGTCGGCGATGCCACGCGCGTTGCGGGTGGCGTAGTTGACCCCGCCGGTCGCGAGGAGCGGCAGGCCGTGCGCGGCGGCGAGGCCGGCGAGAAAGGCGATTTCGCGCTCTTCGCCGCGGACTCGGTGGCGCTGCAGTTCAACGTAGAGCCGGTCACGGCCGAAAATGGCGGTCAGCTTTTGCAGCGCGGCGGCGGCCGCCTCACCCCCGGCGGTGCGCCAGGCGTGGCGGACCGGGCCCTCCTCGTCGCCGGTGAGCGCGATGAGGCCGTCGGAGTAACGGGCGAGCTCGGCCCAGGTGGCGAAGCACGGGCGTTTGCGGTCGCGCGGATCGGCGTGGGGCTCGAGTTGGGTGCGATCCCTTCGACTTCGCTCAGGGCAGGCTCGACCGCCGTTGCCTGTACGCTCCGTGAGTTTTGTCTCGGTGATGAGCTGGCAGAGGTTCTGGTAGCCGGTGCGGGTGGCGGCGAGGAGCGGGATGACGGTGCCGTCCTCCATCGTGAGCTCGGCGCCGACACGCGCGCGGAGGTTGCTTTCCCGGGCCGCGCCGTGGAGTCGCGGCGCGCCGTAGACCCCGTCGCGATCGAGCAGGGCGAGGGCAGGCAGCTCCAGCTCGCCGGCGCGTTGGGCGAGGTCCTCGGGCTTCGAGGCACCGCGCAAAAAGCTGAAGGCGCTGCGGGCGTGGAGTTCGACGTAGGACATGAGGGACCAAGGGACCAGGGACTAAGGGACAAAAAGGCAAGGGACCGTGAACCTGTGCTCGGGTCCCTTGGTCTTTTGGTCTCTTGGTCCTGTAGTCCTTTTAATCATACTCCCCTTCGATGAACCAGGCGTCGCCGGTGAGGAGCAGGCGGTAGAGACCGCCGTCGGCGAGGGCGACGTCGTATTCGATCCGTTGCCAGGCGCGGTCGGATTGCCACCAGTCGCCGCTGCCGCGCCACGGGCCGCGGATGGTGGCGATGGCGCTGTGAAAACGTTCCGTCCAGAGATACGTGGGGCGGCCGGCGGTGAGCTCGAGCCGGGCGGGGAGCGGCGGACGAAAGCGGCGCAGCGGCAGCCCGAGCGGCGGCCACACGGGTGGCGGTGCCGGTGGCGGAACCACGGCGGCGGGCGGGGCGAGTTTCACCGCATCGGGGCGGTGGGTGTCCTCGAGTTGCGGGGTGCCGACGCGATCGGAGCCGACGATCACGCCGATGCGCGCGAGCGTTTCCGCGAAGCCGTGGGGATCGCGGAGACCCGTTTCGAAGAGGCCCTGCTGGCGTACGAGCGGGCGGACGGGCGTGACGTGGAGGGCGACGGCGCGGATGGCGGCGTCGGTGTGCAGCGACTCGAGGTGCGTATGCAGCACGCGGAAGAGCAGCTCCGCGTCGGCGGTGGGCTCGGACAACCGGAAGGAGCGGGCGTGCTGGATGCCGTCGGCGAGCGTGAGGGTGAGCGCGAGTTCGGCGGCGACATGCACCGTGGCGCGCAACTCGAGGGTGAGTCGATCGAGGAAGCGACGCAGGATGAAGAGCAGCGGCCCGAGGGTTTCGACCTCGTCTTCGAACTCCATCGCGGCGGCGAAAGTTTGCGGTGGCGCGACCGGGTGCAGCGGGCGCGGTGCGCCGCCGGCGGCGCGGTCCCAGAGGGCGAGCCCGGCGGGGCCGAGGCGGCGGCCGATGTCGTCACGCGACAACCGGGTGAGGTCGCCGAGCGTGCGCAGGCCCCAGTTGGCCAGGATGCCGGCGAGTTCGGGTGCGGGATCGGCGGCGGCGAGGGGAAGGGGGGAGAGGAAGGCGGCGGGGTCGGTGACGACGAGGACGGGGTTGAGAGCTGAGGGCTGAGAGCTGAGAGCTGAGAGCTGAGATTTGAGAGTTGAGGGAGAAAGGAAGGACGCGGCGTCGGTTTCGCGATTACTCGTGCTCGTAATC
>JACQWL010000115.1 GCA_016209255.1 Verrucomicrobiota bacterium
CTGCGGCGTCGCGAGCGCCACGTGATAATGGTTCCCCATCACCATGTACGCATGCACCCGCCAGGCGTGACGCTCACACGCCTCCCCCAGGTCGTCTCGAAAGCGGTCGCCGCTCCGGCCGTCGCGAAGACATCGCGCCGGTAGTTTCCGCAATTAGCGACATGATACAATGATCCTTCGTATTCCACGCGAACGCGGCGGGCCATCCCCATTCGCAATCGGATTTGCGTCCCTTCTTCCACACCCGCGTCACCCCAATTTCGGGTAGATATCAAACTTCCTTGGCTGGTCCGACCGGATTCGGCTCTCGCGCAGTTGCAACGTGCAACAGCCTGACCCCGTCCGGCCGCCCGTCCGGCCGATTCCCGTCCGGCCGATTGGCCCGGTCTCTGCTCAATCCATACGTCCATTAACCTCGGATACCGGACATCGTTGGGCTGCCGCGACATCAGGCTGAGCCGGCTGGGTGCGCAGGCGGGACAGGTGACATAGCCGTCCGTAAACCGCACGCCTTCGCGGGCGAGCTGGTCGATCCGCGGTGTCGGCACATCCGTGCCGCCGTAGCTTGAGATGTCTCCGTAGCCGAGATCGTCGGCGAGGATGAGGACGATGTTGGGCCGCGGCGTCGACGCGATCGCGGCGACGCTAACGAGCAGAAATGGAAAAAGCGGAATGAGTTTCATGGGGGGATCGGATTCGCCAGGGAGAATTCTCAATCCTGAGCGCTCATTCTGAGCGTAGCGTCTGGTCCGCCCGTTCCTTGAGCAGCTTGTCCGCATAGGCCTTGATCTGCAGGTGCTGCTCCTTGCGGATCGGAAACGACTCGGCGAATGGCTCGCGATATTGCTCCGGCGCCGGCTGTCCAGCAGCCGAGGATAGTGCGAGTATAGCCAAGCCCGACCGCACCAGGACGGTTTTCGCCGGAATACGAATGAGGAGGGTGTTCATGATTTTCGTCAGTTTTGGAGTGCCGATTTCAATCCGGATTGAACACATGCTTGCGACGATTTTGAACGCCCAATCCTTGAGGCACAGAGGGCACAGAGGACGAGCACGAGGCCACAGAGGAAATGCATTTCTCTGTGACCTCGGGTTGGTCCTCTGTGTCCTCGGTGTCAAAAATCTGCTCCATCGGTTGCGGCCAGGCGCCGCGGTAGAAAAAATGCGGGCGAAGGGCATGCTCGCCGGGCACGGTCACTCCACGCGCAGCACCGCCAACGGGATCAGGCGCACCGGACCGAACAGGCCGGCGTCGATGGGATCGAGGTTCTTCCATGATCCGGACTGGAGATCCTTCCCGAGTCCGCGCTGGGATTGGGTGACGTTGGTCTTGGTCCAGCGCGGCACCGCCCCGCGCGCCTCGCCCACCAGGCGGTTGTGCCAGGTGCCGACCACCTCGACAACCAGTTCGTTCGGGCCGTCGCGCAGCGCCGCCGTGCAATCAACCCGGTACGGCGCGGTCCATACGACGCCGAGCGACGTGCCGTTGACCCACACTTCGCCGATGGCCCAGAGGTGGCCGAGATCGAGCTCGACGCGTTGGGCGCGCGAGCGCCAGCCATCCGGCAGCACGAGGGAGTGCCGGTATTTTCCCGTGCCGGGAAAATACATGTACTCAGGCGCGGCGAGTTGCGTCCACGGCCCAACGCGCGGCAGCGAGAGCGGCGCCGGGGCGCCGGCGGGCGAGGCAAACTCCACGGTCCAGTCGGCATCGAGCGTCAGCACGCCGGGCAGGGGCGCGACCTTGACCTCGCGGCGCAAACCGTCGCCGGTGGTCACGTTATACGTACCGGATTTGTCGGCGACAAGCTGGGTGCCGGTGCCGTCGCGTTCGAGGGTCGCCGCCGGGTTGAGCGCGGCAAAGGAGCTCGCCGGCAGCGGGCCCCGGAAGACGACGAAGATCGACCCGAGCGGCGCCAGCGCCAGCGGCACTTCGACGCCCCCTTCCGTGCGGCGGAAAACCGCGGCCCGCGCGATTGCGCCGGTGCGCGGATCCCAGAGCTCCGGGGCGCGACTGCCGGCGCGGAAGGTGGCGCTGCCGGCAAAGGCGGTGGTTTCCTTGTTGCGGACAAAATATATCTCGGCGCCGTCCTCGCGCCGGTGGGTGAAATCCAGCGCGGGCGGAGCAACGAAATCAGGCGCGATGCCCAAGTCGGCCAGCACCTCGCGCTCCGTCCTGCCCAACACGATCCGGCCCGCCCCGTGCGAGCGGCTCGTCCGGTCGCGGCCGTCGAGATCCGCCCAGAGTTTCGCCGCCAGTTCCGTCACCCGCGCATCACTGGCGGCGAAGCCCTCGAGGCCGGAGGCCCGGCGCGGGCGCGGGCCGATCACGACCGCGCCGTCGGTCACCAGTTTCTCGATCCGCGTGAGCACCGCCGGATGGATGTCGGGACGTTCGGGCAACACGAGCACGGCGTAGCTGGTGCCGTCGGGCAGCGTCAGCCGGCCGTCGCGCACGCTGAGGCGATTCAGGATCACATCGGCGTTGGTGATATCATAGTCGTAGCCCGGCCCGAGCGAGGGCGGGTTGCGCCGCGGACCCACGAAGTTGGCCCCGCCGTCGCCGTAATAATAGAGGACATCGGCGACAAAGTTTCCGCGCTGGAGCAGAAACGAGCCGCGCGAGAGGTATCCGAGGAACGCATGCGCCTTTGGCCACCATGTGACGTTGCGATTCAGGTGCGTGCCGGCGCCGTAGACCCAGCCGGGTGCGCCGGCCTCCGGACTCTGGTGGGTCCACGTGTGCCAGACAAAGTGGTTGCCGCCTTCGCAGAAAACGCGATCCGCGCTCGCCTTCAGATCCTGCGGTCCCTCGGCCCAATGCCGCGAAGAGGTGAACGCCTCCAGGTGCACGCGGCGCTTGCCGTAAATGTGAGCGGCCGAGGCCGGCTCCTTGATCACGTTCATCCCGTCGCTGGTAGGCCGGAAGGGCCAGAATTCACCTTGAAAGTTGTCGATCGCACCGAAGGCCAGCAACGACTCGATGGGCGGCGTGTGAATCGGCGGACCCGGGCCGCCCGCCTCGGACTTGATCTCGAGCCCGACCGCGTGCGCCACCTCCGCGGCCGTGCGGTAATACGCGTCGACGACGACCTCGCCGAGCGTCTTTTGGTAATCGAACAGGAAGCGTTCGGTCATTTCGGCGCCGCCGATCTGCGCCCCGAAGATCGCCGGCAGATAAGGCGCGAGCTCGTAGCCGCGGCGGCGCTTGAATTCCCCGGCAAAGACCGGCGACCACACCTTGCCGACCACTTCGTAACTTGCCAGGTAGAGGTTGCGCAGCCCGCTCCGGGCGAGATCGGCGCCGAGGCCCTTCTGCAACTGCGCCACGACATGGTTCATGTGCACGCGGGTCGCCTCGGCGCTCAGATGGTCGCTCGCGAGGCCGTCCGAGGCCGGGCCGGGCACCTTGAGTTTCTCGCCGGTGATCATGCAGACGTAGCGCAGGATCGTCCACGAGCCCGGCGGCGCATCCCAGCGCAGACGGCTCTCGCGGTCGACGTGAGCCGTGAGGTCGACGAGTTCGCGCGGGTCGGCGATCTCCAACGACGGTGGGCCGTAGGTGCAAAACACCCCGCCGGGTCCGGTCACACTGCCGTTGTTGATGTTGCCGACCTTCCAGTCGGAGTAGGTGAGCGGCATCGGCGCGCGGACCGTCAGCGCGCCGTCGTACAAACGGTTGACCGTGTGTGAGCCGGCCAGATTGCGGCCGGCCGCGTCGAAAACCTCAAATTCACCCAGCGACCAGCGCTGCCGCGCCGGGTCGTGGCCGCTGAGCAGCCGGAGCTGCACGTGCCGGGCCTGCGTTCCCCCTGGCAGTTTGAAACGCTGGGGTCCGGCGGCCGCGGCCAGACTGCCGCGCAGAACCTCCTTGAAATCGCTGGCGCTGGCACCGGAGCTCGACACCGCCACGGCAAACTCGCGCGCCGGTGTCATGGTCGCCGCGAGCGCGGCCGGGGCATTGGGACTCCCTTGATCGAGCACGACCTCCGCGAGCGAATGGTTCCCGGGAGGGTCCAGCCGCCACACGAACTCGTGCGCCGGGAGACGTCGCGGCGAGCGGAGCGCCAGCACGGCCACGTCGCTCCAGTACGCCGGCCGGCCATCGGGTCCGAGCGGCGCGGCGCGCTCCGGCGTGGGAAATGGCAGAGCCACATCGATCCTTGCCCCGCCCGTCAGGGTGGTCTCGGTGGCGTAGAGCGCCATGCAGGCATGGCGCGGCTCGATCCACGGGCCGCCCATGTCCCAGCTGCTGATCACCGACATGTCGACCTGCAGGCCGAGGGTGCGGGCTTCTGCCAGGGCGAGCTTCAGTTGAGTGAGCCACGGGTCGCTGAGAAAGGCCGGTCCCGCCGGCGGGAAGGCGGACTTGTCGCCGCGCGCGCCCATCTCGAAGAGCAGCACGCCGCTGAGCCCGGCCGCCTTCATCGCCCGCAGCTCCGCCACAGCCGACGGCGCGTGCATGTAGCCGTTCATCCAGAGCCAGTAGGTGTGAGGTCGCGCCTCCATGGGCGGATTGCGGAACCCGGCCTCGAGCGGGTCGGTGGCGGCGCGCATGGTCCCCGCGGTGGCGGTGAACGCGACCACCGCTGCCAGCGCACGAAAACCAAATGCGAACCCGGCGATCCCTCGGAGTCTTCGTGGCCCTGCGCGTAAGCGCAGGGATGGGGCGTACGAGCTACGGCCATAAGTCCCGCCGCTCACGCAGCGGGCCACTCGGGCAATCATGGAGGCCAGTTTCATGTTACTTCTCCGGGTTGATGATGACGGTCTCGATCCCCAGCGCCTCGCCGATCCGACGCAACGATTGCGCACGATGGCCGATCCCGAGGGCGAAGTGATGCGTCGGCCCCTCGGCGACCCAGCGCTTGAGGAAGGTTTTCACGTCGGGCCGAAAGAACCCGCGGGTGTTGGTGTTGCCGGTGGCGGGGATCGGCCCGCGCACGCTCTGGCCCTCTGCGACGATAAACTTGAACTTCCCGTGCGCGGTCACCCCGACGCTCAGCATCGTGATCGGGCCCTCCTTGATCTTGAATTCGACGCTGGCGCCGTGGCCGGGCTTGCCGTGGTACTTGATCAGGCTGCGAAGCGCGGGCTTGTCGTCCGCGATGTTGATGTGGTGCGGGCCGTCGTGGCCGACGAGCACGAAGCCCTCGTGAAAATCGATGGGGTGAAACTCCGCAAAACTCCCGCCGATCCCGAGCCGATCCAGGATGAGCATCGCCAGGCACGTTTTCAGATCCGACTCGCCGCACATCGGAAAACCGGCCGCGGTGAGCAGCGAGTTGCCGACGATCAGATTGGTCACGAGCGTGCGCAGCGGCGACCCGGGCTCGCCTTCGTAATAGTAGGCCAGCCCATCGAGCTGGTGATGGGCGACGAACTTGTCGAGCGTCACGGCGACCCGCGCCGACGTCTGCAGGTCCTCGTCTGTTAGCTTGCGCGTCAGGGGATCGACCATGGGATCCGGCGTGTCGAACAGGGCGAGAATCTCACCGCGCTTCTGCACGATTTCCTCATCCGTGACCTCGCGCTCGAGCCGCAGCAGATCGTCGGCCTCGGTCTGGACGATGTGACAGCCGAACGCGGCGGTGAGCGCGGTCTGGTCGGTCTGCATGTCGAGCATATGCTCGATGGGGTGGCCGAAATGCCCGAGGCGCGCCCGCTTCACGTCGTGCAGCGCCATCGCGATCTCGCACCACTCCACGATCTCGGCTTCGGCGGCGGGATCGTCATCGAGCGTGCCGAGGACGATCTCGGGCGGCCGCTTGCCCATCCGGATCGCGACGCCCGCGAACTCCGGCACGGAGCAGAAATCGTCGTTGGCCAGCTGCATGTGCGTCGTCGCGCGGGCGTAGTCGAGCGCGGCCAACGGCTGGAGGGCAACGAGCACGATGGGCACGTCGAGGCCGCGGATGATCGCGCCAAACGTGGCCGAGGTGGCGTAGGTCACCATGTCGCAGAATACGAGATCGAGATCCGCGGCCTTGAGCTTCGGCAGCAGCGCGTAGGCGTCCTGGGCCTTGTCGACGATGCCGAAGTTGGTGACGGTGACGCCGGTCGCGGCGACCCGTTGCACGAGCACTTCGAGTTTCGCGGTGAGTTCATCGAGCAGGCCGGGAAACTGGCCCCAGTAAACGTGGTAACCCACGCCAAAAACGCCGATGCGAGCGGTGCGTGGCTTGCGGCGCGGGATGCGCAGCGCGGAGGCGGTGGACGGAGTCGGACGGGCAGTGAGCGCAGTCATGAAAAAATCAGCGGAAAAGTGAGCGGCCGCTCACAATCAGCCACGCGAGGGGGTAGACGACCGCCGACGCGAGGAAGACCGGAGTGAACGAATAGTGGTCCACGACCGGCCCGATTACGAGGTTCGACAGCATGCCGGCGATGCCGCCGCAGGTGCCCGTCATGCCGACAGTCGTGGCCACGTCGCCCGGCTCCACCGTGTCGCCGATCAGGGTCATGAAGTTCGTGATCCAGATGCCGTGGGCGAACATCAGCACGGACATGAGCGCGATCGCGACCGCCGGTGTGCCGGCGAGCGCCGCCACGAACGAGGCGGGTGTCATCAGCGCCGCGACGAGCATCATCGTCAGCCGGGCGCGACGGCGCGGCCAGCCGAGCGCAATGAACCGGTCCGACACGAACCCCGCGCCGATGTTGGAAATTTCGAGCGCGACAAACGGGATCCAGATCAACCCGCCAATCGCCGCCAGCGACATGCCGCGCTCCCGCGAGAGATACTGCGGAATCCAGAACATGTAGAAGTAAAACACCGGGTCGAAACAGAAACGGGCGGCAAGCAGCCGGCGCACCTCCGGGCGCGCGAGCAGGGCGCGCCAGCTCGACGTGGCGCGGCCCGCGGCGGGCGCGGTGGCCGCGGCTGGCAGCCCGCGAAAGGCCAGCAACCACGCGATCAGCCAGATCGCGCCCAAGGCCGCCGTCGTGGCAAACGCGCCCCGCCAGCCGATCAGTTGGGCCGCCCACACCGTGAGCGGCGGCGCCAGCACCGCGCCCACCGCTGCGCCGCTGCTCACCAGTCCGACGGCGAACCCGCGGCGCTTCGGATCCATCCATTCCACCGCGCCCTTGATTGCGCCGGGGATTCCCGGCCCCTCGCCCGCGCCGAGGAAGAACCGCGCCACGCCCAGGGTCACCGGCCCGGTCACGAATGCGTGCGCCGCGCTCGCCAGCGACCAGAAACCCACCGAGAGCGCCAGCCCGCGCCGCGTGCCGAGCGTGTCCATCAAGCGCCCGCCCAGCGCGAGCATCATTGTATAGCTCAGCACAAATGCGAACACGACGCGCGAATACACCGTGTTCGACATCCCAAACTCCTCGGTGATTTTCGGCGCCAGCACGCTGAGGACCTGCCGATCGAGGAAGCAGAGCGCCGCGGCGAAAAACAACAGGATACAAAGCACCCAGGCGCGGCGGGGAGGGATCATGGGATTAGGGGAGGGGTGAAGCGAGGCATCATGTCCATTTCGCATTCAACTCCGATCCGCGATTTCCTGGGCATCTCGCAGCCCCGCGCATGAGCGCAGGGAGAAACGGAGCTAAGCCGTGTCCGTGCAGTCGGCCTCCGCTTTGAGAGTGAACCGACGAACACCAATCGGTGGACGGCGACCTCCGGGCGCCGTTTGGCCGCGCCCGCAGGCGAAACGCGCCCGGATGCGCCGGAGGACGCACAGGGGCTTGTCCGCCTCCGGCGGATCGCGTTCCACCTCGAGCGAACTGAATGGATACGGCCAAGTGCATCGACTTGTCCCGCTGCTCACGCAGCGGGCTACAAAGGCAATCGTCGTTCTCAGGGTTCAAGTTGAGGCGATTATAGCAGGGGCGTCGCTTGCCGACGGCCCCTGGCCGTTCTGATGCAGGCGGGATGCCCTCCGTTTCCGTCGAAGCCTCGGCGAAGGCGGAACCCCGCGCGTTGCCGTCGTCGCAAGCGATATCCCGCGCGGTGGGGGCACCGCGTCCCCAGAAAGCCAATCGCTTTCGTCGCCGTTCATTCGCTGCATTGTGCTCAAAATCCGAGCGAGGCCGAGAGCCGGAAACTGCGCGGCTCGCGCGGCACGACGCGCCAGTAGCCATCGCCCACCCGATTCAGCCGGATGACCTGAATGCGGTCGCTGTCGAGGGCGTTCTGGACGTTGAGCTGCACGCGCAGCGTCGTGCCGCGCCCAAGGAAGCCCGACTTCAGCCGCGTGGCATAACCGACGAGGGCGTCAACGTTGAAAATCTCGGGGCCGTAAACGATTTTCCCGAGCACGTCCTTGTTCAACGCGTCGAAGCCGATGATCTCGCGCTGCAGCACATTGTTGTCCTGCCAGCGCACGCCGCCGCCGACGAAGATGCCGCGGAGCCGCCCGGAGTCGAAGGTGTAGCGCGTGAAGGCGTTGGCCTTGTGCGGGCGGTTGTTGTAGCCAATTCTGTTCAGGGCGAAGAGATTGTCGACGCCGGTCTCGATCTGCGCGACCTCGGTGGCGATCGCGCGGTTGGCAGTCGTGACGAGCGACGAAGGAAACTTCGCGTAGTAATCTTTCTGCGCCGCGAACCACGGGAACCACTCCTGCCCGAGGTTGCTGCGGTCGAGCTTGGTGTAGGAATAAGAGGCCGTGAACGTCCAGTGCTTGTTCGGATTGGCCTTCAGCTCGAGCTCGTAGCCGCTGGTGGCGAGGTTGGACATGAAATCGCCCAAGTAGCTGCCGAGATTGCGCACGTCGGCCTCGGCCTGCGTGATGAGGCCGTTGTCCCGGTAGGCGTTGATGATGCGGCGATGGGCGACGATGAAGGTGTTGTCGCGCACGGTGGGATCGTTGCGCAGGGCGGTGTTGAACGCCGTGGCGCGGGCGAAGAGGCGGCCGTCGAGAACGTTCACCATCACGCCGTAATCGCGGCCCGTGCCCTCGGGCGGCACGGGGAGCGTCGACTCCGGCAAAATGCGGCGGTTGCTGGCGGGGGCGCCGTTGTTGTTCGACTCGTTGTAGAAGGCGCTCAGCCATTTGGTCACTCCGAGCACCGCGCCCGCGGTATAGGTGGTAAACCGATACGAGCGCGCGTTGGCGGTGTCCTCGCCCAGCAGCGCGTACTCGTTTAGCAGCCGGATGCCGGACGTCACCAAAGGGTCCGTTGCCGCCAGCCGGCCGGCGAGGTACGGCGTGATGTCCACCTCGTCCCGGCGCACGCCGCCGGTCACGATCAGGCGGCCTTTGAAGAACCGGCTCTGGCTCGCCAGCATCAGGCTGTCGATCGCGCGCCGGGAGCCGTTGGCGTTGGTGTTCGTGACCAGGCGTCCGACGTAATTGGCCCCGCCGTGGGAGATGGTCCGGGGGTCGAAGCGCGAACCGGCGAAGTGCGTCTCGGGCGCGCCGGCGGTGACATAGTTGCGGCGGTAGAGCTGGTTCTGGCCGTTTTCGGGGGCCGCGTCGTTCATGATGGGAACGCGCGTGGCGGCGTTGACCAGGATTTCCGGCCCCTGGGTCGTGCGGAAATCGTTCTCCGATCGCTCGGCCATGCCGGCAAGCCGGTGCTCGCCCCAGCGGCCGAGATCCCGCTTCCACGAGGCCGTGCCGCGGAGCACCTCGTTGCGCGCGTCCTCGATGTTGTGTTGGCGCTGCCCGCGCGCGAGAAAACCGGGCGGCCGTCGTTGGAGATCCAGATATTCCGGATGCCCGACGCGCGGATGCCCGGACCGTTTTGCACCGCCGAGGTGCTGGTGCCGAACGACGTGTTGTCCACGGTCTGGCGTCCCTGCTGCCACCAGAACGAAAGGCTGTCGGCCCGATTGTAGGGCCGCTCCGAGGGGAGCGTCAGATCGCCGCGTTCATACAGCGCCGTGATCGTGGTCGTCTTGAACGGCTTGAAACCCGCCACCGCCGTCCAGCGCTCGGTCGCGCGCCGGGCATACCGGCGCCAGGTGTCCCGCTCGTCGTGCACGCCCATGATCCGCAGGCCGAGGCGATCCTTGGCGGCGGCGGCGTTGATGTCCGCCTCGGCCCGGTACGCACTCCACGAGCCGGCGACCGCGTTGAGGCTGACCGACGTGCGGCGGAGGTCCGGCGGCCGCGTCTGGGCGTTGACGATTCCGCCCGCCGCGCCGAAACCGAAGA
>JACQWL010000128.1 GCA_016209255.1 Verrucomicrobiota bacterium
ATGAGCGTGACGTCGGTCCGTGCCACCATGCAGAACTCGCCCTCTTTCCGCGCGGTGACCTCGAATTCCTGGATGTGGATCGAGGTGAAGATGTCCTCCTTGAGCACCTTTTCGGAGATGAGAATGGCGTCTTCGAAGTTGTAGCCGTTCCAAGGCATGAACGCGACGAGCACGTTGCGGCCGAGGGCCATTTCGCCCTGGTCGGTCGAGGGGCCGTCGGCGATGATCTGGCCGGCCTTGATCTTCTGGCCGACCTTCACGATCGGCCGCTGGTTGAAGCACGTGCCGGCGTTCGAGCGCATGAATTTCCGCAGCTCGTACACGTAGGTCAGGCCCTTCGGGTCGTTCTTGATGTTGCGCGGCAGCTCGCCGTCCTTCGTGACGACGATGCGTTTCGCGTCGACGGCGGCGACCGTGCCGGCCTCCTCGGCGACCACGACAATCTTGGAATCGCGCGCGACGCGCTCCTCGATGCCGGTGCCGACGAAGGGCGACTCGGACTGCAGCAGCGGCACGCCCTGGCGCTGCATGTTCGCGCCCATGAGCGCGCGATTGGCGTCGTCGTGCTCGAGGAAGGGAATCATGCCCGCGGCGATCGAAATGACCTGCTTGGGCGAGACGTCCATCAGGTGGACATCGTCGGCCGGCACCTCGAGGAAGTTGCCGTCCTGGCGCACGGTGACCTTGCCGACAAAATGCCCCTTGTCGTCAATCTCGGCATTGGCCTGCGCGATGACTTTGCCCTCCTCCTGGTCGGCGGTGAGATACTCGATTTTGTCGGTGACGCGGCCGTCCCGGGCCGTGCGGTAGGGCGTCTCGATGAAGCCGAACTCGTTCACGCGGGCGTAGGTCGACAGGGAATTGATCAGCCCGATGTTCGGGCCTTCGGGGGTTTCGATCGGGCAGATGCGGCCGTAGTGCGACGGGTGGACGTCGCGCACTTCGAAGCCGGCGCGTTCGCGGTTGAGACCGCCGGGCCCGAGGGCGGAGAGCCGGCGCTTGTGCGTGACCTCGGCGAGCGGGTTGATCTGATCCATGAACTGCGAGAGCTGGCTGCGGGCGAAGAAATCGCGGATGACGGTGGTGAGCGCCTTGGGGTTGATCAGCTTCTGCGGCGTGATCGAATCGACGCTCTGATCGTACATCGTCATGCGCTCGCGCACGAGCCGCTCGGTGCGGCTCAGGCCGACCCGGCACTGGTTGGCGAGCAGCTCGCCCACGGTGCGGACCCGGCGGCTGCCGAGGTGATCGATGTCGTCGACCACGCCCACCCCGCGCTTGAGGCGGACGAGGTATTTCGTGGCGGCGACGATGTCGGAACTCTCGAGAATGCGCTGCTCGAGCTCGGCCTTGAGCCCGAGCTTCTGGTTGACCTTGTAGCGGCCGACGCGGCCCAGGTCGTAGCGCTTGGGATCGAAGAAGAGGCGCTTGAGCAGGGCCTTCGCGTTGGCGGTGGTCGGCGGCTCGCCGGGGCGGAGCCGCTTGTAGATTTCCTTGAGCGCCTCCTCCTCGTTGCGCGTCGGGTCCTTCTTCAGCGCGCGGATGATCGCGCCCTCGTCGATCGAGGTGTCGATGACGCGGAGCGTGGTGATTTCATGTTTTTGAAACGTGCGCACGATGGCCTTCGTGAGCGGTTCGAACGCGCGGGCCAGGACGACGCCCTTCTGGGCGTCGATCGCATCCTCGACGAGGACGAGGGTCGAGACGTTCTCCAGGTCGAGCGCCTTGGAAACCTTGAGGTCCTTGATCTCGTAGAACAGGTTGAGGAGATCGATGTCGCTCGAGTAGCCGATGGCGCGGAGCATCGTCGTGATGAGGAATTTCCGGCGGCGGCGGCGGCGGTCGAGATAGACGTACAGCAGGTCGTTGTTGTCGAACTGCACCTCGAGCCAGGTGCCGCGATCGGGAATGATGCGGAAGGAATGGAGCGGCTTGCCGTTCGGATGCGGGGTGACCTCGAAGGCGATGCCGGGCGAACGGTGGAGCTGGGAGACGACGACGCGCTCGGCGCCATTGATGATGAACGAGCCGCGTTCGGTCACCATGGGAATCTCGCCCATGTAGATGTCCTCGTCCTTGATGAAGTCCTCCTCGCGCAGGCGGAGCTTCACGTACAGCGGAACCGAATACGTGATGCCCTCCCGCAGGCACTCGAGTTCGTTGCTCTTCGGCTCGCCCAGATTGTACGAGACGTATTCGAGCGTCAGCCGCTCGTCGTAGGAGAGGATCGGAAAGACCTCGCGGAACACGGCCTCGAGGCCCTGCGGCTTGCGCTGTTTCTCAGGCACGCCCTTCTGCAGGAAGTCGAGATAGGACGTGATCTGAATCTCGATGAGATTCGGCGGCTGGATGACTTCGCGGAGTTTGCCGAAGTTGATGCGCTCGGAGTTATTGCGGTCGGCCATGAGAGTTTCCCGGTGGAGATTGCGAGACAGAATACAAAGGCGTCGCGCGGCTGGTCAGCGCGAGCGGCGGGCAACGAAAGTGAGAACGAAGGAGAAATGGGCGCAGGGCAGGCCGCCCAGGGGTGCGGCCTGTCCCGAAACGATGCGAAAAGGGTGCGGGTGAAAACGCCAAGCAGGAGTCCGCTTACTTGAGTTCGACCTTGGCCCCGGCGGCCTCGAGCTTCTTCTTGATTTCATCGGCCTCGGCCTTGGGCGCGTTCTCCTTGACCGCCTTCGGCGCGGCCTCGACCAGGTCCTTGGCCTCCTTGAGGCCGAGGCCCGTGATGGCCCGGACCTCCTTGATGACGCTGATCTTGTTCGGACCGGCCTCCTTGAGAATGATGGTGAACTCGGTCTGCGCTTCGGCCGCGGGGGCGGCGGCAGCGGCGGCGGGAGCGGCGGCGACGGCCGCGGCAGCCGAGACGCCCCATTTGCCTTCGAGCTCTTTGACGAGGGCGGCGAGGTCGAGAACCGACTGGCCGGAGAGCCACTCGATGACTTGGTCTTTGGTGATGTCGCTCATGTTGATTTCTCCTTGGGCGGACTAGCGGTTTCGAAACGTGAAACGCGTTTAAGAGACGTATCCCCTAGCCTGCCACGATGGATTTTTGCTTCCCGCCCGCGCCGCGAAAACCGGGGGCGCGCGGGAAAATTGTTTTGGTTAAAGGGCGGGTTGGGCGGCGGGAGCGGCGGGCTGTTCCTTTTTCACCCTCGCATCGAGCAGGCGCACAAAGGCCGCGGCGTTGCTCGTGAGCAGGCTGAGGAATTGCGCCCGCAGCGCGTCGAACGGCGGCAGGTCCGCGATCTTCGCGAGATCGGCGGCGGTGATGAGCTTCTTCTCGATCACGCCAATCTTGATCTGGAGCTTCTGTTTTTCTTCGAAGAACTTCTTCAGGATCTTCGCGACGCCCGCGGAATTCCGGCCGCCGACGATGACGGCGGTGGGGCCGGCGAGCGAGGCTTCGAACTCGGGAAGGCCGAGCGCTTTCGCGGCGACGCGCAGCGAGCTGTTCTTCACCACGTGAAACTCGGCCTTTTCGGCGGCGAGCCGCTTGCGCAGCTCGGCCGTGTCCGCCACCGTGACCTTGGTGAAGTTGGCGAGAATGACGTAGTCGGACTTCTTGAGGTGGGTCTCGACCTCGGAAATCAGGTATTGTTTTTCGGCTCTCATGGTCGGGTCCTCAGTATTTGCTGAATTCGGTGGAAGCGACCCGCACCGCCGGGCTCATGCTCGACGAGATGCTGACGCTCTTGATGAACTGGCCGCCCTTGAACGTGTTGGGCTTGGCCTTGCCCACCGCCTCCATGACGGCGTGGACGTTTTCCAGGATCTGGGCAGGCGTGAACGAACGCTTGCCGACGCCGACGCCAAGATTGGCGGTCTTGTCCATCTTGAACTCCACCCGGCCGGCCTTCACGGCCTTGATGCCGGCGGGGATGTCGTCCGTCACCGTGCCGGACTTCGGGTTCGGCATCAGGCCCTTGGGGCCGAGGACGCGCGCGAGCGTGCGGACGGTCTTCATCGCCTCGGTCGTCGCGATCGCCACGTCGAAGTCGAGCCAGCCTTCGGTGATTTTCGCCATCATGTCCTGCAGGCCGGCGAAATCGGCGCCGGCGGCCAGGGCCTTTTCGGGATCGGCGGTGAAGACGAGTACGCGCACCTTCTTCCCCGAACCGTTGGGCAGCGGCGTGGTGCCACGGACGTTTTGTTCGCCCGACGTGGCGTCGACGCCAAGGCTGAAGGAGAGCTCGATGGTTTCATCGAACTTCGCCTTCGGGAATTTCGCGAGGATATCCACCGCTTCTTTCAGCGGATACGCGGTGGTGAGGTCAGCGACCTTGAGGGCGCTGTTATAACGCTTGCTGTGTTTTCTTGGCATGGATGACTCCTTGCGGTGCGAACGTCCCGGATGGGACTCCCGCGGTGAGTTGGGTTGCAGGAAAAGTTGAGAGCTGAGGGCTGAGAGTTGAGAGTCGGGTAACCCGGATCGGGCTCTCAACTCTCATCTCTCAACTACCAACTCGCTTTGTCAGTCGACGACCTCGATGCCCATGTTGCGGGCGGTGCCGGCGATGACCTTAATGCCGGCCTCGGGATCCTTCGCGTTGAGATCGGCCTTCTTGATGTTGTAGATTTCGAGGAGCTGCTTCCGGGTGACTTTGCCGACCTTCTCCTGGTTCGGTTTGCCGGAACCGCTGGCGATGTTCGCGGCCTTCTTGAGCAGGATCGAAGCGGGCGGCGACTTGAGGATGAAGGTGAAGCTCTTGTCGGAGAAAACCGTTATCACCACGGGCAGGATCATCCCGTTCTGGTCTTTGGTTCTGGCGTTAAACTCCTTGCAGAACGCCATGATGTTGACGCCTTGCGCGCCGAGGGCGGGTCCGACCGGGGGCGCGGGATTCGCGGCGCCGGCGGGCAACTGAAGGCGGATGTAACCTTGGATCTTCTTGGCCATTTTGAAAAAATACTGAAGTTAGCCGGCAGGTATCAGGACGGATGGAACGGGTGAAGGATGAGACTGTTGAACGGTTGACGGGTTAAACGGTTGAACCGTTGAACCGTTGAACGGCATCATATGCATGGTTGGTCATGCGGATAAGACAGAGCCGGCTCATTCGGTGAGGCGCTGCACCTGCCAGTATTCGAGCTCGACCGGGGTAAACCGGCCGAAAATGGAGACGGAAACCTTCAACTTGCCGCGATCGGGATCGATTTCATCGATCCGGCCCGTGAGGGAGGCGAAAGCACCGTCGGTGATTTTCACTTCCTCGCCGACCGAGTATTGCACCTTCGGCACCTCCTTGCCGCTGGCCGCCTCGATCCGGGCGTAGATCTCGTCGATCTCGGTCTGGCGGAGCGCCGCAGGATGATCGGCGCCCACGAAGCCGATGACCCCGGTCGTCTCCTTCAAGAAATACCACGGCTTGTTGATCAGCTTCTTGTCGGCGTCGTAAAGCTTCGCCTGGATGAAAACGTAGCCGGGATAAAGCTTGCGGATCTTCGTGCTCTTCTTGCCGCCCTTGACTTCGGAAACGATCTCGGTCGGCAGAAGCACCTCGAAGATATGGTCGTCGAGTTCCTCGGCCTTCTTGAACCGTTCGATGTACGTCTTCACCTTGTTCTCCTGGCCGGAGAGCGTGTGAAGGGCAAACCACTGGGCACCCGGAGGCGCGGACGTTTGGGCGGGCATGATCGGACGTTGGCGTTAGCTGACCCAGTCGGTGAAAAGGAACACGACCTGATTGAGCGAGAAATCGCTGATCGACGTGAACAGGCCGAGAATGGCCGCGGCCACCACCACCACGATCGTGGAATCGCGCAGTTCGGTCCACGTGGGCCAGGTGCATTTCAGCAACTCGTCCCAGGTTTCGCGGACAAACACACGCACGCTGCGGAATGGGTTGTTCATGGGCAGTTTTTCAAAAGTATGTTTGGCAGGCGCGGAGGGACTCGAACCCCCAACCGACGGTTTTGGAGACCGCTACTCTACCAATTGAGCTACACGCCTGAATGATGAATCCTTTAGACGACGCAGCCGAAGCCCCGTTTTGGAGGCCCCGGCGTTTCGGCTGAAACGGTGGGAAAAGGCTTATTCGATGATCTCCGAAATCCGACCGGCACCGATGGTGCGGCCGCCTTCGCGGATGGCGAACTTCTGGGTCTTCTCCATCGCGATGGGCACGATCAGATCGATATCGACGGCGATGTTGTCACCGGGCATGATCATCTCGACGCCCTGGGGCAGGTTGACAATACCGGTCACGTCCGTCGTGCGGAAGTAAAACTGCGGGCGGTAGCCGGTGAAGAACGGGGTGTGGCGGCCGCCCTCGTCTTTCGAGAGGACGTAGATTTCCGCCTTGGCCTTCTTGTGCGGCGTGATCGACTTGGGCGCGGCGACCACCTGGCCTCGTTCGATGCCGTCCTTTTCAATGCCGCGCAGCAGGATGCCGACGTTGTCGCCGGCCTGGCCGCTATCGAGCAGCTTGCGGAACATTTCAATGCCGGTGACCACGGTCGACGTGGTCTCGCGGAGGCCGACAATCTCGACCGCGTCATTGAGTTTCACCGTTCCGCGCTCAATCCGGCCGGTGGCAACCGTACCGCGGCCCGTGATGGAGAATACGTCCTCAACGGACATCAGGAACGGCTTGTCCGTCTCCCGCAGCGGCTCCGGGATATCTGTGTCGATCGCGGTCATCAGATCCGCGATCGCCTTCGTGCCCTCGGGCGTGCCGGCGAGAGCCGCCGTGGCCGAACCGCGAATGATCGTGGCCGTGTCGCCCGGAAACTGGTACTTGGTCAGCAGTTCGCGGATTTCCATCTCGACCAGATCGAGGAGTTCCGCGTCTTCGAGCAGGTCGACCTTGTTGAGGAACACCACGATCTTCGGCACGCCGACCTGGCGGGCGAGGAGGATGTGCTCGCGGGTCTGGGGCATCGGGCCGTCGGCGGCGGAGACCACGAGGATGGCGCCATCCATCTGGGCCGCACCGGTAATCATGTTCTTGATGAAGTCGGCATGCCCGGGGCAGTCGACGTGCGCGTAGTGGCGCTTGTCGGACTGATACTCCACGTGCGCCACCGAAATCGTGACCGTCTTGGTCGCATCGCGTACCGTACCGCCCTTGGCGATGTCCGCGTAGGCCTTGACCTCGGCCAGGCCCTTCTTGGCCTGCACCGACAGGATGGCGGCCGTGAGCGTTGTTTTGCCGTGATCGATGTGGCCGATCGTGCCGACGTTCACGTGCGGTTTTGTGCGTTGGAATGCAGCTTTAGCCATGGGAGACGGATGTTTGAGTGATGAGGAAATTTGACCTCTGGTTTTACGTCGCAGAAGCCTGATCCGACGCGTTTTCTGACCCTGGAGCCCAGAACGAGACTTGAACTCGTGACCTCCCCCTTACCAAGGGGGTGCTCTGCCAACTGAGCTATCTGGGCAGACTGAGGGAGTGCCAAAAAACAAAAAGAGCCGGTGAACGTGCAGCCCCCGGTTTGCACCGTCAACAGCAAATTGCCTCAATTACCTAAAAATCTAGGGGCCGACGACAATGCGGTAAAAACCGGGCGGTAAACGCTCCCCAACCCGAAACGTCCGCACCAGAAAATTTCGGAAGTAAACATCCACTTCCTCGACCCGCGAACCCTCCGTCACGACCAGCGGACGGACGAGTCCCGCCGCGTCGATCGCCGCGAAAAACTCCATCGGTTGCCATGGCTTGTCCGTCGCCGGCCGTGCCGTGACGGGCAGTGCTTCGGCCAGCACCCGCCGGCCGGTGGCCGTGGCAACGATTTCGACAAAACCGCCGCGCGGCTCGCTGGCGACCGCCGGCTCATCCGTCCGGCCAAAGCCCAGAAACATCTGGCCCGGGGCGTCGGCAGTGAGGGCGTCGACCGGCGCCGCTTTCCCGGGCGGCTTGCCGTTGAGGGTAACCACGGGCGGCAAATCCTTGGCCAGATTCAGGTCCGTGCCGGCAAAGCCCAGCTTTAGCGTCTCCTTGTCCAGGAACGTCTTGCCCGGTTCGCGACGCGGCAGATCCTTCACCGTGGCGTTGCGGCCGGTCGGCAGGAACAACGGTGTCGTATCGTGCATGACCGTTTCCTCGTCGAGGGCGGCGTTGGTGCCGTCGGGCCTCATCAGCCTGACGACCGGCCGGGGTGGAGCGGTGGACGGAGACGGCACCGGCTCCGGCGCTCGAAACAGCATCAGCAGCAACGCGAGCGCCACAAGCGCCCCGCCAGCCGCAGCGGCCCAGCGCCGTCTGTTTCCGTCCGAGGTTGTGACCATCGACGGCATCGCCACGTTCAAGGCCTCCCGCCGGCGCCGGCCGCGGTCGGCTCGACCGCCGCGAACAGAACGCCGACGAAACCGGCACTCCGCGCCACGCTCGTGACCTCGGTCAGGAGTTCGAACCGCACGCCCTTGCTTGCCCGCACCAGCAGCACGGGCGGCCGTTTGGCCGCCCTGGCCTCATCGCGGAGCCAGGTTTGCAGCTGTGCGATCGTGCGCAACCCGTCGCCCGCGAAAATCTGCCCCGAATTGGTCACGCTGATAAAGCTGGTCGGCGGCCGCGCCTCCACCGCCGCCCCCGCCTCGGCCGGCAGCTGAAAGTCCACCCCGAGGGCGGGGGCGAGCACGAACTTCGAACCGTAAAGCGAAAAAAACAGTGCGATGAGCCCGCCGTTGACAAAAAACAACCAGTCGAAACTCCGCGGCTCCGGCCGCAGCTTCGAGGCAAGATCGAGCGGGCGCGTGATCATTTCTTCAACTCCACTTCGTCCGGCCGCCCACCCGCGCCCGGGGTCGCGCCCCGGTACTCCGTCAGCAGGTATTTCATGATCTCGTTGCCCGACCACTCGACGTCGCGCACGATCGCCCGCACGCGCCCGGTCAGGAAGTGATGCGCCAGGTGCGCCGGAATCGCGAGCATCAGGCTGCCCGCCGTCGCCAGCAGCGCCTGCCACATGCCCGCCGAGAGCGCGTCGGCCATGGCGTAGGGCCCGCCCTTCTCGAACGCGTGATAGGTCACAATCATCCCCAGAATCGTCCCGAGCAGACCCACGAGCGGCGCCACCTGCGCAATGGCCGCGATGGCGCCGAGCCGCCGCTCCAGCGCCGGCAGTTCGATCGTCGCCGCCTCCTGCACGTGAAACCGCATCGCGTCGGCCGCTTCGTCCGCGTTCAGCAGGGCCGCCTTGACCACCGAGGCGACCGGACCCGGGGTCTCTTCGCACACCGTCAGCGCCTCGACCAGCCGCCGTTTCGCCAGGATGTTCTTAATTCCGTCGACAAAGGCCTTGGCGCGAATCTGCCCGCGGTGCAGATACAGCGTCCGCTCCACAAAGAGCATCACCGCCAGCAGGGCGAGCGCGAGCAGCACCCACATCATCGGACCGCCCCGGGCAAAAAGACTGAAATCGAATCCGCGCATGGCAGGGGTCAGCGGTTTACCGGCATGGGGGCCTCGCTCGTCATGGCGTTCATTAGGTTCATTCGCGGCGCAAATTCTACTGCGAAAACGCTCACCGGCCCGCCGGCGGCACGCCCAGCCGCCCGAGCCGGGTCTTCGCCAGCGCCTCGCCGTATCCAAGTTTCCGTTCCAACAGCAGCAGATAGGCGCGTTTCGCCTCCTCGAGTTTCTCCTGCTGTTCCAGCAACGCGCCCAGGTCCAGCAGGGTGCGGGCGAGCCAGTACGGGCGCTTCGCGCCCGGCTCGAACGGCTTCCGGTCGTCGAGCAGAAACGGCGTGATCACGTCGCGCCACCACACGTCGGCCGCCTTCGGCTGCTGCCCGCGCCGCGCGAGCAGGGCCCCGAGATTGTAACCCGCCTCCACCCGCACGTCGGCCGGGGCGTCCACCCGGTCCCGCAACTCCTCGAATTTCAACTGGGCGATGTTCGCGTGCACCGGCGCGTGCGCCGGATCGGCCGACGACTGCGCATTGTGGCACTCGGCCAGCGCCAGCTGCGCGATCACGACGTCCGGCCGCTGCGGATACCGGATCACCAGGTCTTCGTAGGCGCGTTGGGCCGAGGGAAAATCGTTCAACTTGCGAAACAGGTCGCCCTGCTTCAGGCGGGCGGTGAAAATCAGATCGGGCTGCCCCGCCGCCACCGCGCTGCTCACGAGCTGCTCGATGCGCCGGTTTGCCTCCTGCAGGTTCTTCTCCTGCCCGAGCCGCTCCGACAGCAGCGCGAGCTGAAACAACGCATCGGGCACATACTCGCTGTTCTGATATTCCGGATTGTCCGTCAGGCTTGTGAGCCGGAGCTGCGCCTCGCCGATCTTTTCGTGATCCGCATAGTGTGCCGCCTCGATCATGTACGAATAGATCGCCGCATCGGCCTTGGGGTGGTCCGCGCGCAGCCGTTTCAGCGTTTCCAAGGCCGCCGGTTCGCGCCCGAGCGCAAACTCCGCCCGGGCCTTCAGCAAGGTTGCCGTGCTCGCGATCTCGTTCTTCAACCCCGCGTTGACTTCGCCGGGCGCGGCCACGAGGGCATCGACCAGCTTGAGAGTCTGCTCGAACTGCTCCGCCTCGAACGACAGCCGCGCCTGCAGCCACGCCATCCGCGCCCTCAGCTCCGGCTTGAGCGCCGTCGATGACGGCGCGGCGCCCTCGTTGCCCTGGCCCGCCAGCAGCCGGTTCACGCGCGCATACGCCTCGGCCGTCCGGCCCTGCACCTGCAACGCCCGTGCCAGGCTCCACTCGGCCTGCCACTGGTTCTCGAGATCGAAGGCCGGATCGTTCTCCAGTTCGTCGAGCACCCGGGCCGCGTCCGGCGAGCCGGACTTGATCTCGGCCAGAACGCGCTGGAACATCAGCTCGCCGAGCCTGCGCGGCTCGAGGCCCGCCGGCCGCTCCCGCAACACGGCCGCATAGGCGTCCGCCGCGTTGCGAAAATCCCCTGCGCGAAACCACGCCTCGGCCTCGAGCACACCGAAATCCGCGCGCGCTTGGCCCGACGCCGCCGGCAGTTCGGCGCGCGCCTTCCGCGCGTTGTCGGCGACGGACCGATACCGCCCCTGTTCCCACGCCGACTGGGTCAGCACCCCGAAGGCGTGGGCCCGCAGCGGCGAACCGGGAAACTGCGCCTGCAGCTCGTTCGCATCCCGCTCCGCCTGCGCATAATCCTTCTCCGCCAGCGCGAGCTGCGCCCGGTAATAGAGCAGGCTTTCCCGAATCGCGTGTTTCGGCGCCGCAGCGAGCAGCTTGTTGAGCTCGGCTCGAAACTGGCTGCGCTCGGGCTCCACCCGCGACGCCTCGGCGAGCAGCTGCAGGGCCTGCCGCTGCCGCTCGGCATTTGTGCCCGACCGGAGCAGCAGCAGGAGGGCGTTGCGACCCGCCCCGGTACGCCCGCGATCGCCAATCAATCCGAGCAGGAAGTTGAATTCGTCCCGCCAGCCGCGTTCCTGGGGCGGCAGGGTCAGCAGGACCTGTTGCTGCAAAAACTGCACCGCCTCGCTCGCCCGTTCGAGCGCGGCCAGAATGACCGCATAGGACCGCGCCGCATCGTAGCCCACCGCGCGACCCTGCCACCGCTCGAAATTCCTCCGGATCTGGTCCGCCACCTCCTTGGTCGGCCGGACGAATTGCAGCCGCACCCGCTCGGCCGCGAGTTGGAAACGCGCCTTCGCCAGTTCATTGGTGGCCGCGGCCTCCGCCTTGAGGTAAAACTCGTTCGCTTTCGACACATCCTGCACGGGCGCCAAATCGAAGAGCGCCCCCTGCAGAAACCAATACCACGCCCGATCCGCCGGCGTCACCTCGTCGCCCGCGATCGTGGCCAGCTCCGCCCGCGCCACGTCCAGTTGCTTCAACTGCACCGCCGCAAGCCCCGCGCGCAGGTGCCACGCCGCGTCGCGGGGTTCCGCGAGCGCCCGCAGCGCTTCCCCGGCCTCCGCGGCGCGTCCCGCGTCGAGCAGCACCGTCGCGAGGGCGAGGGTCAGCGCCGGGCGGCTCGCACCGGGCGCGTCAAGCAACTGGCGGTACAACTCCGCCGCCATGGACGAGAGGCCGAGATTCCGGGCGCGCTCCGCGGCCTCCAGCGTCAGGGCGCCGCCGCCCGGCGAGCGCCCGGTCGCGGACCGCACCAGCGGCGACGGCGGATTCAGCGGCTCCTGGGCCCGTGCCGGCACCGCCGCGAGCATCGCCATGCCTGCGGCCACCCCGGCCAAGAAGAATTTCCCGAATCGTCTCACGCAACCGCGACGTTGTTCGCCGCGCTGGAAACAATCAACCGTGTTGTAAATAGTTCCGTCTCGCACATCGCGGGGGGTGACGACACACTCCGCCCCGGATTCGTTCCGGTTTTCAACCCGCCTACCTCATGACTCCTCTCCTCGTCGTCCTCGGTGTTCTGCTCCTCGTTGTGATCGTCCTCGGCCTCTGGGTTACGGGCATCTACAACTCGCTCGTGACGCTGCGCAACCGTTTCAAGAACGCGTTCGCCCAGATCGATGTGCAACTCAAGCGCCGCTACGATCTCATTCCGAATCTCGTCGAAGTTGCCAAAGGCTACCTGAAGCACGAGCGCGAGACGCTCGAGGCCGTGATCAAGGCGCGCAACATCGCCCTTGCCGCCTCCCAGTCCGCCGCTGCGAATCCCGCCGATGCCGGCGCGATGAAGAGCCTCGTTTCGGCCGAGACCGGCCTCGCCGGCGCGCTCTCCCGGCTCATGGTCGTCGCCGAGCAGTATCCGGATCTCAAGGCGAACCAGACCATGATGCAGCTCACGGAGGAGATGACGTCGACGGAGAACAAGATCGCCTTCGCCCGCCAGGCCTACAACGACAGTGTCATGATCTACAATACGTCGCGCGAGGTCTTCCCGAACGTGATTTTCGCCGGCCTGTTCGGCTTCCTCGCCGCCGAGCTGTTCAAGATTGAGGACGCCGCCGAGCGCAGCGCGCCGCAGGTGAAGTTCACTTGAATTGCCGTCGTCGCTCGAGGTAGGAGCCTGCTTGCAGACGAGTCCATGGACTTCTTCGAAGCCCAGGCCCGCGCGAAAAAGCGCACGTCGCGCCTCGTCGCGCTCTTCGGCCTCGCCGTGCTGGGCACCATCTTCGCCGGCTACCTCGTGGCGCTGCTGGTTGTCCTCCAGACCGAGGAGCGACGCTCCGGCCACCCGGTCTACGTGGAGCAGGAGCATCCCGGCCGGCCGTCGCACCGCTACTGGCGGCCCGATGTCTTCACCCCCATTGCACTCGGCACAATCATCGTCGTCGGCCTGGGTTCCGTCTACAAATGGTGGCAATTCCGCCATGGCGGTGCCACGATCGCCGAAAGTCTGGGCGGGCGCCAGGTCGACCCGCAAACGACCGATCTGGCCGAACGCCGCCTGCTCAATATCGTCGAGGAAATGGCCATCGCCTCGGGCGTGCCGGTGCCGGCCGTCTACCTCCTCAACGACGAACCTTCGATCAACGCCTTCGCCGCCGGCCTCACCACCAGCGATGCCGTCGTCGCCGTCACCCGCGGCACGCTCGAAAAGCTCACCCGCGACGAACTCCAGGGCGTGGTCGGCCACGAGTTCAGCCATATCCTCAACGGCGACATGCGGCTCAACGTCCGGATCTCCGCCATCCTCTTTGGGATTCTGCTCATCGGCCTCATCGGCCGGACGATTCTGCATAACGTGTCGCGCTCCCGCCTCCGGGGCGCCGGCAAGAGTCCGGCTCCGATCGTCGGCCTTGTGGGATTCGGCCTTGCCCTGCTCATCATCGGCTACATCGGCTATTTTTTCGGGCGGCTGATCCAGGCCGCCGTCTCGCGCCAGCGCGAGTTCCTTGCCGATGCCTCCGCGGTGCAATTCACGCGCAACCCCGCCGGCCTCGGGGGCGCGCTGAAGAAAATCGGCGGCTATGCGCTCGGTTCGCTGATCATCACCTCCAAGGGCACGGACCTCGGCCACTTCTTCTTCGGCCAGGCCTTCCGCTCCGGCTTCACCGGCGTCTGGTCCACCCACCCGCCGCTTACGGAACGCATCCGCGCCATCGACCCGCAGTTCGACGGGAAGATGTTCGAACCGCCCGAGGTGGTGGACATCGCGCGCGAGTCTTTCGCCAGCGCCGGTTTCGGCGGCGGAGCGCGCTACACCGCCGACGAAACCGCCCGCCGCATCCATGCCGCCCAAGCCGACGTGCCGCCGCTGCCGCCGGTGATTCGAGTTCCGTTCAGAGCCGCC
>JACQWL010000119.1 GCA_016209255.1 Verrucomicrobiota bacterium
GTTTGTCGGGGTTGCGTTGTTGACGCGTGCCCTCATTCACCTTTTGGGCCGGCGGCTGGCCCCGCCACGCCCCTACATCGCGACTGAACCGTTACGGCTCAGCGCGTCCAAGGGTGCTCGCTCCACGAGCCGGCCAGCCGCGCCTTCACGGGATTGCCGTGGATATAGTCCACGATTCGCGTCCATTCGGTATCGTCGCGCACCCAGCGATCAAACCACTCTCCCTGCCACACTGGGCCGCGGCCGCCGAGAACAGTGCGGATGTGTTTTCCGGTTCTGCCTTTCAGCCGCTTCATGACGGCCGAGAGTGAAGCGATGCCGGCTTCGCTCGGAACGAACAGCGCGTGCCCGTGATTCGGCATGACGGTGAAGTGCGGCACGCCGATCTGCCATTCGGCCATGGCCTCGAATTCCGCAATGATGATGCGTGCCGCCTCGGGCTCGCGCAGCGGACACGACCCGGTGCCGGCGTCCAAATACTTTTCCAGAGTGCGGAAAACCTGACGCTGAAAGGCGGCAAATTGCGGCGATTGAGCTGGAATGCCCGCAAGGTTGAGATGGAGTTCGCGAATCTTTTCAACGGCCTCACGCGGCAGACTGTCGGCGCACCGCGCGGTCACGAAATATCGGCCGTTCGCCACTTCCCAATGTGGCAGGTGACGGCGGCGGAAACGGACGGTCGGGGAGAGATTCACGCGTGAAGTAGGTCAGGTCTTCGACCTGACCATGCACTGGGGAGAGCGTGTTGAATGGCCATGTTGAAGGTGGAGCGGAGGGTCAGGTTGGAGACCTGACCTACGTTCTCGGCTGCTTCCGGAAGATGATAATATGCTGCCGCGGCAGGGTGCGGATGGTCTCGACGAATTCGAGCGGCTGGGCGCTCATCTCTTTCCGGACCTGGTCCTCCCTCATCTTGTGCAGGGGCTTGATCGGCACCGCGGGATCCTCGCCGCGATACTCGACGAACACCACGCGCCCGCCCGGCTTCAAGTGCCGGCAAATGGCGTCCATCATCTCCCACGGGTGACTGAATTCGTGATACACGTCGACCATCAGCACGAGGTCGACCGGTTGCGGGAGGTTCGGATCCCGAATCGTGCCCACGACGCCCACCACATTGGTCACGTTTCTCTCCTTCATCTTGCCGGCCAGCAGGCCGAGCATCTCCGGCTGAATCTCGACCCCGTAAACCACGCCGCGCCCGCCGACGGCCCGGGCCATGCGCCAGCTGAAGTAACCGGTGCCGCACCCCACATCCGCCACGACATCCCCCGGTTTCAGTTGCAGCGCCGTCAGCACGAGGTCGGGCCGTTCCTCGTCGTCGCGCTCGGGCCGCTCCAGCCACGGCGCGCCCTCGTGCGTCATGTAGTGCGCGATCTCGCGGCCGAAGTAGTATTTCCCGAGTCCGTCGCGCGTCTTGACGCCGGTCGAATAACGGGCACCCGGCTCGGCGACGGCCGGTGCCGCCCAAATCGCCAGACCCGTCGCGAGGAACGCCAGGCCCGCGACCAGCCAGCGCCGCCGGGGGAAGAGTCGAAGCGGAATGCTCATGCCCGCACGGTCCAACCGGGCCGGGCGGTTGACAAGGGGAATAAGGGCGCGGGTCGAACCATCATTCATTCGCGGTGGGTCCGATTCCCTGAAGCGTGCTTCGGCTTGGTTGGAGGGAGGCTCCTACCCTCGGAACAAGTGCGGCGAGGATTGTCATTGCCGCCGGCATCGACGAAGAGGCTAAAATCGCCTACAGCTCCTGCCGAAAAATCGATGCGGGCCTGAAATACCGGCGCCCTCCGGCGATGCCCGCCAACTCTCCTCCGCTCGCCATGTCCACCCTGCTCGCGTCGCCCGCCACCCATCTCCGTTCGACCCTGCCCGTCGCGACGTCTTGCGCGCGGCGCTTGACCCTTCTGGTTCGCTGCTCGATGGCGCTGGGGTGTGGCTTGATCGCATCCCGGCTCGGGCTCGCGGCACCGGGCACCGCGTATCAGGGCGCCGCGGCGCAACCGCCGCCGCGGCTGGCCTACGATCCGGCCGCCTACGAACTCGCGTCCTTTGGCCCGGCCGGGGCGAAACCCTGGAGTCAGCGCGATCTCCAGCAGGCGATCCTCGATCGCGCGGCGCACGAAAAGCGCCGCCGCGAGCTCGATGTCTATTACTATCGCATCGGCTACACCATCGCGTTTCGGCTGCCGGTGGCGAAGCGTCCGACCCGCGAGGATGTTCCTGTGGGCATCGCCAACACGACGTACCCGTGGCTGATCTGGCTGTCGTGGGACCTCGAAGATCGCTGGCGCACCCTGCACGCCGCGTGGCGCAGCCACGGCGATCGCGAAGCGGGACTGCTCCTTCAGCGCGAACTGGCCGCGCTGGCGGGCTGGGACCAGTTTGTTGAACTCAACAATCAGACGGGGCTGGTGACCGCACACGTGGCCGCGAGCCTTTCCCTCGCGCTCGCGGACGCGAACGACTGGGAGCCGGCGCTGCTGCAACAGGCGCGGGCCGCCGCCACCGCCCTGATCGAGCGGGACGCCTGGCCCTGGTTTGCCAAGTATTGGAGCGATGCTGAAGCGCACACGCCCCGGCGATTGCACAACATCCCCGTCATCGCACTGGCGCGCGCGGCGCAGCTCGCCCGCGTGCTCGGCAGCCCGCGGGCGGAGGACATGGAAAAGAAGATGGCCGATGTTCTGCGCACGTGGTGCCGCTTTCGCACCGGGCAGGAATATCACACCGAAGGCACGGCTTACGATGGCTACTTGATGGACAGCGTCACCGAATGGATGGCGGGGCTGCCCTCTCGCGCGGAGTTGTTGCGGGAGTGCCGGGACGCGTTCCGCAGCCTGGCGGACGAATGGATCGATCTCACGCTCCCGGGGCGTCCGGATTTACATGCACCGGTCGGCGATGTGGAACCGGAGATGATGTTCTGGAGCCCCGCGCTGGTGCGGCTCGCCGCCTGGTCCGAGTGGCGCGATGCCGCGTGGCTGCTATCCGGCGTGCCCGTAAACCGCCTGCCAACTGCGGCGGTCTCGGCGGCGCGCGAACACGCGGCGCTCTTCGCGTCCGCCCTGACGGCACCCGTCGCCGCCCCCCGCGAACATCCCCACGCCGTCACCCTGCGCACCGGCTGGTCCGCCCGCGACGTCGCCACGGTCGTCAGTCTCACGCGCAACACGATGGGTCACCTGCAAGCCGACGGCGGACATCTCGTCCTCGGCTGGCAGGGCCGCTTCTGGATCACCGATCCGGGTTACCGGCAATACCGGCGGGGCGAGGAGCAAACCTACACCCTCGGGCCGGAGGCGCACAACTGCCCCGTGATCGACGGGCAGGCGCAGAAGAAGCCGGCGTCGCGACTCCTTGATGTGGATACGGACGAGCGCGGCTGGCAGCATGCCGGCGTCGATCTCACCGCCTGCTATGCCGGGCTGCCGGCCGGCGCGCTCGTGCGCCGCGATGTGTGGCAGGCACCCGGGGACGGGGCGGCGGTCGTGGTGCGCGACTGGTTTCGTTCGCTGCGCCCGGCGGCCGAGATTCGCACGCACTGGCTCGGCGGCACGCATCTCGCCTGGACTTTCGTCCGGGGCTGGGTGCGCTTGAGCGACGGCGAGCGCGCGCTCTGGCTGGGGACGCCTTCCGGTGGCCTTGTCCCGTCTGCCTTGAACCGCCATCCGGGCAGCCGCGGCCCGCTCACGCTGACTCATACGGCGCACCTTGGCGCCGGCGAGGGCGTGCGCTGGTGGGTGTTGTGGTGCGATCCCGAGGGCGGCTGGACGCCGCCCACGATCACCCCCGACGGCGAGCGGCTGCTCCTCGCCCATCCAGCGCGCCCCGGCGTCGATCGAGCGTTTGGCGGGGGGCCGGGCCCGTGAACGCGGATATTTCCCTTCGCGGCACGAGGCCGCAACCCCGCCGCGGGCGGGCAAGCCAATGGATCCCTCGTGCTCGTGCTCGTAATCGTGCTCGTAATTGCGCCGGTCGAGCACGAGCAAGAGCACGATTACGAGCACGAATGAACCACGCGCCAGTTGCGGTTTGAGAATTGTCACGGCGCGAGACGATTCGGACAGTTATTGTCCCGCAAATGAACCCTCCCCAGCGTGTCATCTGACCCCGAGCGAAGCGAAGGGGAAGAATCCAGCAGAGGCGTCGCATGCCGACGCCCGTTCCCACGCCGTATGATGGACGTCGGCAAGCAACACCCTTACGCCCGGATCATCCCCATCGCCTTGTGCAGCGCGCCGGACGCGGCAGCGCAGGCGTCGTCGTTGTCCAGCGCGTTGAGCGGCTTGTTGAAAGGCTCCGGTCGCACCGGGCCATCGTAGCCGATCGTGTGGAGGGCGGTGAGAAACGTGGCGACATCGATCACGCCGGTGGCGACGGGCAGTTCGCGCTCATTGTCGCGTTGCTGTTCCTTGGGGATGCCCTTGGGCGCATCGTTCAGATCCACGCTCACCACATCGGCGTTGGTCAGCGCGCGGAGATCCGCCTCGGTGTCGCCCGCGGTCCACCAGTGCCAGGTGTCGAGCACGTGGCCCACGTTGCCGGTGCCGATTCCGGCAATCAGTTCGCGCGTCTCGGCCAGCGTGTGTAGGAAGGGATACCGTTTGCCGACCAGCAAAAGCTGGGTGCCGACATACTCGAGTCCCAGGCGAAGACGGTGGTCCTTGAGCACCGTGGCCACGTCTCGCAGCCGCGTGGCGTGCTGCTTGAAGTTCGCCGTGTAGGTCAGCTCATCGTGGCTCGGTGACAGCCAGGTGCCGACCCGGCTGACGCCGGCGCGCTGGAGGCCGGCGGCAATCTTCGGCAGCTTGGCCAGTCCATCGCGAAAGGTCCGGTCGTCTTTGCGGAAATCCACGGGCAAACCCGCCGCGGCCCAGGCCAGTTGCTTCGACTTCAGATCCGCCAGCATCTCCGCCAGCTGCTCGCGCGACATCCCGGCCAGTTCCTCTCCGCGGGGTTCGACTGCTTCGAAGCGATGCCGGTGCGCGAGGTCGTTCAGTTCCTTCTGGCTCTTGACGCTCACGCCGATGCTGCCGGGCGTGAGGGCGATGGTCATCTTGCGCGCGGGTGACGGGGCGGCAGCGGCCGAGGCGGGAAGGGCGGCGAGGGTCGCCAGCGCTGATGTGGTGTGGAGGAATTCGCGGCGATTCACCCGGGCAGCGTGGCAGGCGGAAGCCGGCGAATCAAGCGGCTTGGTGCCCCATTGCAGAATCAGGCTGCGGTAATTGCTGTGCTGCCCGTGGGAGCCCCATCCATCCTGAACCAAGCGGCACGCCTCACATTACGCGGCAGACCGCCGATGCGCCACCAGGATGCCGCGCTCGACCAACCATCCGATGATGGACCGGCCGGAATCGAGCGGAATGCGTGGCAACCAGAACCGGGCAAGCTGCGAAGAGGTCATTCCCGTGGGCACCTGGCGGAGGAGGGGAGCCAGCTCCCAGTCCCGGAGAAACGCCACCGGACCCTCGAGGTTTGGATGGCGCACGGCCGATTTGATTCTGACAAACTCGCCCTCGATACACGGGAGATCGACGAATTCGAGCCCGGACGAGAGGACGAGGGGTGTGTTGGCGGTCGGATGGTTTTTCTTGAGGCCCTCCGCGGCCAACGGCGGCGAAGATGATCGCGACCCGGTGGCCCGATCCTGCCAGAACTTTCCGGCGCCCGTGTCGGCGACGGTACCATAATGGGCGGTCGCCCACTCGCGATGCCGTTCCGAGGCGTCACTCAGACCGTTGCGGTAAAAACGGAAAGCGGCGGCGTGCATTTCGGGCTTTCGGAGGAGGGTGTTGACCACCACCGCGCCGGCGAGCGCAGTCTGAATCGCCTTCTGCACGCCGCTCGAGGAAAGTGGATCGAGCGCCAGGGCGGCATCGCCCACTTTGATGCTGTGCGGGGTCACGCTCTCCTCGTCGAGATAGGGCGTGGCGTCGGCGGCCATGACGCGACCGAGGATGCGGGGATCGCGGCAGCCGGCAAGGAGACCCGAACGGTCGATCAGCGTGCGAAACCGGCTGAGCAATGGAGCCGCCGGTCTGGTGCGGAAATGCGCCGTGTCGACGAAGACAAGCGTGTTGTAGGTGCCATCCGGCAATGGCACGCCCCAGTACCACGCATCGGTTCCGGCCTCGATTCGCGGTTGTTCGGGCAGGCCACTTCCCTGCCAGTAGGCATAAAGCGCCAGCGTGCGACAACCCGTGCGGCGCCGGCGAGCGGGGAGTGCGCGTGAACGACCGCTCGCGTCGGCGAGAAAGGCGGTGCGCAGCTCGATGGCGCGGCCGCCCTTCTCGATCCGCAGGCTCCAGCCTTCGTCGTGCCGCCGCTGTTCCCGAATCGTCGCGGGCTGGAGCACGCGGACCCCGCACGATCGGGCGTTGTCCAGCAACAGCCGGTCAAAATGTCCGCGATCGACGAGCAACCCCTGCGCCGCGGGGTCCCGCCGTTCCCGCGGCCCCTCATCCCAATTGACCATGACGTGGCGCACGCGCGGGAAGCCGGCCGCGTCGACGGCTTCGCGCGCACCGATTGTCGCGAGCAGCGATCGGACTCCCGGGCTCAGTGACTCTCCCAGGTGGCGGCGGGGAAAAGAGGAGCGCTCGATCAGGCAGACGTCGTGACCAAGTTGAGCCATCCTCGCCGCCAGTGTGCTGCCGGCCGGTCCGCCACCGATGATGCAAATGTCGGACGTGGTGCGCATCCGTTCATCGCACGGCTCCCGCCGCGGTGGCCGCGACCGGGCGACGCCCGGGGGGACAAACACCTTCTGTCGAGAGCCGGAGATAAGCCTCCAGGCAGTAGTGCAGCCAGCCGCGGATGTAGTCGCAGGCGGGCCTTCCTCGCCGGATGACCTCATGGTGGCAGCCGCCGCCACACAGGTAGCGCGCCCAGCAGTCGCGGCACGGTTCCTGCCGATGGACGTGCCGCTCGGCCAGCCAGTCCGCTCGCCGCTGCCGGTCGACTCCGTCCACCAGATTACCCATCGCGCCGTCCTCGTCGCCGACGAAGCGGTGGCACGCGGCCAGATCGCCATCGGCCGAAACGCCGAGGTAGCCTGCGCCGGCGCCACACGGGTACGGGCGGTGGGTGCCGCGTTCGATCTCGCGCATGGCATTGACCATGTTGGCGAAGGCGTAGCGCTCCCCGGCCCGCGACCGGCGCTCGAACTCCCCTCCGCAATCGATCATCTCGCCCAGCATCAACTCGAGGTCGGCGGACTGCATCTCGCCGTGGCCGGTGGGTGCGCGGAGCAGCGGAGAAAATCCCACGCTGTGGAAACCCTCGGCGAGGAACTGGTCGAGCGTGCGCCGCAGCATCAGGTTCTTTGGCGTCACGGTGACGCGGGCCGCCACCTGCATGCGCCGCTGCCGCGCCAGCAGCGGACGCACATTGTTCATCACGCGGTCGAAGCTGCCCTTGCCGCTCTTATAGGGCCGGAGCGCGTCGTGCGCCTCGGCCGGTCCATCGAGGCTGACGGTCACCGCGAAACCGAAGTTCTCGAAAAATACCGCGTCGGCTTCGGTCAGGAGTGTGCCGTTGGTCGTGATGGAGAATGTCATCGTGACGCCGCGGCGCTGCGCGAGTTCGGCGGCGTGCCGCGTCACCGCCTGCAACGCCGAACGATTCACGAGTGGTTCGCCGCCCAGAAAAGCCAGGTTCAGTCGCGCGCCGGGCTCGGCGCCGGACACCAGCAGCTCGACTGCCTGATTCGCGGTCTCCTGCGTCATGTTCTTGGCCGCGCCGCCGAACTCCCCCTGCTGCGCGTAGCAGTAGGTGCAGCCGAGATTGCATTTTTGCGCGATCGCCAGCGACAGCGCATGCAGGGGCGGATTGCTCAGCGGGGTGTCGTCGATCCGGGGCGCGCCACCCAAACCTGCGCGGTCGAGCACCGCGCCCACCGCCCCCTCACCCATGGCCGCGTCGATTTCGCCGAACAGGTCATCGTCGGCGTCGAACAGCCGGCTGCCGTCCGCGACAAAGACGTGCCCACCCCGCGCGGTCTCGATCAAATGCGCTTGAGGCGACCGCGGGGCCGAGTTCGCCATGTAGTGGCGCGCCACGGCGCGAAGAGCTCCGGGGCGTTCGGTGTCCACCGGCACTCTCAGATCGCGCGTCATGGTTTAGGGGGCGGGGCGGAGGTTTCCGCGTCCCGACCGCGAACCTGGAACCTCAGGTAGGTTTCCCAATCGGAGAAGAGCTCGTCGTACAGGATCAGGCGCGAATCGACGTAGTCGTCGGCCACGTAATCGCCCGTCCGTTTCTTCTGGAGCCAGTTGTCGCCCTGGCTCGTTCCGGCGGTCGACGGCTCGACGTTCACAAAGTCGGGCCGGGCCGAGGCCCAGTAGTAGCAGGAGCATTCGCGATAGTCGTTCTGCCACGGGGAGCAGAGTCCCTGCGTGAGCTCACCCGGCTTCGCCAACTCGCGCGAGATGACGGCCGTGTCGCCCTCGAAGAACGGCCGCACTTTCATCGGCATCGTGATGTAACTGCCCTTCTCGCCCGTCCACGCCGCTTGATCGAGCCAGACGGCCTTGCTCGTGAAATCGCACGTGACGGTCTTGTTTTGAAACTTGTGCAGCACGAAGGCGAGCGCGTTGGACCACTCCAAGGGCACGGTGCCCGTGGGGTTGTCGTCGGTCGCCAGCACCGTGGTTTGGTTGTGCGGATCGGCGGGGGAGGGCCCGATCGCCGTGGTCATCATGTTGACGCCGTTGACTCGCAGCAGGCGATGACCCGCCAGCGTGCGCCGCCTCCGGCCTTTTACGTCGGGATCGACTTCAACGACGAGGTTGTCCCACTCGCGCAGGACGATGCCTTCGAACAACCGCCGCCAGACCGCGCGGAAATCCACTTCCAGCCCCGGGGTGCAATTTCCCACCGAAGTCTTCGGCAGGGTGCTGAACGGGTTGCCCGCGGCGGCGTGGTTGATTTGCGCGGAAAGATTGCGCGGGGTGAGTTTCTTCTTCGCGGGATCGATCGCGCCCGCCGGCGCGGGGGCGCCGGTGGGAAATCCCGCCGCTTTCTTGATGGCGTTGATCTGGCGGTGCGTCAGCGCGAGATAGCTGCCGTCGGCGCCGCACATCATCGCCGGCATCTTGCGCCGGCCATGGTCGGTGAAATCGGCGACTTCCTCCGGGCGCCGCAGCACGTTGGCGAACCACGGGGCGGCGCCGCCGCGCAACGCCGCGAAGACCTGCTGGTGCAGCGCCATGATTTGCAGCGTGTCGGCGGTGCGCTCCGGCACGACCGGCCGCATGAGCCGCTGGACGTCGAACGCCTCCTCCGCGGGCATCGTGTCGAAGATCAGCGGGTCCCGGCCTTGCACCGGGTTGCCGTTCATCACCGCCACGTTCAGGAAACGCACCGTTTCGAACGCGCGCCGGATGATGTCGAGCGCCCGCGCCCGGGTCTCGGCCTGCGTTTCGTCCCGCGGCACGCCGGGGCCGTAGATCACCTGCTCGAGATCGTCCGCGAGGGTGCGCAGGAATTGCGAATCGGGCACCACGGCCGGCGGACTGGCGACAATGCGGGCCGCGGCCTCGAGGGTCCGCCCGCGCTTCAGTTTCAACTGCACCGTCACGATGCCGTCGCACGCATCGTCGAGGTACCCGCGGCTGACGGCGACGTTGCCGTGCAACCAGCACGGCGCGGGCGGAACGATCGCGAAGAGCGACGACGGGGAGGTTTCGTTGAAAAACTTCCCCTTGTAATTCGGATCCGAACTGTCGATGCCGACCGGAACCTCAAAGTTGTACCAGCCCTTCCTTGGATCGTAGATCGCCTGGGCCTCGGGGACCTCGAAGAGTTTCAGTTTCGGGTCGTTGGGGTCGGTCCGGGTGGGATGTCGCTTGTCCACCTGCGGCCCGTAGATCAGCCCTTTCGCCGGGGTGAACCGGAGCCGGATTTCCGGGTAATTTTCACTGGGCTTGATGTAGCGGACGTGGCCGAAGTCGATGAAGGAGGTCTTGCTGATGAAATGGGCGCTGTGTCCCTTGAGCGGGTGCTGGTCGTGGTTCGAGAACCAGCCGGTCTTCGCCTCGACGTGGTCGCCCTTGCGATTGGTGCGGCGCGTGACTTTTCGATTCGCCACGACCACGTTCCACTTGATGGCGTTTGGA
>JACQWL010000120.1 GCA_016209255.1 Verrucomicrobiota bacterium
AGGAAGCGATCTACAACTCGCTTTTCACCGCCCACACCGCGACGGGCTACGCGGGCCGCAAGGTCGAGGCGTTGCCGGTCACGCGCGTGCTGGAGATTCTGCGCCGGCACGATCTGCTCGCCCGCCCGCACAAGTGATTCGGGACGCAGGGGTGGCGACCACGGGGTCGGCCATCATGATGGACCTGGGAACGACCGCGGGCCACTAACGCCCTGAATCGGGCAGCCCGGCGGCCCAGCGGAGCGCATTGTGCAGGAGCCGGGTGAAGGCGGGGTTCTTGAAATCCGTGGGGCTCCCGAGCGAGGTGTAAAACGTACGGCCGCCGTCGGCCCGGGCGAAGGTCCACGCCACGGGTTCGGCCGGCTGGCCGGGGATCGCACCCGTGAGCAGCGCCTGGGCGCCGGTGCGCAGCGGATTCACTTTGTAGAGGGTCGACACGGAAGTAAACGGGACCTTGACGCCGCGCAGCAGCGGGTGGCCGGCGTTCGCGGCGGTGACGGTCGTGGTCGGGCCGGTGCCGTGGTGCCCGACGTAATTGCCGCCGATGACCTGGGCGTCGAACTCGGGCCATTCGGCTTCGCCGGCGGCGAGATTCTTGCCTTTGACGCGGGCGAGGGCATGCGACGCCGTGCGGATGCCGACCACGGGTTTTCCCGCGGCGACGTAACGCCGAATCACTTCGAGCTGCGCCGCCGGCGGCGTGCGGCGGCGCGAGCTGACGAGCAGCACATCGGCGCTGGAAACTTCGTCGACCCGGTCGAAGGCGTTTTCGCCCGGGGCGGTCGATCCGCTGACGACGACAACGCGGAATTCCTTTTGCAGGAACGCCGAGGCGAATTCCGGCAGCGTTTTCGCCGTCTCGTATTCCGCCTCGGCGACGAGCATCACGAGTTTCTTGCGGGAGTCACGCGGTTCTCCGGCGAACGCGGCATGGACGAAAACCAACGCGCAAAGGGCGGCAAGCATGACGAAGGGCGCGGGGCGGGATGTCGGGTTTTTCATGGGCATTCAATCCATCGGCTCACGCATTCCGGCGGTCAAGCGTTGTCTGGGCGCGCCCCAACATCGCACTTGCCCCGCGTTGCGTGTTGGCGTGTCCTTTTCTTTTTTCCCAGCCGCCCATGCCCCAAACCATCGCCGTCCTCGACTTCGGCTCCCAGCTGACGCAGGTCATCGCGCGCCGCATTCGTGAGTGTCAGGTCTACTCGAAGATTTACCACTACTCCACCCCGGCGGCCAGGCTCCGCGCGGAAAACGTGGCCGGCATCATCCTCTCCGGCGGCCCGCAAAGCGTCTACGCCAGGAAGGCGCCGCACCCCGACCCGGCGATTTTCGAGCTCGGGGTGCCGGTGCTCGGCATCTGCTACGGCGTACAGCTCATGGGCCGTTTTCTCGCCGGCGAGGTCGAGCACAGCAAGGCCCGCGAGTACGGCCACGGCGTCCTCACGATCAGGAAACCGGGAAAACTTTTTGCCGGCCTGCCGAAAAAACTGCGCGTCTGGAATTCCCACGGGGACAAGCTCACCAGGCTGCCGCCCGGATTCCACGCCATCGGCACCACGGAAAATTCGCCCTACGCCGCGATCGAGGACGTGCAGCGCGGCTTTTACGGCATCCAGTTTCACCCCGAGGTGTTTCATACCGAGCGCGGGGTGGACATGATTCGCAACTTCCTGCTCGGGGTGTGCGGCGCGAAGCAGGACTGGACCACCCGCGACTTCATCGCGCACGCGATCGAAAAAATCCGCGCCCAAGTGGGGCAGGGCCGCGTCATCCTCGGGCTGTCGGGGGGCGTCGATTCGTCGGTCGCCGCGGCGCTGTTGCACAAGGCGATCGGCCGGCAGCTTACCTGCGTCTTTGTCGACAACGGGCTGCTGCGCAAGGACGAGCGGGCGCATGTCGAGCAGCTCTACCAGCGGCACTTCCACATCGATCTGCGGGTCGTGGATGCGTCGGCGCTTTTCCTGCGCCGGCTCAAGGGCGTGAGCGAGCCCGAGAAGAAGCGCAAGATCATCGGCCGCACGTTCGTCGCCGTGTTCGAAAAATCCATCAAGTCCATCGGTCACGTCGAGTTTCTCGGCCAGGGCACGCTCTACCCCGACGTGATCGAGAGCGTGTCGATCGGCAACAATCCCGCGTCGCTGATCAAGACGCACCACAACGTCGGCGGGCTGCCCAAGCGGATGAAGCTCAAGCTGGTCGAGCCGCTGCGCGAGCTGTTCAAGGACGAGGTCCGCCGGGTTGGCAGCGCGCTCGGGCTGCCGCGCGAAGTCGTGTGGCGCCAGCCGTTCCCGGGCCCCGGCCTCGGCGTGCGGGTGATGGGCGACATCACGGCGGACAAGCTCGAAATTCTCCGCAACGCCGACGCGGTCCTGCACCACGAGATGATGACGTCGGGTTACTACTACAAGGTCTGGCAGTCTTTCTGCGTCTTCCTGCCCGTCCGCACGGTCGGGGTGTTTGGCGACGAGCGGACCTACGATTACGTGATCGCGATCCGCGTGGTTGAGAGCACCGATGCGATGACCGCCGACTGGACGAAGCTGCCGCACGCCCTGCTGCAAAGAATCTCCAGCCGGATTACCAATGAAGTCCGCGGCGTGGGCCGGGTCGTTCTGGACATCAGCTCCAAGCCACCGGCCACCATCGAATGGGAGTAGGTTTTTGCTGCGCAAAAACCCTAAATGGTCGAGCTTTCCTTTCTTCCCGCCATCCGCCATCATTCGTCGCTCATGATCTGGTTCCGATTGCACCTGATTGCCGCCGCGCTCGGTTTTGCTGCCGCCCTTCAAGCCGCGGAGCCGGCGATTATTGCGAGAGCCCGCGCGTTCGTCGGCCCCGAGGCGGCGCTCGCGGCGGTGAAGTCGTTGCACTACACCGGCACGCTCGTCACGACCAATTCCGCGGAGCCCTCGAAGCAGGAGCGCGCGGCGATCGAGATTGTTTTCCAGCGGCCGGAGCAGCAGCGGATCACGTCGACCTCGGACAAGATCATCGAAGTCACCTCGCTCGACGGCTACGAAGGCTGGACGCGCGTCCAGGACGCCGGGGACCCGACGAAGTGGCGGCAGACGCTGCTCGGCCCCGATCAGGTCAAGCGCCTGCGCGCCCAGACCTGGGAAAACCTCGCGTTTTTCCGTGGCATCGAGCGGGTCGGCGGACGAGTCGAGGATCAGGGCCCGGCGACGGTGGAGGGCGTCGCCTGCCAGAAGATCGCCTTCATCCACGGGCCGAACATCATTTTCTACCGGTTCTTCGACGTGGCGACGGGCCGGCTGGTATCCACCGAAACCGAGAACGGTGGCATCAGCCGCGAGCAGGGCGAGTGGCGGGCCAATGGCATCCGTTTCCCGAAGACGCTCACCATGACGACAAAGAACGCCGCCGGGCAGACGCAAATCGTGACGATCAATTTCGAGAAGGTCACGGTGAACGAAACGTTTCCGGCGAAGCTCTTCGCCGTGCCGGCGATGGCGCCGCGGTAGCGGGAGGACCCTTCCCGAGACTGCGCCCGCTGGCGAAAAACCTCGCGGTTTTGCCGTGCGCTCATACACCGCGCTATCGGTCCATGCGCACGCTTCACCACGCCTCGAAGACACTCCTTGACGATCTCGCCGCGTTTTGCCGGGGGGCGGCGGTGTCCAAGGAAGTCACCGATTCGGTCGCCGCGATTCTGGCGGATGTGCGCGTGCGCGGCGATGAGGCCGTGTCCTATTTTGCCGCGAAATTCGACGGCGCGAAGCTGCGGGGGCGCGATTTCCGCGTGCCGGCGGCGGAGCTGGCGGCCGCGGCGCAGCGTCTGCCCGCCGCCGACCTCCGGGCGTTGTCCGCCGCCCGCGACAGCATCGTGGCGTTCAACCGGCGCGGCCTCCCCGAAGCCTGGACGGCGAAAAACAGCCACGGCGCGACGGTGGGCGAGAAGTTTGACCCGATCCGGCGCGTCGGCCTCTACGTCCCGGGCGGAGAAGTGCCGCTGGTTTCGACCGCGCTGATGACCGTGTCGCTGGCGAAAATTGCCGGCTGTCCGGAAATCGCCGTGTGCACGCCGTCGAATTCCGGCGGCAAGGTGGCGGCCGGGATGCTGGCCGCGCTGCACGTGCTCGGGGTCGGCGAAGTCTACTGCATCGGCGGGGTGCAGGCCGTGGGCGCGATGGCGTACGGCACGATGACCATCCCGGCGGTGGACAAGATTTTCGGGCCGGGCAACGCGTACGTGTGCGAGGCGAAGCGGCAGGTTTTCGGCACGGTCGGCGTCGATTCGCTGCCGGGCCCGAGCGAAGTGATGATCGTCGCGGACGAGACGGCAAAGGTGTCCTTCGTCGCGGCGGATCTTCTCGCGCAGGCCGAGCATGGCTCGGGGCGCGAAAAAATCTACCTCGTAGCCACCTCGGCCGGCATCATCTCCGCGGTCGCCTCCGAGTTGCGCACCCAGCTGCAGCTCATCAGCCGCGCGGAGAAGACCCAGCGCGTGCTCAGCGAGGGGTTTCTCGCGATCGAGGTGAAGTCACTGGCACAGGCCGCCGACATCGCGAACTACGTCGCGCCCGAGCACCTCGAACTGCTGGTCGCCGAGCCCGCGATCAAGACGCTCACCGGTGCGATCACGACGGCCGGCGCGATCATGATCGGCAACTACTCGCCGACGGCGCTCGGCGATTACACCGCCGGCCCGAGTCACGTGCTGCCGACGGGCCGGGCGGGGCGGTTTTTCAGCGGGTTGCGGGTGGCCGATTTCATGCGGCGGACGAGCCTCATCCGCTACGACCGCGCGAGCGTGAAGAAAGCGCAGCCCGTCGTCGCGGCGTTCACCGCGATGGAGCGGCTCGATGCCCATGGCCGCTCGGTGCGGATCCGAGTCCAGTAACTACTGGTAGGAAATCGGATTTTCAGCGGGAGGGGTTTACTTACTGGTAGGAAATCGGATTTTATCGAGGACGTGCGGAGCGGACGTTTCGAGCGCGCGCTTGCGGTTGCTGACTGGCAGGCGACACCCGGCAACCGTTCCCCGCTCGTTCTCGCAATCACGCTTCCGCCCATCGGCGACACCCTGGTGCTCGAAACGGACAATGGCGACAATCCCGCCATCAGCCTGGCCGCGGCCACCGCGGTGCACCCGGTGACCCGGCTGTTATTCAAAACCGATCCGACGGAACTGGCGCTCTATTACGGCAACCCGCGCACACACGCGGCCCGCTACGACGTCGCGCTGGTGGCGCCGCAGATTCTATCGGCGGAGAAACACGTCGCCACGCTCGGCCCGGAAGAGAAAGCCCGCGTCGAAGGCTGGGCGCGTTCGGCCCTGCAAGGCGCCCGCGGCGGCGTGTTGTTCTGGAGCATGCTGGCGCTGGTGGTCGTGGCGCTGCTGGTCGTCGTCGCACGTCTGCTGCCCAAGCCGCCGGCGCCGCCGTAAGCGGGGATTATGCCGGACGCCGAACTATGCCGCGTCACGCCATGAACTAAGAGCGCCGGCCACGATGTTCGATGCGGCAACATCTCGAACGCCGGACCCAAGAAAAAATCACCGACGGCTTTACTCCCGACGAAGCACATTACGCCGCGCAGCGTGAGTTCGGCGGGGTCGCGCAGGTTCAGGAGCAATGTCGCGACGAGCGCCGCTTCATCTGGTTGGAGCAGTCCACGCAGGACGTTCGTTATGCGTTCCGACAGTTGCACCGCAATCCAGGCTTCGCGGCGACCGCAATCGTAACGCTCGCGCTCGGCATCGGCCTCAATACCGCGATTTTTTCCGTCGCCTACGGCGTGCTCTGGCGTCCGCTGCCGTATCCCGATCCAGATCGCCTCATCATCATACAGTCAGCGCAGCAGACCGAGACGGGCCCCAAGACGTTCACGACCTGGGCTCCCGTGTCATACGAGGGCCTGCGCCCGCGCGTCACCACGCTCGATCATCTCGCGGCCTACTCCTCGATCAACGCGCAGCTGACTGGACGCGGCGAGCCGCGGCAGCTGAACGCGCTCGACGTGAGTCCGAATTTCTTCGCCACGCTGGGCGTCAATCCCGCGCGCGGTCGCGCGTTCTTCACCGGCGCCGGGGCGCCGGACGACGATCGCAGCGTGATCGTCAGCGATCGGCTGTGGCGAACGTCTCTCAATGCCGATCCGGCGATCGTCGGACAATCCATCACCCTCGACGGCCGCCCCCGCAACGTCGTTGGTGTGCTGCCGCCGGACTTCAGCTTCCGGCCGGTGATCCGGACCGGTGCGCTGCCGGAAGCGGACATCTTTCTGCCCAGTCACTGGCCCGGCGACACCGGCACGAGCGCGTTTCTCTTCCTGCTGGGCCGCATGAAATCAGGCGTAACGCAGGAACGCGCGGAAGCGGAATTGACGGCATTGGTGAACGACTCGTCGATCGCGCCCGCCGGTGCAGTCACGTCCGCCGGCGCATTCGCCCCGAATGCTCGCACGCTCGCGCGCGTGGTCGGCTTGCAGGAATATGGCACGGAGTCGTCACGCACGCTGCTCCTGGTCCTGCTCGGGGCGGTGTCGGTCGTGCTGCTGATCGCCTGCGTCAACGTCGCGACCCTGCAGATGGCGCGCCTCACCGCCCGCCGCGGCGAACTGTCCGTGCGCATGGCCCTCGGCGCGGGACGCCGGCGGGTCGTGCGTCAGGTGCTGACGGAAGCGGTGGTGTTGTCGCTGCTGGGCGCGTCGCTAGGCGTGATGCTCGCGTGGATACTAATCGACGTCACGCTGCCGCTCGTGCCGCAATTCGCGCTGCCGGGCCTCGGCGGCATCGTGATCGACGCGCGCGTGATGGCGTTCTGCCTCGGCTTGTCGCTCGTCTCGACTCTGCTGATCGGCCTCGTGCCGGCGCTGCGCGTCGGCGGGGCCGCGTTTGGCGAAGGCCTCGCGCTGCATGCCGGCGCAGCGCGCACCACGGGCGACCGCCAAGGCGAGCGGCTACGGACGCTGCTGGTCGCCGCGCAGATCGCGATGACGCTGGTCCTCCTGATTGGCGCGGGCCTGCTGATTCACAGCTTCGTGCGACTCACGGCGGTGTCACCCGGCTTCGAATCGAGCGGGCGCGACGGCGTCGTGCAGACCGTCCGGGTGACGCTGCCCCAATACCTCTACGACAAGCCTGAGCGCATCCATGCGTTCGCACGCGGTGTGCTCGATCGCATCCAGCACCTGCCCGGCGTGAAGTCCTCGAGCCTGATCAACTCGGCGCCGTTCGGGGGGATGTTCATCCGCGGGGATTTCAGCATCGAGGGTCAGCCGAAGCCGAAGCTCTCTGCGGGCTGGCCGAAGATCGACGCGGATTATTTCAAGACCATGGGAATTCCGCTGCTGGCGGGGCGCGAGTTCACCGCACGAGACACGGCGGAAGCGCCGAAGGTGGCGATCGTCAGCGAGCGCATCGTGCGCGAATACTTTCCGGGTGGTCTGGGTGAGGCGCTCGGCCGGCGCGTGCGCTTGAGCGATCGCGGCGAGTGGCTGACCGTGGTGGGCGTGGTCGCGGACATCCGGCAGAGGGGACTCGATCAGGAAGTGCAGCCCATGCTCTACGTGCCGTTCCAGCAGGAGCGCGAGGCGTTCCTGCTGCGCTTCGTGTCGTTCGTTGCGCGCACGGCCACACCCGCCAGCGTGCTCGAAGGCATCCGCGCGGAAATTCGCCGCGCCGCGCCCGATCTGCCGATCGAGGCCACGAGGACGATGGACGAAGCGGTGGCGGCGTCGGTGGCGGCGCCACGTTTTCGGATGTTGCTGCTGGTGATGTTCGCGACGACCGCGACACTGATCGCGACGTGCGGCATCTACGGGTTGATGTCCTACGCGGTGACGCAGCGCCGCCGCGAGATCGGCGTGCGCATGGCGCTAGGCGCCGAACGCCGCGACGTGATCCGCCTCGTGCTCACGCGCGCGCTCCGCATCGTCGTCATCGGCTTGATCGTCGGCCTCGCTGGTGCCGCCGTCGTGACGCGCGTGCTGCAGAGGTTCCTGTTCGGGGTGACGCCGACCGATCCGATCGTGTTCGCGATCGTCACGCTGCTGCTGATGGCCGTGGCACTGCTGGCGGCATGGCTGCCCGCGCGCCGCGCGGCGAAAGTCGATCCGATGGTGGCGCTGCGGAGCGAGTGACGCCATGAACGCCCCCTCGCCAAACTTCGCACTCTCTTCCGCCGCCGCCACCTTGAAGCCGAAATGGCCGCGGCAATGCGTCAGCATCTCGAACGCCGCACACGGAAAAAACCGCCGCAGAATAAATATGGCTGTTCAGCTTCTATTTCCCTCATGCTCACGCCGAAGTTTCATGGATGTGGCGTCCGGCATAATCCCCAGCTCGAGCCTGCGTCTCGCGCACCCTTTTCTGGCGGGGTTCTTCCCCGCAACGCCCAGGAACATGCCGAATTGGTGGCGACGCGCCCGCGGATACAGAGGGTCCTACGCGGCATAATCCGGTGGCCTGAAACGGGGTCAGGCCTGAAACGGGGTCATATCGAGATTCGGGCCTGAAACGGGGTCATATCGAGATTCGAGACAAAAGCGTGTCCTTAGAGGAGAATTGCACGCCTTCCAATCACGTTGTCGACAGTCAGCGACGAGCTGCGCCGATTAGCGGCAGCTCGATAAGTGACGTCTGTTTCGATTCTCGATATGACCCCATTTGCCGGCCTTCGAAGAAAAGGTGGATTGAGGCGAGGGCCGGCAGGAAGCCGCGATGGGGCATTCACCTGCCGGTGAATGGCCGGCGGCGGGGAACCGCCATCCCCCGGGGCATACGATCAAGCAGTCCACCATGCCCCCGCTGCTGATCCGCTTTTGTTTTTTCCTGGGCATCGTGCTCATGGCGTCATCGTCGCGCGCCCAGACGTTGGCCTTCAGCATCGTGCCGGTAACCGGTTCGCCGCCGCACGGCACAGCCGTCGACGGTGGGCGCCAAAATTTCGGTTCGTCGCTCGGCCTGCTCTTTTCGCTGAACGCGCCGCTGACGATTACGAGCCTCGGCTATTGGGACGATGACGCCACCAATCACGATTTCGAGACCGGGGTCAATGCGCCGCTGA
>JACQWL010000121.1 GCA_016209255.1 Verrucomicrobiota bacterium
GAACCGCACGGCGCACTATCCCCACCACGGCTACACGCGGGCGCTGTATCTGTCGAACGGCGACATCGTGCTCTCCGGCCCGGAACAATTCGATCCGAAGAAGATTGGCGAGGCACGCGTGCAGTGCTGGCTTTATGTCCTCGATCAGAGCGGCACGAAACCCGCGGTGCCGCTGGGCACGAAGTGCTCCGAAGGCCCCGCCGTCTCCCGCCGGCGGCTGCGCATCGCCTGGACCCATGTCGCGGCCGAGTATCCCGGCGAAATGCCGGCCGGAACCTCGCGGATGCAGGAAGCGGACATCGTGTACGAGGCGGGCCGGCCCCGGCTGGCGAACCAGCGGCTCATCCTCGACAGCCGCGACCTGCCGTTCAAGTGCACGCTGGAGACACAGAACTACCGGCCGCCCCACGAACGGGAGCTGACCTTCAGCGCCTATGGTTACCAAGGCACGGAAGTTGCCGGAGTCGATCTGACGACGAAAAAGGTCACCAACTACTCCAACGCTCCCGGCCAGTACGACGAGCCCGAGGGGATTTTCCCCGATGGCGGGCACACGCTGGTCGAGTGCGACAAGCAGAACCTGAAGGGCTCGGGTTACGTGGACCTGTGGAAGCTCAGGCTCGACGGCAGCGGCGCGACCGAGCGGCTCACCCGTTTCAGCGACTATCCCGGGTACAAGGCGTCGAATCCCGTCGTGAGCGATGACGGCCGGTTCATCGCCTTCCAAATGGCCAGATCCCGCGAGGCGGCCGGGGTCGGGCACGGCCTTTTTGTCCTCGATCTGGAAAAGGCCCGGCCGGCGAAGCGATGACCTTCACCGGCGGCCTTGACGCCCCGCTGAATACCTACACCGTAGCTACATGACCGCGGTCGCCAAACTTTTCAACACCGGCGGTTCCCAAGCCGTACGCCTGCCCAAGGAGTTTCGTTTCCCCGGCAAAGCCGTCCGGCTGCGCCGCACCAAGGGTGGCATCGTCCAGATCCTGCCGCACGACGACCTCGAAGAGCGCCGCGCCCGCTTTCTCAAGCTCGCCGGCTCGTGCCCGGATTTGCCCGATGTGCCACGGCACACCACGCCCGACAGCCCCCGCGAGTGGTGATCTTCCTGCCCGACACCAACGCAGTCTCAAATTACCTGCGCGGCACCAGCCCGGGGTTGGCGGCACGGATGCAGGCGGAATTTTCTTCGCTGCGGCTCTCCGTGCTGGTCGTGGCCGAGCGCGAATTCGGCATTTACCACCACGCCTCTGGCCTGCGGTTTCGCCGTGCGTTTGAAGCGCTGGTCGCGAGCCTGCCGGTCGAGCCGTTCACGCGGGAGGATGCGGCCCACTACGCCCGCCTTCGCTCCACGCTCGAAAAACGCGGTCAGGGCATCGGCCCGCTCGACACGCTCATCGCCGCGCAGGCGCTGCGCCTCGATGCAACCATCGTCACGCATAACGTGCGCGAATTTGCCCGCGTGCCCGGCCTCCGCTACGAAGATTGGCAGGCGGCAGATTCTTCACCGCGGTGAGTTGGGTGTCCGGGATCAGGAAAGCGGAAGGAAAACTGGATTTTCAGCGGGCGGGGTTTATCGGCGCGGAAATTTCGTGCCCCAGGCATGGTCTTTTGTTTTGGGGGCGTAAGTTGTAGGCCGCCAGCTCGCTGGCGCTGATTGAGCGCGAGCAATCCGCCAGCGGCGGACAAGGCCCTGCCCGTCCTTCGGCGGGTCGCTGCCTACCATTCGTGGAGTTGCGCAACCAAAACAAAAGACCTTTGCTCGGGCTTCGCCCCCGGCGCTTTTCGAGTTTGCAGCGCGGGCAGATTGGGCAATGTGACGGACACGCGCATGCCCCGTCGCGATGCCAACACCCCCGAACACGTGCGCCTCGCCGAAGATGCGCGGCGGGAAAAGAACTGGACGCGGTGGGGGCCATATCTCGCCGAACGGCAATGGGGGACGGTGCGCGAGGACTATTCGGCGGATGGCGAGAGCTGGAGTTATTTCACGCACGAACACGCCCGCTCGCGCGCCTACCGGTGGGGCGAGGATGGGCTGCTCGGCATCACGGACCGCGAGTGCCGGCTGTGTTTCGCGCTCGCCTTGTGGAACGGGCGCGATCCGTTCTTGAAAGAGCGGCTGTTCGGGCTCACCGGCCCGGAGGGCAACCACGGCGAGGATGTCAAGGAGTGCTATTTCCACCTGGACGCGACCCCGACGGCGTCATGGCTGCGCGCCCTCTACAAATATCCGCAGGCGGAGTTCCCTTACGAGCGATTGCGCGCGGAGAATCGACGGCGCGGGCGCGGCGAGCCGGAATTCGAGCTGCTGGACACCGGGGTGTTCGAGGCCGGAAAATATTTCGACGTGCTCGCGGAATACGCGAAGGGCGGGCCGAACGATGTGCTGGTTCAAATCACGGTCGCGAACCGCGGACCGGAGGCGGCGACGCTGCACGTGCTGCCGATGCTGTGGTTTCGCAACACGTGGTCGTGGGGCTGCCGCCACGAGGGCTGCGAGGTAAAGCCGACGTTGCGCGCGGTGGGCGAGGGGGGAGTGCAATGCGAGCACCCTTCGCTGGGGAGATTTTTTTGGGCGGTGGAACCTGCCGCGGAAGCCGTGAGGCTTTCGCAGGCTGGCGAAACGCTCACGCGTTCCGCGACCGCATTCCTCTTCACGGAGAACGAGACCAATGCGGCGCGGCTGTGGGCCGGGGCGGCGAATGCGTCGGCATTCACGAAGGACGCGTTTCACGAGTGCGTCGTCGGCGGGCGGCGCGAGGCGGTGAATCCGGCCGGCGTCGGCACGAAGTGCGCGTCGCATCACGTGCTCGCCCTCGCGGCGGGCGAGGAGCGGGTGTTGCGGCTGCGGCTCTACGCGGAAGATGAGAGGCCGGGCGGTTCGACGGCCTCGGGGCCGGCGGAAATTTTCGGCGCCGGCTTCGGGGCAACCCTGGCGGCGCGGCGGGCGGAGGCGGACGCCTTCTATGCGGCGCTGCTCGGCGGTGGGAACCGCTTCGAGACGCAGTCGCCGTTTGCGGTCGCGGCGCGCGCGGAGCTGCGCGATGGCATAGACTGTGACGAGGCGCGGCGGGTGGCCCGGCAGGCGTATGCGGGACTGATTTGGTCGAAACAGTTTTATCACCTGGTGGTGCGCGACTGGCTCGACGGCGACCCCGGGCAGCCGCCGGCGCCGGCGCGGCGGAAAACGGGGCGCAACTCGGACTGGCCGCACGTGTTCGCGCGCGATGTGCTGTCGATGCCGGACAAATGGGAGTATCCGTGGTTCGCGGCGTGGGACCTCGCGTTTCACATGGTGCCGATGGCGCGCGTCGATCCGGCCTTTGCCAAGGCGCAGCTCAATCTGCTGCTGCGCGAGTGGTACATGCACCCGAACGGGCAAATCCCCGCCTACGAGTGGAATTTTTCCGACGTGAATCCGCCCGTGCACGCCTGGGCCTGCTGGCGCGTCTACAAAATGACCGGGCCGCGCGGCGGGCGCGACCGCGTGTGGCTCGCGCGCGTGTTTCAAAAACTGCTGCTCAACTTCACGTGGTGGGTGAACCGCAAGGACCCCGGCGGGCGGCATCTGTTCAGCGGCGGGTTTCTCGGGCTGGACAACATCGGCGTCTTCGATCGCTCGAAGCCGCTGCCGACCGGCGGCACGCTCGAGCAGGCGGACGGCACGGCGTGGATGGCGTTCTATTGCGGCACGATGCTGTCGATGGCCCTCGAACTCGCCGGGGGCGACCCGGCCTACGAGGACATCGCGTCGAAGTTTTTCGAGCACTTCGTCGCGATCGCCGATGCGATGAACACGCTCGGCGGCTCCGGGCTGTGGCACGACGAGGACGGGTTCTATTATGACCAATTGCTGCTCAACGGACGGTCGGAGCCGCTGCGGCTGCGCTCGATGGTGGGCATCATCCCGCTGTTCGCGGTGGAACTGATCGACGAGACGCGGATGGCGATGCTCCCGGGCTTTGCGAAACGCACGCGGTGGTTTTTGGAAAACCGGCCGGATCTGGCGGCCACGATTTCGCATCTCGAAAAACGCACGGGCGGCGGAAGGCTCCTGCTCGCGATTCCGACGGGCGAACGGCTCGCGCGCGTCCTGCGGTACGTGCTCGACGAGGCGGAGTTTTTGTCGCCGCATGGCGTGCGTTCGCTGTCGCGGGCGTATCGCGACCGGCCGTTTTCCCTGCGCGTGGACGGCAACGAATGGCGCGTGGGCTACGTGCCGGGGGAGAGCGACAGCGGTCTGTTCGGGGGAAACTCGAACTGGCGCGGGCCGGTGTGGATGCCGATGAACTACCTGCTCATCGAGTCGCTCGAGCGCTACCATCAATTCTACGGCGACAGTTTTTCAATGGAGTTTCCAACGGGCAGCGGGCGCATGATGACTCTCGCCCAGATCGCGCGCGAGCTCGCGCGGCGGCTGGTGACCCTGTTCCTGCCGGACGGCGGGGGGCGCCGGCCGGCGCTGGGGATGGAGCCCCGCTTCGCGAGCGACCCGAACTGGCGGGAACTGGTGTGGTTCCACGAGTATTTTCACGGCGAGACAGGGCACGGCTTGGGCGCCAGCCACCAAACCGGCTGGACGGCGCTGGTGGCGCGGCTGATTGAAGAATTCAGCGAATGACCGGGCGCTGCGCGCGGAGACCGATTGCGGGCGGTGCCGAGATGTGGCACCGACGTGAGGCGCGTCAGGTCCATGCCGACCGACGGGTCAGGCTTTATGGATTGGGGTGAGCGGTAATTTCTCACCAGACGCGGGCCGGGCTGCGGCGTCAGGCCGCCGCAATGCTCTTGAACTCGGCGACCACGCTTTGCAGCGAGGCCCGGGCGTCGCCATAAAGCATGCGCGTGTTGGGCAGCAGGAAGAGGCGGTTCTCGAGGCCGGAGAATCCCGTGCCCTTGCCGCGCTTGAGGCAGATGACCGTGCGCGCTTCATGGGCGTTGATGATCGGCATGCCGTAGATTGGCGACGTTTTGTCGCGCGCCGCGGCCGGGTTCACCACGTCGTTCGCACCGATCACGATCGCCACGTCCATCGTGGGCATGAGCGGGTTGATGGCGTCCATCTCGACGAGCTGCTCATAGGGCACATTCGCCTCGGCCAGCAGTACATTCATGTGGCCCGGCATCCGTCCGGCGACCGGATGAATCGCGAAACGCACCTCGGCGCCATTGCGCTCGAGAACCTCGGCGAGTTCGCGCACCGCGTGCTGCGCTTGCGACACCGCCAGACCGTAGCCCGGAATGACCACCACCTGCCGCGCCGCTTCGAGCACGGCAAACGCATCCTCAGGCGACATCGGCTTCAACTCCCCTTGCACCGCGCCAGGGCCGTCAGCCGCGGCCGCGGCGGCCTTCGCGCCAAACCCCGAGAACAACACGTTGCGCAACGTCCGGTTCATCGCCTGGCACATGATGATCGAGAGGATGACGCCGCTCGTGCCGACGAGACAGCCCGCCACGATCAACACGTTGTTGTTGATCACGAAACCCGCGGCGCAGGCGGCAAGGCCCGAGAGACTGTTCAGCAGCGAAATGACCACCGGCATGTCGCCGCCGCCGATGGGCATGACCAGCGTCCAGCCGAGCACGAGCGCGAGCGCGACGAAGATCCAGAACGCCGCGAGCACCGTCGCGGATTCGCCGGCCGCGGCAAAAACGGCTCCCGCCCCCAGGGTCGCGACAAGCATGAGGCCGTTGAGCCCGTGCTGGCCGCGGAAAAGCACGGGGCGACCGGCCAGCCACTCCGCCAGCTTGCAGAAGGCGTAAACCGATCCCGTAAACGTGACGCCCCCGATGAGAATCGTCAGGAAAATCGTCACCGCCGTGAACCCCGGGTTCGCGGGCGTCACCTCGCCGATGCGGATGCGCAGAAACTCCGCCGCGCCGACGAGGAGCGAGGCGAGCCCGCCGAATCCGTTGAGCAGCGCGACCATTTCGGGCATCGCCGTCATCCGGACCCAAAACGCACAGGCCAGCCCGATGACGGTGCCCGCCACGAGCCCGACGACGATCCACGTGTAGTTGATCACGTGATGATCGAGCAGCGTCACGACAATCGCGATCAACATGCCCACGCCGGAAAGGAGATTGCCGCGCCGCGCCGTCGCCTGGCGGCCCAGCATCTTCAAGCCGACAATGAAGAGAATCGAGGCGGCGATGTAGGCGGAATTGATCAGGATTTCGCGGTTCATCGCGGCGCCGCCTCCTTCTTCGCTGCGGGCGGGGCCCCGGCGCCTTTCTTCCGGAACATGCCGAGCATCCGGTCGGTGACGAAGTAGCCGCCGATGACGTTGATCATCGCGAGGGTGACCGCCGCGGTGCCCAGCACCGTGGTGATCCACGATCCGTCATCCGCCCCCGCCACGATGATCGCACCGACAATCGTGATGCCAGAGATCGCATTCGCGCCCGACATCAGCGGGGTGTGGAGCTGCGACGGAACCTTGGCGATGAGTTCGAAGCCGAGGAAGCCGGCGAGCGTGAAGATGAAGAAAAGCAGGATGAGTTCCATGGCGGAAAGGGGGCGGATTATGGAGCGAACTGCGGATGCACGACGGCGCCGCCGTGCGTGAGCAAGCACCCGCGCAGAATCTCGTCAACCGGATCGAGGCGCAGGACTTTGCCCTTCTCGTCCCAAAAATGCGCAATCCACGCCGCATAGTTCGCTGCCAGCACCTGCGAGGCGTGATGGGCGACCGTGCTTTCCAGGCACGGGTGGCCGACGATCGTGACTCCATTGGGCGTGACGACGTCCTCGCCGGCGCGCGCGCCCTCGACGTTGCCGCCGCTCTCGAC
>JACQWL010000132.1 GCA_016209255.1 Verrucomicrobiota bacterium
ATCGGCATGGAGCGCCACGACGTGGGCCGCCCCGGGGATGTCGGTTATCCGATCCGCGGCATCGTGAAGGCGGGCATGATGTACCTGGAAAACTTCGAGCCGTCGCGCTGGCCGGCGTGCAACCCCGAGACCGGTTACTTGAACACCGACGCCAGTCCCACGAAGTCGTTCATTCTCGACGCGCACCGCAAGAATCCCGCCGACTCCGATTGGGCGTTTTGCTTCGGCAAGCGACCCGCGGTCGAGTTCTACAATCTGAAGACCGATCCCGACTGCGTGAAGAACCTCGCCCCGCAGGCTGCGACCGGGAAGCAGCGGCTCGCGTTGCAGGAAGAGCTCCATGCGAAACTCAAGGCGCAGGGCGACCCGCGCATGTTCGGCCAGGGCGGGGTCTTCGACCGCTACCTCCATGCGAATCCGGCGCACGTCAATTTCTACGAGCGCTACATGAAGGGCGAAAAACTGAACGCCGGCTGGGTGAAGGGAACGGACTTCGAGCCCGCGCCGCTGGACGCGAAGTGAAGGCGCGGGAGAGATCTGCCGGACCGAGGTCCAGCCCTTCCACATTGGTGTAACGCGTCAGGTTGTACTGGAGACATTTGTTCGTGATAATTCCGCCCCCCAAACAATCCATTTGGCAGAAAGATGGGGGCAGGAAGATTTCTGATCGCGGAGGCTGGGGAATTTTTCTGACTCCATCTTTCTGCCCACCTCTGCCTTGGTCTCCAGGCGTTCAAACGCGAAGAGTGCGGAGACGCGGAGGCGAGCCCGACTTGGGCGGGAATCAGGCTTGCTCTCCGCGCCCCCGCGCCGCCGCGTGAGAAGCTGTCCCTATCTATGGAAATCACAACGGGCCACCCCGAACTCCCTTCACCCTCGTGCGGAGCCTTTCCGAAAACCTCCGCCGCAATCTTTGGCGCGCTTGCTTTCCTGCCGCCGGGTTCCCTGTCGACGCTGTGCGCCGCGGATACACCGGTCACACCCGCGAAGTTGCCGACCACCAACGAAGAGATCCGCCGCGCCGCGGCCAACGCGCCGTTGCAGATGTTATTTCGCGGCCGCACGGCGGATGACCTGGCGGCGTGGCAGCGCGAGTTCAGCGCGAAGCTGCGGGAAAGGATCGGCCCGCACGAGCCGCCGGGAAAATGGCAGGCGCGGACGCTTTCCCAGGTCGAACTGCCCGACCACACGCGCGAGGAACTGCTGCTCGAAAGCGAGGGCACGCCCAGCCTGCCGCTCTATGTGCTGCGACCCAAGGGCGCGGCCGGGAAACGGCTGCCGATCGTGCTCTGCCTGCACGGGCACGGGGAGTCCGGCCACGATGCCGTCGCGGGGGTGGACGACACGCCCGAGCTCCAACGTGAGATTCGGCAGTTCAACTACGATTACGGCCGCCAGCTGGCGCGCGAAGGTTATCTCGCGGTGATCCCGTGCTTCACTCCCTTTGGCCGGCGGCTCGATGCAAGACCGCCCGCCAAGACCAGCGATCCCTGCGCGGTTGCCTTCGTGCGCCTGATGTTTCTTGGCCGCACGCTGCTGGGCGAAAATCTTCGCGACGCGAAGTGGGCGCTCGACTACGCGACCACGCGGCCGGATGCGCGCGCCGACCGCATTGGCTGCGTCGGCCTCAGTTACGGAGGACGCATGACCATGGTGGTTTCGGCGCTCGACCCGCGGGTGCGCGTCGCCGTGATATCGGGCGCGCTGAATGTTTTTCAGGAGCGCATCCAAGGCGCGGGTTACTCGTGCGGCGCGCAGGTGATCCCGGGCCTGCTGGAGTTCGGCGACACCCCGGAGATCGGCTCGTTGATCGCACCGCGCCCGGCGATTTGGGAGGCGGGCCGGCAGGACGCGTTGATGGTTCCCGGCTGGCTGGAAAAGGCGGCCGGGCGTCTGCAGGCCGCCTACGCCGCCGCCGGCCAGCCGGAGAACTTCCAGGTCCACCGCTTCGAGGGTGGCCACGTTTGGAACGGTGAAACCGCCATCCCGCTCCTTGCCCGGGTGCTGAAGGAACCGTGAGTCCGACGAAATCGCCGTGATTGAAACCAAGTGACCTTTCCGCTGGGATTCTCCCCCATGAATGCAACCGCCCGCTTCGTCGCGTGTTCGACCGCTTGGCTCGTCCTGGCGGCGCCAGCCGCAACTTGGGCCGCCGCGTCCGCGGCGGCCCCCAACATTGTCTTCATCATCGCCGACGACCTTGGCTGGGCCGACGTTGCGTTTCACGGCGGCAACGCCCCGACGCCCCACCTCGACCGGCTGGCCCGCGAGGGACTCGAACTCGGGCAGCACTATGTCGCCCCGGTGTGCAGCCCCACCCGTACCGGGCTCATGACCGGCCGCTGCTGGAGCCGTTTCGGCGTCACCAATCCGCAGAACGAGCGCGCGCTGCCGTGGGACACAGTTACGCTGCCGCGGATATTGAAGAGCGCCGGCTATGAAACCTGCCTCACCGGCAAGTGGCACCTCGGGTCGCTGCCGGAGCAAGGGCCCAATCACTTCGGTTTCGACCACTCCTACGGCTCGCTCGCCGGCGGCGTCTCGCCGTACAGCCACAAGTACAAGAAGGGGCGCTTTGTCGAGACCTGGCATCGCAATGAAAAACTCATCGGGGAAACCGGCTACGTGACCGACCTCATTGCCGCCGAGGCCGTGCGCTGGATCGAGGCGCGCGGCGCCGCGCCGTTCTTCCTCTACGTGCCCTTCACCGCGGTGCATCTGCCGATCAAGGAGCCGGACGCGTGGGTGGGGCGCGTGCCGGCTTCGATTCAAGGCGACGTCGCGCGGCACTACGCCGCCAGCGTCATGCATCTCGACGACTGCGTCGGCCGCATCCTCGCCGCCTTGGAAAAAGCGGGCCGGCGGGAAAACACCCTCGTCGTCTTCACCAGCGACAATGGCGGCAGCACGGTCGAGAACAACGACCCGGCGTATCCGGATGACCATTGCCCGAGCGGAAAGCTGACGGGCAACAATGCCCCGTGGCGCGGTCAGAAGGGCGATCTCTACGAAGGTGGGACGCGCGTGCCCACCCTCGTCTCATGGCCCGGCCGCGCCAGGCCGGGCAAGGTGCAGACGCCCGTGCATATCACCGACTGGTTGCCCACGTTCGCCGCGCTCACCGGCTACAAATCCGATCGCGATCTGAAATGGGACGGCGCCAGCATTCTGTCGGTGCTCACGACCCACACGCCGCTGCCCGACCGCCCGCTGTACTCCGTCGCGCCAGGATGGCGTTCGCGTGCCCTGCGCCACGGCTCGTGGAAGCTCATCGTGTTCGGCGACGGGGCGAATCGCAAACCCGAGCTCTACGATCTGGCCGCCGATCCGCAGGAAAAAAACAACCACGCCGTGAGCCAGCCCGAGCGCCTCCGCCAGATGCAGGCCATGCTCGAGCGGGCGGCCGCCCGCGATCGGGATGCAGTGGCGAAAGACTAGCGCGCTCGTGCTCGCTTCGGCATGTTCGGGCAGAAACGTGGGCCGTGCGCTCCGCGCGCGGCCTCCTGGTGGATGGAGACGAAGCGCCGACCGCTCCGCTGCCGCGCCCGGGCGCATCTCCCGGTTGTCGTACATCGGCCCCCCATGCACAACGCCTCGGAACGACGGCGGCGGCAGCGCGCCGCGCTCCAATTTTGGAGCCCGTGAAGGGCGCAGCGCCGTCAGCGCCGTTGCGCATCGCCGCCAACCGGAAAATACGCCCTATCCTAGCATCAGTGTCACGTATTACGTGACACTATCACACCTTGTTCCCAGGAATTCTAATTAGAGTGTCACTTATTAAGTGACACTTGCCTTTACATCTGGAGGACGGTTCCATCGGAAGTGTCACGTAATACGTGACACTTTTCGGAAGGCTTCCCCAGCCAAGTTGGCGCGCACCGCGCCCTCCACCGGGTGGGAACCGACGACCAGCGGATGCGGCCACGCTTCCGCGGCCGTGGTTGTGATTGACTCGGCTCACCCGCACTCACACAGCGTTGGCCCCCTCAGCGTTCAAGCATCGCCGCAGTCACCGTCCGTCCGGCGTCTCATCCCGCGACAACTTCCTCCCTTTTGCTATGGCCACCCCAACGGTATCCTCCGTCCTGTTGCATCGCGTTTTTTCCGCCGGTCGGCTTGCCCTCGGCCTGCTCGGGGCGGGCGGGCTGGCCGGCGCAAACCTTCCCGGCGCCGAACTGCGCGTCGGCCGCGCCAGGGTCGTCATCACGCCGCCGGTGGGCAGCGTGATGGGAAACTCCTACGGGATCACGGTGGCGACGGGCGTGACGTCCAACATCCATGCCAAGGCCGTGGTCTTCGAAACCGCGGATGGCAAGGCGGCGCTCGTCGCCTGCGATCTCATCAGCCTGCACACGCCCATCGTGGCCCGGGCCCGCGCGCTGATTGCCGAAAAAACCGGCGTGCCGCCGGACCGGGTCATCCTCGCCGCCACGCACTGCCATGCGGGTCCGCAAACCCATCCGCTGTTGTTCTCCCTGGCGGGCGGGGCCGCGCAAAAACTCAGCGAAGCGTATGTGGAAAAACTGCCCGGCCTCATCGCCGAAAGCGTCCGCCTTGCCGAAGCCGATCTGCAGCCGGCGAAGATTTTCGCCGGTTCGGGCAGCGAGGATTCGATCAGTTTCAACCGGCGTTTCCTCCTGCGTGACGGGACGGTGCGCATGAACCCGGGTCAGAATCCAGACAAGGTGCGCCCCATGGGCCCGATCGATCCGCAGGTCGGCGTCGTCTATATCGAATCCGCCGACGGCAAGCCGCTGGTCACGGTCGTCAATTTCGCCCTCCACGTCGCGGTCGTGGGCGGCAGCCAGATCTCCTCGGACTACCCGCACACCCTGGCCGAAACCCTCGGCCGGGTGAAGGGCGACGCGATGCTGACGGTTTTTCTCAACGGCATGTCGGGAAACATCAATCACGTGAACGCCTACGTCTCCAGCCGGCTGCGCGCGGAAGCCGAGGCCGCCCGGATCGGCACGATCCTCGCCGCCGCGGTGTTAAAGACCTACCCGAACCTTCGGCCGGTCGAGGCCACCCGCCTGCGCGCGGTTTCACGTTCGGTCCGCGTGCCGGTCCTGCCGGCGCCGACGCCGTCACGGCTGGCCGAGGCGCGCGCCACGCTGCGCCGGCACGGCAAAGGCGCCACGTTTGCCGAGGTGATTCGCGCGTGGCGCGACATCGACCTGGCCCAATACGGCGCGGATGGCACCTGGAACAGCGAAGTGCAAGCGATCGTGTTTGGCCGCGATCTGGCGCTGGTGGGGTACCCGGGCGACTCGTTTGTGGAGCTGGGTCTGGCGATGAAGCAAAACTCTCCGTTCGGGCTCACGTTCGTGAGTGAGCAGTCGGGCAACGGCGCCATCAGCTACATTCCGAACGAGAAAGCCTTTCCCGAGGGCAGCTACGAAGTGGACAGCGCGCGCGTGGCCCCGGGCGGGGGCGAGGTGCTGGCCAACGCCGCAATCCGCCTGCTGACGGAGCTGTTTCCGCGGCCGTGAGTAAACACGAGATTACCAAGGCAGCAGAACTTTGGCCCACGGAACACACGGAATACACGGAAACCGGAGCTTCTTCCGTGTATTCCGTGTGTTCCGTGGCAATAATCTCTGCGCGTTATTGGTGATGGCTTCTCGCCCCGCCCAAACGCGAGGAGCCTCCTCAGTCGTGCCATTTCTTCTCGCCCGCCGTGATGGCGAGATCCAGCTGGTCTTCCTTGCGCGGGATGGCGCAGGCATAAACGGACGTGTACGCGCAGTAGGGATTGTAGGCCAGGTTGAAGTCCAGCGTGTAGACGTGCCCGGGATCGTCCACTTTTTCGAAGTCGAGATAGCGTCCCACCTCGTAGGTCGTGTCACCCGTGGTGCGGTCGGTGAACCACACCGCGTGATGAAAACCGCCGCCGGGCGTTGTCATCCGGTAGACGCGCACTGGATGCGAGCGCCCGTCCTTCACCAAGGTGAGGAACCCGTAGATGACGCCTTCGCGCTTGCGGCCCTTTGTGTCGAGGATGGTGACCGGTTCGGGGTGGGCATACGGCTGCAGCTTGCTTCGAAAAACCCAGGCGGCATCCGGCGGAAAATATTTCAGCGGAGCAAACGTCACCGAGGGATCGCGCTTGAAGGGCGATTGCGGATGGTTGCGCATGAAGTCGTCTTTCTTGGCCCGCGCGCTCAGGATGGCCGCCGCGTCGAGCGCCGGTTTTTCAGGCGCGCCGGCGCTGCACGCCGCGGACAGCAGACAGGCGAGCGCCAGCGAAAACAGACATGACGTGGCGGCGATGGGTGGCATTTTCACGCCCACGACGATGGCTCATCGAGCGCGACGGCGAAAGGCAAATCACGGCGGTGCCGGGCCGACGAAACGGGGTCGGGCCGAAACCGGCAACAAAAGGCGGTGAATCTGCGGGCGCAGCTTGCAGGCCACATCCTCGATCAGCGGACAATTCTCGCCCTAGCCAGAATCGCCACCGCCAAAATCTATGTTTGCGATTGGAGGTAGCACCGAAGTTTAAACCCGCCGGTTGCAGGTTGCGGACTGACCCCATGGGATTGCGGCGGGTTGATTGCGGTTTGAAAATCTTCCTACCAACAAAATTTTCTATGGTCGCAAAGGACGGTTGGATTGCTTATGATCAAAGAGTTACGACGATGACGGATTCATAGTTGATAGTTTTTTCTTCGCGAAGCGCGGCGAGCGATTTTCGGGGCCGGCGG
>JACQWL010000133.1 GCA_016209255.1 Verrucomicrobiota bacterium
AGCAGCAGCGGCGTCAGGTTGTCCTTGTTGACGGCGTCGAGCTTGGCGCCGGCGGCCGCGAGGGCGCGGATCATGTCGGTCCGGCGTGCCGTCACGGCCTGATGGAGGAGCGTCGCGCCGTCGGTTGTCTTTGCGTTCGGATTGGCGCCGGCGTCGAGAAGCACTTTAAGAGCTTCGCCCGGGTCGCGGTTCGCCGGCTCGCGAAACGGCGGCGCGATCAATCGTTCAAATCCGGGCCCGGCGGCAAACGGAGCGCCGCGTCCGCCGCCCATCGCCATCATCGCCGGCGTTTTGCCGACATTGGCGTTGGCGCCGCGCCCTCCTCCGCCGCCGGCGTCGTCACCATCCTTCTTCTTTTTGACCTCTGTGGGGCTCCACTCGAGTTGCGCCCCGTGCTTGATCATCAGTTTGAGCGCTTCGACGTCGGCCGCGATCGCTGCGCGGAAGAACGGCGACGCGTTTTGCTCTGCATCGCAGCACAGCGAAGTATTGTGGATCTGGCCCACAAACGGCTTGTTCGGATCGGCTCCCCGCTCGAGCAGCAGCTTGACAAGATCCAGGGCCGTGAGCTCGTTGGGATGATCGGCGCGCAGGCGCGAGCCGTCGTGGGCATGCATGTCGGTCGTCGCGTCGTGCATGTCGACGGCGAAGAAAAGCGCTCCGTCGTTCGGATCGGCTCCAAGGTCGACGAGCGTCCGGGCCAGGTCGAAGCGGTCGTTGACGACCGCGATCGACGCCGCGGTGAGACCGTCGCCATTGGCGGCCTTCAGATCGGCGCCGCCCTTGACGAGCGCCCGCGCCACGTTCTCGTGACCGTTGCGCACGGCGAACATCGTCGCGGTAAAGCCGCCCGTGGCGTGGTCGGCGTGTTTCCGTTCGGTCAGTGGCGAAACGTGCGCCTTGGCGTTCGGATCGGCTCCGGCGGCCAGCAGCGCATTGACGACGTCGACGTGCCCGTCTTCAGCAGCCCGCATCAGCGCCGTCTGCTTCTGGTAGTCGTCGGCGGCGTTCGGATCCGAGCCGGCCTCGATCAGCATCTCGACAGCGGCCAGTTTGCCGGTCCGTGACGCGGCCATCAAGGGCGTCTCGCCCTCAGGATGGACGGACCTTCTGACGCCCGCGCCCGCCTTCAGCAACTCGGCGATCATGGGCGTATTGCCCGCGCGGCTGGCTTCGAGCAGCGGGGTGACGCCGTAGCGGTTGGCCGCAGCGAAGTTCGCGCCGGCCCCGATGAGCGCGCGCGCCATCTGCAGGTCGGAGTGGTGCACCGCCCAAAGCAGCGCTGTGGAGCCGTCGCGCGCGGTCTCGTTGACGTTGACGCGTTTGGCGAGCAGCGTGCGCACCGCCTCGAAATCGCCTTCTCTCGCCGCGGCCACGACGGCGGGATCAGTCGTCACTTGCCGGGCCTGCCCGAGGACCGCGGCGGTTATCATTACGAACGACAACAGCGAGATCAGCAGCCCTCGAGTCGATTGTCTCGGTGTACCCATCTTTGCCCCTGCCTTTTGAAAACCTGGTTTACCCTTGCGCCAAATCTTAACTTCTCTGTACGGCCTACAACAAGCCGATTTTTCAGCGTGTTGTACGCCAGTGCGTACGCGTTGACAAACACCGGCAGCGGTGTTCAAATCGGCCGCATGAGCGCTCGCGTTTGGCTCGACAAACTACGTTCCGAGCCGCGCGGCTGGGCGCGGCTGGTCTCCGCAGGGCTGCGGCTGCTGATCGCGGGATTTTTCTGGCACGGCGTATTCGTCTTGATCCGGGAGGGCGACCGCAACTGGCTCGTCGCGGGATTCCTGCAGGCCGTGGCCGGCACGGTCTTCCTGCTCCTCGGCCTGCGAACCTTGCTCCGTGCCATCCGCGAGATACTTGCCGGCGAGCCCGCGCTGTCACCGCGGCCCTTTCAGTCACCGTCCAGGCCGCCGCTTCCATAGCCCGGCGGCCGGATAGTTGCGCGCTTCAGTTCGCCCCGAGACGGAGCAGCCGCTGATACGCCGCGGCGTAAAATTTCAGTTTGTCGACCGGTGGCGCAGCCTCGGCCTGGACGGAGTTACCGAGCACCATCACTTTGCTGTTGATGTCGCGGTATCGCGGCCAATTCGGCAGGCCCGATCCGTTCGGGTCCCCCTTGGTGATGAAGTTGACCCAGTACGAGGACATAGTAGCGGCGAGCATCGTGTCGACGTCGTCCCATGTCTGGTTCGCCTGTCCCTTCGGGTTGTTGAACGCGTAGGAGATCTCGGCGGTGTGCGTGGCTCCCTGCGGCGACGGTTTTCCGTTCAGCGTCGGGATACGCGTGAAGAAGTAGGTATAGGCCTTCTTACCGGCCTTGGCCTGCGCCGCCGCCCACTGCCGCATGTTCCAATTGATTTCGTCGCCGCAGGCCGCGTGCGCCGCCGCCGGCGCCTCCGCATCAGAGGTCACACCATAGAGCTTTATATAATCGCCGGTGGCGTCTCCGAACCGCCGCTGCGCATTCGTCCTAAAGGCGTCAATTGTCATCCCGCCCGGACCACCGCCGCGGCCGGCGAGGCCGGCGGCCTGTCCGCATACGCCGAAGTTCGCTTCATCCTTGTTGGATCCGGTGAGGACGTCGACGGCATTTTGCTTTCCGTTCATGAACGTCAGCGAGAGATCTTCGGGAATGACGTGGCGGTCTACCACGAGCCCGGCTCCGCCGAGGCCGGTGAGTTCGGCCAGCGGCTTGGAGCGAAGCTCCGCGATAGTCTTCACGCCGAGGGCAGCCATCGCCTTGGCGCCATTCTCCTGCGCCTGTGCGGAGGTGTTCATCCGCGCCATCGTCAGGCCCATCCAGCCGCCGCTTTGCGCAATCGCGCGATGGAAAAGGCCCTTCGCCAGAGGGGAGCCGACAAGCGCTCCAACCATAATCGCGCCGGCCGATTCACCGGCGATGGTCACATTGTTCGGATCGCCGCCGAAGGCGCTGATGTTCTTCTTCACCCATTGCAG
>JACQWL010000134.1 GCA_016209255.1 Verrucomicrobiota bacterium
TCTGCGAGTTGTCCGGGCCGACGGGGGGCAAAAGCTCCAAATTCCAAGCTCCATTGAAACTGCAAAAGAGGAAAACTCCAAGCAGGCAACCGGCGGGACATTGAACGATTGGAGGTTGGAGGTTGGAGGTTGGAGGTTGGAGGTTGGAGGTTCTCAGTAGGAGGAGACCCAAAACCAAATCGGTCAGGCCACCAGGGTTCGACTCACCGCCAGCCGGGAGATGCGCCCCTCCGCGGCAGCCGGCCACGCCGGACGAGGTAGCCCAGTTCACCCTGGCGCACATGCCAGCAGACCTGCCGGACCCGCATCGCGGCCCAGAGCAGTTTGTAGCGGAGCGGATGGGCCCAGAACGGAAACTGGCGACGCAGGCATTCCTGTGGCACGCGGGCGATTTCAGCCCGGTGACGCGCACTGACCGTGCCCGGATGCTGGCGCAGGGTGGCGACAAACCGCCGGAGGTTGCGGCAGGGCAGGCGGGCCCGGGCAAAACGAAGAAACAAATCCATCTGCGGCTCAAAAACGGCATACTCCCAGTTGGCGCCGCCGAAATTTGCGCCCACCCGCTCGTACCCCCGGCGGGTCCAGAAAGTGGCGGGCTGCGCCATGTTCACGCGGGTGATCAGGCCGAGCGGCGACGGCGGCACGCTGCGGGTCTCGCGCACGATGCGACCGGCGGCATCGGTATTGTAGACATTGCCGTAGACCACGTCGATTTTCGGATCGGCCGCAAATACCTCGCCGATGGCCCGCAGCGCGCCGGGAAGATAAGTGTCGTCCGAGCACAGATAGGCGAGAACGTCACCGGTGGCGCGGTCGAAGCCACGGCGGACGGCCTCTGCGTGCCCCCGATCTTTGCGGCTGTCCCACCAAGCCAGCCGCGGACCGTATTTCCCGATCAGCCGCAGCACCTCCGGGTTGGTCGAGCCGCCGTCGCAAATGATGTATTCGAGATTCGGGTATTCCTGGCCGGCCACGGACTGAATGCACTCCTCCAGATACTCGATCCGGTTGAACGTGGGGGTGACGACGGTGATTTTGGGCCAGTCCATGACGCGCCAGGCGTTTCTCAGCTCTGGAGGCGCGGGTCGGAATTGAACCGACGCATAGAGGTTTTGCAGACCTCGGCCTTACCACTTGGCTACCGCGCCCTGCCCGAGAATACCTTCAATACTTTACCGAAGATGCGTCCTTCCACCATGACGGACTTGCCAACCTTGTCACGCCGGCGTTTCGAGCATCGATCCCCTGGCCGGTCGGGCCAGGGCAGTTCGCAAGTTGGTGTTTCATCGGGTGGCGGAAATCCCTGGTCGCAAGGAAAAGAGGGGCGGGTACTACGCGTGGGGCAAAGCGCGTGACAAGCAATTTCGCGGTTTTCCCGGGATTGAACTCGCGTTGACCGAGGGCGAAGGGATCCAGCGGCCGGCGGCCGCGGGACGGCGCGGCTAAAGCATCGGCGACAGCGGCCGCAGCGCGGCTTCGGCGAATTTCTGCCGGAACGGCCGGCGGGCAAAGGCCGGCGGGTCGATTTCCAGGCAAAGCGCAAAATCGGTTTCGAGAATGCGCGCGAGCACCGCGTTCTGCCCGGGCGAATGAAAGAGCAGGTTGAGTTCGAAGTTCAGGCGCATCGAACGGTAGTCGAGATTGGCCGAACCAATCATGGCCCATTGGCTGTCGGCCACCGTAATCTTGGCGTGATTGATGCCGGCCGAGTATTCGAAAATCCGAACTCCCGCAGCCAGCAACTGCCCGTAGTACGAGCGACCGACCGTCACGAGCCACGGATGATCGTTCTTCTCGGAGATCAGCAGACGGACATCGACGCCACGGTGGGCCGCAAGCTCGAGGGCGGCGAGCAGAACATCGTCCGGCACGAAATAGCCCGTCGCGATCCAGACGCGATCGCCGGCCTCGTTGAGCAGGCTGACGATGGATTTGCTGATGGGCTCGTTGCGCCGGTCCGGGCCGCCGAGGACAATGTGCACCGGATCGTGCGCCGGCGCATGCGTCGTGTTGGTCGGAAAGAACGCGGCCGCGGAAAGCTTCTCCCCCGTGGCAAAGAACCAGTCGTCGGCGAACACCTCCTGCAATTCGCAGGCCACGGGGCCGGTGACCTCGACCTGCACGTCGCTCCAGTGGCCGAGCTCAGTGTCGCGTCCTTCGTATTCCCGCCCGATGTTCATCCCGCCGACAAAGGCGAATGTGCCGTCGATGATCTGGAGTTTGCGATGGTTTCGCAGATTCAGGAAGAACCGCTTGCGTCGGGGATCCAGACTCTGGAACCAGGAAAATTGTCCGCCGGCCTCAACAAACTCCTCCAGCACCTCTTCGTCCAAACCGCGTGAGCCCACGCCATCCAACAGCAGGCGCACCAGGACGCCGCGCCGGGCGGCAGCCGCAAGGAGTTGGATGAATCTCGCCCCCGTTTCGTCCGCGTTCCAGATGTAAAACTCGATATGGATATGGTGGGTCGCTTCACGGATCCGGGCTTCGAGCGCGGGATAGAATTCCTCCGCGTTGCGCAGAATGCGGAGGTTTTCCGCCGAGCTGACGGGCAGCTGGTTGATGCGGGACAGCAGTTGCAGGAACTGGCGGTCCCGGCGCGGCAGTCCCTTCAGCAGACCGGTGGTGGCGCTGTCGGTCGTGGCGGCGGCCCCCCGGTGCCGCGAGGATCGGGCGGAAAAAAGCGTGCGGCGCTTGAGGCGCTGGCGTCGCAGCCGGTCGGTTCCGATGGCGAAATACGCCAGCGCGCCGAGCAGCGGGATGAAGAGGATGGCCCAAAGCCAGGCCAAGGTCGCGGCGGGCCGCTTCTTGAGCAGGAGAAGATGCGGGATGAACGCCCAGGATGCAAAGTAGCAAACGAGCAGAAACGTTTTCATGCTGATGGCGGTCGTAAGGCAGCCGCAAGCGGCTGCAAGCGGCGATTCAGGCGGCGCCCGCAAAGAAAACAAGCCCCGCGCATTGCTGGCCAACGAATGCGCAGCCCTCGCGGCGATTATCCGGCATAAAGTGCGCGACGCTTCAGCCGTTTATGCCGAAGCACCTCAACCTCGTTTGACCATGACCATCCGACACCGACCGACAAAAAACACCGTGATATTCGGAGCGGCAGCCGCTTGGGGGCTGCTGCTGATCTCCTGTGTTGCCGTCAATCGCACCATGCTCGCGCCGCCGTTCATCGCCGGGGCAACATTTGTTGGCAACAAGGAGTGCATGGAGTGCCACGAAGAGAAGACCGGACACTTCGGTTCGGCCACGCACGCGAAGGTGACGTTGGCCGACGCGAAGCTTGGCAGCACCGGCTGCGAGGCATGCCACGGCGCCGGCAGCCTGCACGTGAAGGCAGGCGGCACCAAAACCACAATCGTAAACCCGATGAAGTCGCCCGATACGTGCTTCCAATGCCACCTCGAGAAGCGCGGCGAATTCAGCCTCGCCAACAGCCACGGCGTGCTCACGGGCAAGATGGGCTGCGGCGACTGCCACAATCCGCACGAAGGCAACATGGTTCGGGGCAAGGGTGCCTCGATGGAAAGCGCCAATGAGACGTGCACGACCTGTCACACGGCGCAGAAGGGGCCGTTCACATTCAAGCATAACGCCATGAAGGAGGGCTGTGTCTCCTGCCATAACCCGCACGGCTCGGTAAACCAGAAGATGCTCGTCGCCCGGGACGCCAATCTGTGCCTGAGCTGCCACCTCGAAACCGCCACCCGGTCGGGAATTATCCTTGCCGGCGGTGAGGATCATCGCACCCGCATCCAAGGCGGCACCTGCTGGTCAGCCGGCTGCCACGAAGCCATCCATGGCTCACACGCCAGCCCGGCCCTGCGTTATTAACCCTCGCCTCCACTCAACCATGACCGCGAAAAATAATTTCTTCCGCCCCGCTGGCCTGCTGGCGGGCGCCCTGCTTCTCTCCTCGAATCCGCTGCGCGCCGCGGAGTCCGACGCCCTGCCGAGCTTCGACGAGAACTACATCAAGGTTTCCGCCGCCGGGATGGACATCAAAGGCAGCAGAGCGGCTGCCCAGCGGCGCACGCAGCTTTCGAAAGTCGGCGTGGCCGGCATCGAAGCGTTCAATCTCAGCCGGGAATTGTCCAAGGTCACGACGATGCAAATCGACGGCCAGGCCCTGCCCGGCGCCGAGGATTATCTCCTGCACTTCCGCGTGGAGAAGAACGAAGTCGGCTCGGTCGAGGCCGGCTACAAGACGTTCCGCACGTTCTACGATGGCGTCGGCGGCTTCTTCCCGACCAACAACGCCTGGGTGCCGCTGCAACCGCGTGCGCTCTACGTCGACCGCGGAAAGTTCTACGTCAACGCGACCCTCGCGCTGCCCAAGGCTCCCGTCTTTGCATTCCGGTACACGAACAGCACCCGCGACGGCCGCAAGGATTCGACGATCTGGGGCGACACGTCCTTCACCGGCATTCCCAACTACTCGCTCAGTTCGCTCAACCCGGTGTCGATCGCCCGGAAATTCCTCCCGGCCTACATCCAGCTCGACGAGCGGAGAGAAGTGATCGAGGGCTCGGTCAAGCAGACGTTCGGCAAAACGACCGCGATGCTTTCGGTCGTCGGCACCCGGATCGACAATCTGAATTCGCGCAGCGTCGACCGCTTTGTCGGTGAGCTGCGGCCTTTCCCGGCGATCCCGGCCAATCCCGTGACCATCATTCCGCCCGAGCGCAGCAACAACCCGAATGTCGGTTTCGACACCCAGGGGATGAAGGAGAATGCTTGGACCGTCACCGGCCGGGTGGAATCCTCCCTCAGCGAGACGGTTTCCGTGTACGGCGGCGTGAGCTACCGCTCCTCCGATGGCGATATCACCGCCTCGCGTCTGATCACGATTACGATGCCCTCGAACGCCGGACCGATCAGCGGCATTGGCGGCTTCACGAGCGCGGGGCGCCCACCCTATTCCTACACGACGGCCGGGACGGTGAAAATGGACATCTACACCGCGAACGTCGGCGTGAACCTCAAGCCTTCGAACGATCTGGCGCTGGAGGTCGGCGTCAAGGCGGAGGACACCAACATCTCGGCCAACAATCTGGCGACGTACGTCAGCACCTTCATGAATCAGACCACCGGGTTGGTCGCCACGACGCCGCAACGCGATCTCGCGCCAAACTGGTCGAAGGTGCTCCAAAAAGTCTGGTCGCCGGAAGTCAATGCCCGTTACACCGGGATCAAGAAGCTGTCCTTGTTCGGTTCGGTCGACTATCGCTCGGCCCCCGGCGACGAGCGCCACCTGGATACGCACATCGGCCCGGGACCAGCTGGCAGCTCGGTCGTCGCGGTCGCCGTCGGATCGAAGGAGCAGAGGGAAAAGGAGAAATACCTGAACACCAAGGTCGGCGGCATCTGGGCGCCCGGCAGCCTGCTGACCGTGCGGGCCGAGCTCTTCACCAAGGATCATGAGAACCGCTTCGAGGGCTACGGTGTCAACGCCGGCGACCTCTACGTTCTCGACTATGATGTCTTCGGTGCCCGCGTCACGGCGACTCTCCGCCCCGCGCCGACCTGGGCGTTCTTGACCCGTTACACCGCGCAAACCGGCAAGGCCGCGGTGTTGACGGATGTTTATGCCCGGGGCGACTCGAAGGACGCCAAGCGCCACAGCATTTCGGAGACGGTTACGTGGACGCCCAACAATCTGGTCTTCGTCCAAGGCGATGTGAATTTCGTCTACGACACGATCAGCACGGCTTACCCGAAGTCCGGTGGCTTGGCGAACGATGTCCTGCGCAACGCCGACAACAATTACTGGAACGGCAACCTGCTCGTCGGTTTCGTTGTCGACCGGGTCACGAACGCTCAAATCCAGGCCACGTATTACAGGGCGAACAACTACGAGCCCAGCCTTGCGGCCGCGACGATGCCCTATGGCGCCGGCGGCCGGGAATACAGCGTCAGTTTTGGGGTCACGCGAAAGTTCTCGAATCGCTGGCTCGCCAACGCGAAAGTCGGTTACTTCGATAGTCGCAACGACACGATGGGGGGTAATGCGAATTTCCGGGGCCCCCTCGCGTACGTGTCGACGCAGCACGCGTTCTAGACGCCTTTTGTTATCCCGAAGAATACCGGCCGCGGTGCGTGTGGGCGCACTGCGGCCGGTTGAGTTTTCAGCCGCGCCGAGATTTCCGCGCCGGTCACAGGCTGACGATCGACTTGCCGATCAGCTCGTCGCGCCGGTCCGGGCCGCCAAGGACTTCGCGTTGACCGAGCCGTGCGGATTGTGCCAGGCCTTGCAGCCTTCCCTCATCGCGGCGGTGCACCCGGTTCAGTTCTGGCCGGCTGGGCAGCGACCATCAGCAAAGGGCAGGATGGATTTGGCTCGCGCCAGGAGCCGCGACGCATCCGAAAAAAATCTCTTGCAGGATTGAGGGAAATCGCCCTGACGCTACGTTTAACCATATTGGCCATGAATTCCGATCCGATCGACGACCTGCTCCGGGCATACTCGCAGCAGCCTATGCCGCCGCCACCCCTGTCGAAGGCGGCAATTTGGCGTGAAATCGAACAGCGTCGCCACCGGTCATGGTTCGGCATGTTGCCGGTGCTGAGCTGGCGCGAGTTGTTTGCCGAGCCAGGGATGGCGATTGCTGGTCTGGTGGTTGCATTGATCGCCGGCATGGTGCCCGTGGCAGCAGCCCGGGCTTCCGACACCCCACGGCTCGCGCGAGAGTCACTTCACTTCGATGTTTTCACGACGTGTCCGGGATGCATGCTGGCAACCTTCCGAGCGGATAGTCCGAGGCGGTGAACATGTTCGCCCGCTAGAATGAAAAGGGTGATCGCGTTCTTCGCTGCAGTGGTTGCCGTGGCGGCAATAACCTCATTTTGCACATTGCGCTGGGCGCCGCCGCCGCCCGTGGCTTCTGCCGACGTCCACGCATGGTTGCACAAGGAGCTGCGCGTGACGGCCGAGCAACACAAGGCGCTCGAACCGATCGAAGTCCGATTCGCCGGGAAGGAGCGCGCCCTGCGCGGACAGATGCGGGCCGCGAACCGGGAGCTCGCCGCCGCGCTTGCGAGGGGCAATGGCAACTCGCCGGAAGTCTCCGCAGCGGTGGAGAAGATTCACCATTTCATGGGCGAACTTCAAAAAGCATCCCTTGAACACCTCTTCGAGATGCGCACCGTGCTGTCGTCCGAGCAGGGCGACCGGCTGCTGCAGCTCGCGAAAAAGGCGCTCGAAGAGTCGCCTTAAGGCTGCCCCGTGGATCCGGACCTGCCGCTGATCCAAGCACTTCAGGCCGGCGATGACTCAGCGCTGAACGAGCTAATCGACCGCCACCGCGGGACATTGCACCGTTTCGTGTTTCACTACCTGCGGAACACAGCGGCTTGCGAAGACGTGGTGCAGGAGACGTTCGTGCGCGTGTATTTCAAGGCGGGGAAGTTCCAGCCGAAATCGTCCGTCAAGACCTGGATTTACGCCATCGCGCTGAATCTCTGTCGCGATCAATTCCGCCGGCTTGCGCGTCACCGCGGCGATGTTTCCCTGGATGCCCCGGCGCGTCGCGATGCGCCGCGGGCCGAGGTGGCGGACCGCGCACCGCTGCCGTCCGCGCGGGCGGCCGAATCGGACCGATTTGCGCAACTCCAGCGCGCGATCGACGAACTGCCCGAGAAACTGAGGGAAGCGATTATCCTGTTTTCGCTCGAGCAACGCTCCCAGAACGAAGTTGCCGATATTCTGGGCATCACGCCAAAAGCGGTGGAGACGCGCGTCTATCATGCCAAGGCGAGGCTGCGCGCGGCGCTCGGCGCCGGGGTTTGAGATTTCTTGAGGGGTTTTGCGCGCTGGCGCGTTTCATCTGGGTTCATCCAACACACTCCAATCGTTTTCACCACCCTCATGAAAATCCGTTTCCTCATTCTCCTCTCCGCCTTGGCGGTTGGGCTTGCACCATCTGGCGCCGTTTTTGCACACGAAAGCCACAAAAAGGATCAACCCGCCGACCACGCTGGCCACGCAAAAGGCCAACTCGTGCCCGTAGACGCCAAAACCGATGCCGCTTGGCTCGCCAAAGCCAAGGCCGGATACCCGACCGAAATCTGCGTCGTCTCCGAGGACAAGCTCGGCGGAGACATGGGCAAGCCCCAGGACTTTATCTACCGCGAAAAAAGCAAAACCGACCGGCTCGTGCGCTTCTGCTGCAAGGACTGCGTGAAGGACTTCAACGAAGACCCGGGCAAATACCTGAAGATGCTCGCTACCGCCGCGGCCAAGAAAGGTCAGAACGGCGCGCACGCCGGGCACAAACGCTGAGTGGCAACCGCGAGTTTATCGCCGGGAAGGCGAAGAAGAGTGGATGTAGTTGTCGAACCCGAGATGCCAAAATCTGCGTCGGGTTCGCCAACGGATGCGCGATAGCTGGGGTCGTGGATCGCCGATGCGGCGAAGGTTGAGGATTACCGTTCGAAATTCGCGCGACGGTTCGTCGCGCACATGCACAGAGATGTCAGCTGAGCGGCTTGCTCACCGCGTGAATCGCTTTGAGGCCTTCGCCGAAGCGGGCGATGGCGTCGCGATTGCGGGAGAGTTCGCCATAGGGGAGAAAACGCATCTGCAGGTGCGCGATGTGCCGGAACGCGGGCCGCAGGAGTTGCTCGCGCACTTCTTCTTCGCGGTCGTCCGGCGCAACGAGAAAAAGCCCCTTCACCGCCTGCTCGGGCGCGCCAAGCGCCAGGTCGAGCAGCCGCACGATGCCGGAGTAAATCGAAGTCGTGTGCTCCACTTCAAAGGCGGCCACAACTTGCGCGGTGTCACGGTGCAGCCAGATTACGTCGATTAACCGAATCGCATCACCCCCGGGTGTCGCGCTGATTGTCGGCGGCAACGATTCGAGACACCCGTCGCCGAGCCGGCCGGTGGGCAGCGTGCGGTTGGTATCGTTCGCCGCAATCCACACGTTGAAACCGAGCGCGCGGCCGAGATCGCGCAACCAGCCCTGTATCTCCGTGTGCGAGCGCTCCTCTTCCTCGGTGCGGCGCATCTGTTTCACCGCGGCGGCGCCCTCGTCGCGCACTTTTTGCAGATCGGCTTCCCACGCGGCGCGTGCCGCATCGTCACCCTCGTGCGGCGGTGGCGGATAGTGGCCGCTGCCGACATCGAACAAGAACCCGCCGATCGCGCCGAAGTCGTTCGATAGGAGATCGCGGTGCTCCGCGTTGAGCCGCAGGATGCCTTCGCGCATGGCGAGATATTCCGTCCATTTGCCGAGCTTCACCTTCGCGCCCGTCAGCGCGTTGTAACCGCGAACGCCCTCGTAATTGGCGAGGAACTTTCTTTGCGCTTTTGTGAGCTCGGCAACGTGCCCGTGATGTTCGCCTTGGCCCTGCATGGGCGCCGCGGCATTAAGACCGGCCGGCGGAAGTGCCAGCGGCGCAAGTGCTGTGAAGAGGAGGATGCGAATCGATTTCATGTTTGGTGATGTTTTCGGGATAAAATCTCGCCCATCGCCGTCTAACGGACGGACGCGACTGGATCATTCAACGCACGGCTGCCGTCGATCCCTCGCCGGTTTCCTGAAAAAAACGGCGAATATTTTGCCCGCGCAAGAAGCGGGCTCCGTGCGGTCTCGCTGGCGTCGGATGTGAGCTTCACTTTCTGTAGCCAACCACGTGGAGCAGGTAGTCCTTTCTCCAGGCAATCTCTTCCTCACTTTCGACGCCGTTGGGAACAAATCCATCGATCACGCCAACGATGCCGCGACCTTGTTCTGTTGTGGCCACGATGACCTCGGTCGAGTTCGCGGTCGCGCAATAAATTCCACAAACCTCGATTCGGACCGTTGTCAGTTCCATAGTTTCTCCTCCTTTCCGGCGTTTGACTGTGGCCTCCCGGCAGGTCTTGCCGTCGCGATCGACGGAGGCGTCTCATTGTTTCAACGCATGCCCGCGAGCGATCCCTCGCGGCGTCATCGGAAAAGACTGCGCGCATTTTGCCGGCGCTGAAGCGCTGCGAATGCCGTCGACACGAGCGGCTCGCCTCGTTCCGCCCGATGTGGCGGCGAGAATGGGAGAAGCGGATTCCAGTGGCGCAAGGAGGATTTCCGGTGACGCCCGCGCAGAGCAATTTGCGCGGAGTCGTTGGCAAGAATTGCGTGAGGGGAAACGACCTTTGCCGGTGTATAAGTCTGTGTAAGCACAACCTCAAAAATCCACCGCCATGAAAAACTCACGTGTTGTCAAAAGCGTTCTCGGGCTGGGCTCCGTGCTGGCCCTCACCCTCGGTCTTGGCTGTTCGGCATTCGCCGGCCCCGGCCCGCAGTTCTGGCAGCAACAGGAAAAAATCCGCGCAGAAAATGCCGCAAAGAAGGCGGCGACGCCGGCTGCGAAACCCGCCGACACGCCGGCAATGGCTTGCCCCCACTGCAAAACCAAAGTCTTCGAGGAGTCATCGTTCACCAACGTCAGCGGCAAGATCGCACCGCACAACACCATGATCGGCAGGAGACACTACTGCGACGGCTGCCGCGGGTACATCACGAAAGTCAGAAGCAATGTCACCGACGAGATGAAGCGGAATTGCCCAATTTGCGCCAAGGCTGGGCCGACGTGCTGCAGCGTGAGCGCCTGAACCACGTCGCTCTCGCCGCAATTGCCGCAAACTCACCGCAGCGCGTGATTCCACGCCATCGTGGAATCCGCGCGCAGATGTCCCGCAAACCGAACCCGCCACCTCCCAACCCGGCAAAACCGGAACCAAGACTTGAAAACGATTAAACCACAACGACTCAGCGCGGCGAAGCCGCAACCGAAGGAACGCAAAGATCATTGCCCACGGAACACACGGAATACCCAGAAACCCACTCCTTGGTCGCCTTTGGCGCCGCCACAGGCGGGTAAACCCTGGTCGCCTTTGGCGCCGCCGAAGGCGGGTAAACCCTGGTCGCCTTTGGCGCCGCCGAAGGCGGGTAAACCCTGGTCGCCTTTGGCGCCGCCGAAGGCGGGCAAGCTTCTTCCGTGTATTCCGTGTGTTCCGTGGGCCAGAGGATTGAAGGGTTTGGAAATCTCTCGGACAAAGATGCACGCAGGCGGCGGCGATGGATCACTCATGAAACTCGTCTCCTCGTTCGTCCAACCCCGCCTTGTTTTTTCGCTGTTGCTGGGCGCTGCATTTGCCGGTTGTGCCGTCGCCCCATCGGCAGCGGAAAAACAGGCGCACACGCAGCTCGCGCAAATCGGAGAAACCCTTCGCCCCGCGGCGCAGAAACCGGCACTGCCCGAACTGCGCGCCGATTCGCCCTTGGGGGAATATGTGCGCTTCGCTGTCTTGAATCATCCGCAGGTCGCGGCGGCGTATCACGATTGGCACGCCTCGGTCTCCGCCATCGCGCCGGCACGCGCGTTGCCCGATCCGCAGATCACGTTCGAGGCGGACATCTCCGACATGCTCATGACGTTCATGCCGGGGGTCATGTTCGATTTCATGACGCGAGGCAAGCGCTCGGCGATGGCGCGCGAAATGACGGCGACAAGCAACGTCGCCTATCGCGCTTACGTCGCAACCGTGCTGCGCGTCGCGTCCGATTCACGCAAGGCGTGGATCGAACTTGCGTTCATCGACGAATCGATCCGCCTGCGCGAGAGTTCGATTGGCGCGCTCGAACGATCGCTCGAAATCGCGAATACCGACTACACCACGGGGCGCGGCATGGGCACGCTGGCCAATCAGGTGCGCGTCACGAACGACATCGCGAAAGTGCGCACCGACCTCGCCACCCTCGCGGACCGCCGGGCGGCCGTTCGCACCCGCTTTAAGTCCACACTCGGGCTGGCGCCCCCGGATCGCGATCCGGCCTGGCCCCACGCGTCGCTCGCGCCGACGGCGCTCCCCAGCGCGGACGAACTCTGGCACCGCGCGTCCGCGGCCAACCCCGAACTCGGCCGGATGCGCGCGATGGTCGAAATGTCGATTGCCAGTATCGAAGTCGCGCGCAAGGCCCGCACGCCGGACTTCACGATCGGCGGCATGGCCGATTTGAAAGCCGATCCGCTCATGCTGCGCCCGACCGCGACTGTCACGCTGCCGATCTGGAAGGAGAAAATCGCAGCGAACATCGCGGCGGCGGAGGCACGGCGCGACGCCAGCGTGGCGCGCGTCACGGCCGAGCAGCTCAA
>JACQWL010000125.1 GCA_016209255.1 Verrucomicrobiota bacterium
CCAGGCGGCTGAGACCGCGGCCAAGATCATCGAACACGCTGAGGCTGCGCATGAGAGAAGAGTGTGAAAAGTCCGGGCTAAGCTCACATGAATTTTTCTTCGCCGGTGACAAGCTCCGCGAGGCCGATGGCTTCGATCCCCTCGTCCAGCCCGAAGCGGTGCGAGCCGGGATGCACGACCCAGAGATGATCGAGTTTCAGGTCGGCTATCGCGATGTGCATCGACTTTGTCGTGCGCGGCGCGTCGGTAAACTTGAACTCGATTGCCGCGGACCGAGCAACGCCACGACTGGATTGGTGGCGAGGGCCCGGCGCAGGGTCGCAGTCACGGATTCGCGCGGGATCGGTGATTTCACGGTCCTCGCATATTCGAAGCGTGACCTCGAAAATGCAAGAAACTGATTGGACCGGCATTATCAGCGGGAGGAGCGAAGCTTCTGCGAGCTGCAGATGTCCAGGTGGATTCTTCGCTGCGCTCAGAATGACACGGAAAAACCTGTTTTGAAAACACGCGGAGATGCGTGGCCGACTGCAGCGTTACGACTCAGACCCCCGATTTCACGTACTTTGAAAGTCCCGCCAACAGGCGGTCGATCTCCTGCGGGGAATTATAGATGTGAGGCGACGCACGGAGGCCCGGGCGGTCGGCGCCGGTGCGCGTCGTGATGCCAATCCGTTCTTTCTCGTAGAGGGCCGCTGCCACCTTTTCGGCGTCGAGCGTGCCGGGCAGGAACGACACGATCGCGACGTTCAGCTCCGGTCGGGGAGACGTCCAAACCTTCATGCCGGGCAGTTTCCGGAGCCCGGTCAGAAACTGCTGGGTGAGTTCGCGCGACCGTTTTTCAATTGCCGCCCGTCCGATCTTTGCCTGGAACGCGAGCGCCTCGGCCAGCGCGATCATGGTCGCTTCGTCCCGTTGGCCGAAACCCTCGAACGTCTGCGAGAAACCGACGGCGCCGGTGTAGGCGCTGTAGATCGTGGGCCAGAGGCGTTCCTGGGCGCGCTGGTTGACGAAGAGCACGCCGCATTCGCGCGCGCCGCATGGCCACTTGTGCGCGCTGCCGCTGTAGAAATCGGGCTGGATGTCCGCAAGGTTGACGTCGAGCAACCCGAAGCTCTGCGCGCCGTCGATCATCGTCAGGACACCCCGCTCGCGCGCGATGCGGCACAGTTCCTTCGCCGGAAACAGATCGCCGACCGTGCTCGTCAGATGGGTGAAGGCGAGGACCTTGGTGCGCGGGGTGATCGCGCGCGTGAAGGCGTCGACGTAGTATTCCATCCCGGGATGCGGGTTCTTCTGCTCGATCGTGACCACGGTGAAGCCAAACCGCCGGGCCTTCTCGCGCCAGGCCACGAAGTTGCTCGGGTGATTGTCGGCGTGGACGATCACTTCGTCGCCCGGCTTCAGATCCAGGCCGTTCGAGACGAGGTTGTTCGATTCACTGGTGTTGCGCGTGATGATGATTTCGGCGGGGGTCACGCGCAGGAACTCTGCGAGCGCCCGGCGCGTCTTTTCCTTCTCCGGGTAAAGCCGCGCGCGGTTCATGGGCGAGGGATCCTCATCTACGCTGCGTGTTTCGCGGGTAAGCGCCTCGAGCGCCGGCCGGGACGAGGGGCAGAGGTTGGCGGCATTCAGCACGCCCAGATCGGGTGGCACGACAAACTGCTCCCGGACGGATTTCCAAAACGATTCGCCACTGGAGGCTCCGGCGCCGGGCGTGAAGGGCGCGGTCTGCGCGGCGAGGCGGGTCCACGCCGGGTCGGCGAAGAGCGCCGCCGAACCACCGACGGCAAAGAGACGGGCGAAGTCACGACGGGAAACGGCTTGGGTCATGGGTACCTCCGAATGAAGTGTTGATGGAAAGCTGGATTACTGCCGGCCGAAAACTGGACTCTCCAGCGGGGAAAGGCTCTGAGGGGAAGGGTAGGTGCAGGGGCAGTCAAGACATGGGTGATGCGCTCGCCGAGCAGGGGCGCATCTCCCGGTTGTCGGCGATGAGTCAGTTTGAAAATTGTAGCGGCGGTCTATGACCGCCGTCCGCGGAGAAGGTCGGCACTCATAGGGCGCCGCGACAGGAAACTGACCGCCTACCGAAGGACCACGTGCGAGTTCGTCCACCGCGGAGGTGAATCTTTGACAGGATGCGCGGCGCCTGTTTCCTCACCTGCAGTTTTGATGAATTTCAATCTCCCGCAGTTTTTTTTCGGCCTGCTGTTGCTCTGGTTTCCACGCCCGTGGATGCGGCTCGGGTTTACGATCGGGCGCCGCCGCCGTACGTCGTCCGGTCCGAGGCACGATGACGAGCAAGAGCCGTGGCTGCGGCGTGAACCCGGCGATCCCCGGATCGATCCGCGGCGCGAGATCAGGAAGGTTCGCAATTACTTCGACCTGCTGCGCAGCGCGGCCGGCGGCATCGCGATCATGGGCGGTCCGGCCATCGCGGCCAGCGTCACCGTGGCGGAGGGCGCGAATCGGATCGTCGGGCGGGAGGTGCTGGCGCTCAACCTCGCCATCTTGTTGGTCGGCGTGTTGATCCAGACAATACGCTTCGAGCGAAATCATGTGGCGTTTTTCGCCCCGATTTTTTTCCTCGCCGGACTGTCGGTCAGCTTGTGCTCGGCGTGGGGCGCGCTGTTTGCCTTCGTGCTCATCTGGGGCGTGAACCCGGCGCTCGGCAACGCCCAGGGGTTTCTCACCGTGTATGGAATCCTGATGTGCATTTTCGGACTGCTGTTCAGGGGATTGCCCAACAAGATGCCCATCGCGGCGCTGGGGCTGTGTTTGCTGCCCGTGCTGCTGAGTCTGCTGGCGCGGAAGCGACTCGTGGTGTTTTCGCGCAAGGCGCCGCATCGGGCGGAGGGTTGAGCGTGAATCCCCCGGGGTGGCAGATCTGGTTCGCGGCGGCGCGGCCGCGCACGTTGGCCGCGGCCGTCGCGCCGGTTCTTGTCGGGTCGGCGCTGGCGCGGCACGACGGGGCGTTTGATGCGGTCGCGGCGACGCTCTGCCTCGGGTTTGCGCTCCTTGTGCAGATCGGAACGAACTTCGCGAACGACTACTACGATTTCATGCACGGCGCCGACACCGCCACGCGGGTCGGTCCGCGTCGCGCCGTGGCGGCCGGGCTGGTGGCGCCGGCCACGATGCGGCGCGCGATGTGGGGCGTGCTCGCGGGCGCTTTTCTCGTCGGCCTCGGGTTGGTGGCATGGGGCGGGCCGTGGCTGCTGGTCATCGGCCTCGCCAGCATATTGTGCGCGATTGCCTACACGGGCGGGCCGTGGCCGCTCGCGTATCACGGCCTCGGGGATGTGTTCGTTTTTGTGTTTTTCGGGCTCGTGGCGGTCGGAGCCACCTATTTCGTGCAGGCGGGCCGCCTGAGTGCCGACGCGGTGCTCGCCGCCGCCGCGGTGGGCGCGCTCGCCACCAATATTCTGCTCGTGAACAACTATCGCGACGCGGAGACGGACGCGGCGGCCGGCAAACGCACGCTCGTGGTGCGCTTCGGCCGGGCGGCCGCCCGCGCGCAGTTCGCCGCGGCCCTGGCGCTTGCCCTGGCAATGCCCCTGGCGTTTGTCGCGCGCGGATATCGGCCGTGGTGTCTGCTGCCGCTGGCGCTCGTGCCGGTCGCGTGGGCGCACGCGCGACGCCTCCGCGAGAGCCAGACACCCGGCGAGCGGATTGCCCTGCTGGGCGATACGGGAAAGCTGCTCGCCGCCTACGCGATCTTGTTTTCGGCCGGCCTGGTCCTGTAGCCCGCCGATCACGCGACGTGCGCGGCGATCTTGGCCCTGAGCGCGGCCTTGGGCATCATGCCGACGAGCGTCTCGGCAACCTGGCCGCCCTTGAAGAGAATCATCGTGGGAATCGCCCGGACCCCGTATTCCGCCGCCACGGTGTCGTGATCGTCGATGTTGAGTTTCGCGATCGTCAACTTGCCGTCGAATTCAGACGCCAGTTCCTCCAGAATCGGCGCAATGGCCTTGCACGGCCCGCACCACGGCGCCCAAAAGTCGACGAGCACGGGCGTCGTGGCACCGGAGACGGTGGTCTTGAATGATTCGGCAGTGAGATGAGCGATCTTTTCGGACATGTGAGTTAGCGGTTGAGAAACATGAGAAGGGAAAACAGCGCGGACGCAACTGCCGCGACGCCGCAGACGCCGACCACCCACGATGGGGGCTCGTGCCATCCATCGTCCTTCGCGCGATCCGCGTGCGGCTGAACGGGCTCGGGCATGGCAGTCACTGCGGCCGGGATTTGTCGATGATCTCCTCGAGTTCGCCGACCTCCACGTGCTCGAGCTTCTTCTCCCGCCGCTTCAACTCTTCAAAGGTCTTCAGCATCGTCTCGGTCATGCGCTCATGCGTGTCCTGCGAACCGCCCACCAGCACGAACTGATCGCCCGTGGTGATACGCTTGTGGCCGTCCTCATGGTCGAGGCCCACCCCAAGGATGCCGCCGATCTTGGGCCGGCGCTTGCGTTTGGGCTTGGTGGCGTCGTCGCTCATGACATCAACGTGGAAGGGATCGGTGCAGTTTCAAGCGGGTTTTCCTGCACCGCCTCGCACACGATGTCCGTGAACGCCTCATCCTGCCGCAGGCGCAGCTTTCTCAGCCGGGTGAGTTCGAGGACGGCGAAAAACGACGCCACCAGCCGCCGCAGGGACACGCCGCCGGGGAAAAGCTGGGAAAAAACAAAGCGTCGCTCCGTTTTGATCCGTTCGAGCAGCCACTCCATCTGGTCGGCGACGGTGACGGTCTCGTCGTGAATCTCGCCGACGACGAGCTTTTCCGCCAGCCGGCGCAGGACGATGTTGAACGTGTTCCACAGTTCGATCCGGTCGACGGCCAGCAAGGGACGCTCCCGCGCATCGGAGAGGCTGGAGACATGGCGTTGCATCAGATCCTGGCGGGTCCGGGCGAGGCCGGCGAGGGTCGCGGCGGCGTCCTTGAACTTCTTATACTGCAGGAGCTGGTGCACGAGTTCCCAGCGCGGATCGATTCCCTCGTCCTCCGCGTCGGGATCGACCGCGTGCTGACCCTTGGGCAGGAGCAGCCGGCTTTTGATCTCCATCAGCGTCGCGGCCATGACGAAAAATTCGCCCGCGAGATCGAGATCGAGCTGCTGCATCGCGCGGAGGGCCCCGATGTACTGTCGCGTCACCGACTCGATGGGGATGTCGTAGATATCCAGCTCGTTCTTGCGAATGAGGAAGAGCAGCAGGTCGAGCGGGCCTTCGAAGACCTGGAGTTTGATGCGATAATCGGAGTCGGGAATCACGCAGCGGAGATGCTTGGAGGCGGGTACGGCGTCGCAAGGGGAAAGTGCAACCGCGAGAAACATCCGGGTTAAGTTCGGCGCAGCGCAGCGACGAAAAACCCGTCGGTGTCGTGTTGCGCCGGCAGAATCAGCCGGCCGGCGCCGCGCGGTACCGTGGCAAAGCCGGGGGCCAGGGGCTCAGGTTGAAAATCGGGGTGCCGGGCGAGAAACGCCGCCACGACCTCCTCGTTTTCCCGGGGGCTCAGCGAGCACGTGGCGTACACCAGCCGGCCGCCCGGTCCGACGCGCGCGCTCATCCCGGCGAGCAGCGCGAGCTGTGTTTCCGCGGCGCGCGTCACGTGGGCCTCCGTCGTGGTCCATTTCAAGTGGGGCGATCGCCGCCACGTGCCGGAGCCGCTGCATGGCGCGTCGACCAGGACGCCGTCGTAGGATCCGGCGGGAAGCGTGGCGAGCACGGAGATAGCGGCGAACCCGGTGTCATCCTCGTGTGGACGCGCAACCTTGGATTTTCCGGGGGAACTTCGAAAGTTGGGCGCCAACGGAGGACAAACGGCATGGGCGCGAAGGGCGCGGCCGCGAAGTTTCTCAAGTGCCCCGGCGCGGGTGTCGTAGGCGTCGACGGAGCCGGCGCCGCCGAGCAGGCGCGCCAGTTGCAGCGTTTTGCCGCCGGCACCGGCGCACGCGTCCAGCCAGTGGCCACCCGGTGCGACGCCCACCGTTTCAAGCACAAGCTGCGAACCGAGGTCCTGCACCTCGATGCGGCCCGAGCGCCACGCGTCGCTCTTCGTCACATCGGCCTCGGTCAGGAGCGCGACCGCTCCGGACAGAATGGCGGAGCGCCGCCAGGCCCATCCGCGCTCGTCGAATTCGCCGAGTGCCCGCTCCGGTTTGTCGGTCTGAAGGCGCAGCCAGAGCGGTGCGCGCCGCAGTTGCGCGTCGAGTTCCACGCCGGAAAAGATCGCGGGACAGTGCGCCCGGAACCACGCCGGCAGCAGTTCGGCCCGGTCGCCGTGCGGCGGTTCGCCAGTGGCAAACGCCGCGCGGAACGATTTTGTCGCCGGCGTCTCCGCGGCGAGCCAGGCCACGCGGCGGACGGCTTCCCCGGGCTGGAAATCGAGCAGCGGTTCGATCCATGGCAGGAACCGCAGCGTGGTGTAGATGAGCTCCCGATAGAGCCGGCGATCGCGGGATCCGAACCGGCGGTGCCGCGCAAGGAGCACCTGAATGTGCGCCGGCAGGGCGCGGTCGCGCCGCCAGTGGGGACGAAGTTCGGCGAGCAGCCGCAGGAACGTGCGCTGTTGATTGGCGACGAGGCTCACGGGTGGCGTTCAGATGGTTTTGAGGGCTACGGGGCGTTTTATTGGCCAATATCGCCTCGGTTCGTTCACGTTTGCGACGATTTTCAAACCGCAGAATTCTTGACCGCGGATTACGCTCATAACGCGGATAAAGGCAGGAGAATCTCCGACTATCCGCGCCATCGGCGTCATCCGCGGTCAAATGTCTTGGCGGATCCTTGCCCACCTCAGGCGGGCTGAGGCCGAAGGCCACGGCGCGAAACCGTGTGCTTGCCGGCGATTCGAGATTTAGCCGTAACGATGCAATTGAAGGTGGAGCGACTTGACCCCAAGTCGCTAACGTGAGAGCGAACGGTCCAAAGCGACTTGATGCGCCTAAGGCGCACAGGGGCTCGCTCGCCTCCGGCGAGTCAACTCGCTCCACCTTTCAGTGTCTTCGTTTTGCGAGCGAGAATCATGCTCTACCGAACGGATACGGCTTAGTCCATCGATGTGTGCTGTGAATCGCCTGCAAGCAGGCTCCTGCATTTTGATATCGCGGCGGCTTTGAATCGAAGATGAGGAATGTTCTGCAGCTTGCTTCGGGGATGTTCGTTCGAAAAGCCAGTCCTCAAAACCTCACCGTGTCGATTTGGACGTTCAACCCGAACCCGCTCTCGCGGCGACGGCCGGAGTGGAGGCTCACGGTGTAGGAAATCAGCCAGGTGTTGCCGAGGTTCTGGACGACGCCGTAGGCCTGCTCGGTGAAGCGGTGCCGGCGTTCGTCGTAATGCAGCCGCGTGAGCGTCCCGAAGACCTCGTTGATTCGGAAGCGCCCGTCGACGAAGTAGTCCTTGATTTCGTGGCGGAGGTAATTGTTGGCGAACCGCAGCGACCAGGCGTTGCCGTCGCGCAACGTGATCCCGGAATTGAATTCGCGCAGCGCCAGCGTCTGCGGAGTCAGACTCTGGTAGATGTCCAGTTGCAGCCACCGCGCGGGCATGAGCGCCAGTTCGGTGTGCAGCGCGGACACGTCGCGCTCCCCGGGCTGGCGGCGAAACCGGAAATCGTTCGCCACGTTGAACACGACCAGGTCGCGGCTCCCGTGGACCGGGTCGCGGGTCTGCAGCGTGTTGTCGAGGGCGAAGCGCAGGGTGTTGGTGGCGTGAAGATCGTCGAGGTTCCGGACGTCGCCGAGCCCGAGCGGCGGCAGATAGGTGGAAAACACCTCGCGGTCGATCCGTGGAATCCGGGCGCGGCCTTTTTCCGCCTCGGGCCGGTGGCGATAGGTGAGACGCGGCGTGAGGAGGTGGCGCAGGCCGTCGATTTTCCACTGCTCGTTCCTGTAGGCAAAGGTACCGTGGGCGCGCACTTCCGCATCGAGGCCGATTTCGCCCAGGAGGCGCGAGTAGCTGCCATCGCGCACGGCGCCGTTGGTATTCGCATAGTGGGTGAATCGCCCGCCCGCGATCGGAGTCACCGCGGCCCATTCCCGCGGGGCGAACGGCCGCATGAGCCCGTAGTAGGCGTCGAGCCGGTCGCTGCGCCGTTGCGGCCCGCCCTCCGGCGGATCTTCGCGCAGCACCGCCGCGCTGGCGTTGAACCGCTGGTAGAAGCCGTTGCCGAGCGCCAGTGGCAGCAGATCGAAACGGACCTCCGGCAGCCGCTGCTGCACGGCGTGGAACGTGTTCGGCTGAAAACGCGCGAACGCGGACACGAAGTAATTCCGGCCCTGATAAACCGATTCGACCAACGTGTCCGGCGCTTGCACGGGGAGAAACGCCCGCGGGCGAAAATCACGCAGGACCTCGGAGTCTCTCCACCAGTTGACGTGCGCGGCCAGGGTCAAGTTTTCCGCCAGCCGTTGCGTGTGCCGCCATTCGGCATAGGCGCGATCTTCCGGCACGCGGCGCCCGAGGATGTCGGTCTTCTTGTCGCCGTGGTCGTTGATGTAGCCGCTGCGAAAGTAGCCGTGAAGGTTTTCCGGATTTTGCGGAGCGGCATAACGGCCCGACGGGCCGGCCATCAGGCCGCGATTGGTGTAAATGCCGAGGTCGCCGCCGAGACGCAGGGCGGGGAACACCGGCAGGTGCACGTCCGCCTCGGCAAACGCGCCGAGTGACGCCCGGTACCCGACGTTGAGGGCAACCTGGAAGATGAAGGGCAGGGCCAGATCCTGCTGAAGTCTCGGAAAGGACAGCAGCTTCATGTGGCCGATGCCAAGCCGGGCTTTTTCGCTGTGCAGCCGCTGCGCCGGACCATAGGTGATCCGGTCGGCCCGAAACGCGGGCTGCCACGGACCGGGTTCGCCATAGGCCGCACTGGCGTGCTCGATCGTGATCTCCGTGGGGCTACCGGAGGCGGAGGCGCCTTCGATAAACACCGGATGGGCGCCGAGCCGGATGTTGTCGGCGGAGAACGAGCCATCGCGCCCGCTGTAAACCAGTCGATCGGCGATCAGGCGCGCGCCGCCGCGGGTGAACACGATGTGCCCGGTCGCGATGGCGACCTTGGTGGTGGCATTGAAACGAATCTCATCCGCCAGCACGAGCATGCCCTGGTCGCGGATCTGGGCGTGGCCGCGGAAGACGCTTTCGGTTGTGTTCAGGTCGAGGGACACGTCGTCGCCAATGACCGAGAGCATCCCGGGCGGCGCGGCCTGCGGCTGGGCGGGCGCAAACTGGGCGGCGCCGAGCGCAAGGATGATGACAAGACGACGGATCACGCGCGGAGCAAAATCGCGGCTGCCGGCCCAAGCAAGCTTCGGGCGCATTCCCGGCTAGACCTTGCGGCAACCATCGGGCAGCGTCGCCCCTCCAGTTCCTTTTTCGCGTGATCATTTCCAAAGCCGATTTCACCGCCCTGCTCGGGGCGAAGCACGCCACGCCGCATTCCGTGCTCGGCATGCACCCGCTGAAGTTCCGGCGCAGCAAGGGCGTGGTCGCGCGGAGTTTTATCCGGAGTGCGGTCGCCTGCGACGTCGTCGACCTCGACGCGCCACCGCCGGTTTCATTTCCGATGAAGCGGCTGGCGCCCGAAGGGCTGTTCGAGGTGTTCATTCCGAGAAGGCCGGACGTTTTTCGGTACCAGTTGCGGGCAGTTTATCCCAGCGGCGAGATCCGGCAGTTCTTCGACCCGTATTGCTTCCTGCCCACGCTCGGGGCGCAGGACTTGTATCTCTTCAACGAAGGCAACGAGCACCGCATCTACGAGAAGCTGGGCAGCCATGTGCGCGAGCTCGGCGGCGTGGGGGGTGTTTCCTTTTCGGTCTGGGCCCCGTCCGCCGCCCGCGTCTCCGTCGTGGGCAATTTCAATCACTGGGACGGCCGCTATCACCCCATGCGTTCGCTGGGCGCGTCGGGCGTCTGGGAGTTGTTCGTGCCCGGGCTGGGGGAGGGTGAACTCTACAAGTTTGAAATTCGCGATCAACGCGGCCACGTCCGCCTGAAGACCGACCCCTACGGCACGTATTTCGAGGGACCGCCGAACAATGCGGCGATCGTTTTCGACACCCGGAACTTCAAGTGGACCGACGACGCCTGGCTCGAACGCCGCCGCCAGCAGGCGGGCAAACTCGATCGGCCGATGTCCGTGTACGAAGTGCATCTCGGCTCGTGGCGGCGGATACCCGAAGACGCCGATCGGCCGCTCTCGTACCGCGAGTTCGCAGTCCAGGTGGCCGACCATGCGGTCGAAATGGGTTTCACGCACGTCGAGGTGATGCCGCTGGCGGAATATCCGTTCGACGGATCGTGGGGTTATCAGGTGACGGGCTTTTTCGCGCCGACCCATCGTTTTGGCACGCCGGCGGATTTTGCCTGGTTCGTCGATCACCTGCACAGCCGCGGGATCGGAGTGTTTCTCGACTGGGTGCCGGCGCATTCTCCGCGCGACAGCTTTGCGCTCGCCGAGTTTGACGGCACGCACCTGTACGAGCACGCGGACCCGCGGCAGGGCGCGCACATGGATTGGGGGACGCTGATCTTCAACTACGGCCGCAACGAGGTCCGGTGTTTTCTCAACGCCAATGCGCTCGCGTGGTTCGACCGTTACCACCTCGACGGCCTGCGCGTGGACGCGGTCGCGTCGATGCTCTACCTGGATTACTCGCGCCAGGAAGGGCAGTGGATCCCGAACAAACACGGTGGTCGCGAGAACCTCGAGGCCATCGCGTTCATCCGCGGCGTGAACGATCTGGTGCATCGATACCATCCCGGCGTCGCGATGATCGCCGAGGAGAGCACCTCCTTCGCGGGGGTGAGCAAAGCGACGAAGGACGGCGGGCTGGGCTTCGACTACAAGTGGAACATGGGCTGGATGAACGACACTCTCGCCTACTTCACGAAGGAGCCGGTGGTCCGCCGCCATCATCACAGCAATCTCACGTTTGGCATGCTCTACCAGTATGCCGAGAATTTCGTCACCGTTTTCTCGCACGACGAGGTGGTGCACGGCAAGGCCTCGATGCTGTTCAAGATGGGCGCGTGGCACATCGCGGAAAAGGCGGCCAACCTGCGGGCGCTTTATGCCCACATGTGGCTCTGGCCCGGCAAAAAGCTGCTGTTCATGGGGAGCGAATTCGGGCAGGCGCGCGAGTGGGCGCACGACACGAGTCTCGACTGGCATCTCTGCCAGTACCTGGACCACGAGGGCGTGCGGCTGCTGGTGCGCGATCTCAACCGGCTCTACACCAGCGAGCCGGTGCTGGGGGAGAACGATTTCAACCCCCAGGGTTTTCGCTGGCTCACGTGCCACGATGCCGACGCCAACCTGATTGCCTATGTGCGCAGCGACGCGGCGGAGGAAACGCTCTTCGCCGCCGTCTGTCATTTCGGTGGCGTGACCCGCGAGTACCGGGTCGGTGTGCCCCGCCGCGGATTCTGGCGCGAAATCATCAACACCAACAGCGAGTTTTACGGCGGCCGCGGGCTCGGCAACACGGGCGGCCGCAACACCGAGGACGTCGAGCGCGACGGCTTCAGCCAGTCGATCCTCGTGACGCTGCCGCCCTTGTCGACGATCGTCTTTAAGTGGAGCGAGCAACCGTAGCCGGGATATTTTCCACCTCTCTTTGTCATCGCGAGCCCGACGGAGGAGGGCGTGGCGAAGCCGCGACCAAGTCGATCGACCAAGGCAGTTTTTAACCGGCCCGCCTCAGGCGGGTTGCGACCACCTGCCGCGGTGCAAAATTTTCCGGTTACGGCCGGCCTATTTCCTTCCCGCCCAGGCGTAGTCCGAAAACGTTACCGCCATGTCCGCGTCGAGCGATTTGAACAGAAACGCCCGGCCGCGAACCCGCGTGCTGACTTTTTGCGGCAGACTCGGCCGGTCGCCGGCCGGCAGGTGATAAGTCATCACGGTGTTCATCTCGGCAATCTTGACTCCGAACGTGGGGCTGAAGCCGCCGGTGCTGCCGAGTTCCAACGACTCGATGCAGCGCGTGGGCTTGTGCAGCACGATCGTGGCGCGAAGAAACCCGGCCACGGTGTCACCGGAATCGCCGGGCTTGAGGCCGCAGCGGTAGGTTGTGCGCTCGGCCGTTTCTGAGACCACTTCCAAGGTCGCGAGATTCAGCTGCTCGATGAGCTTCGGCGCCGTGCCGCCGCGGGAACGACGCGATCGCGCCTCGGCATAGTCCTTCGTTTCTTCCGCGGTCGGGGCGTGCCCGTCCTTTCGCAGCAGTGACCAGCGATCGAATTCGGGCTTGGCGGCGTCGCACCGCTCGACGGTCGATTTGCCCTCGGCCGCCGTCGTCTGGGTGAAGGACCACCCGTGCGGAGCGTCGGTCCGGAAATGCTTCAGCGCCTCCATCAGTTCGGGTGCGGGCCGCCCGGGGACGCCGGGCGGCGGTGCGGCGCCAGCCAGTCCGGTCAGGGCGCACAGGAGCAGGAAGAAACGCATCGCGCGGTGAAAACGGATCTAACCTTTCAGCTGCTTGAAAATACGCGCGCCGTCCAGTTCACGCGCAAAATACGAGCCGGATTTTCCATTGGCCGGGTTCGTGAAATTGATCATGTCGAAGTCGCTGAGCTTGGCATTCATCATTTTGGAGGTTCTACTAACCTCAACCGGCGCACCAAGCAGTTCCGACAGGCCGCAGCGGAGAAAATCGACGCGGAGGTTGGCAGGGTTGCTTCCGAAAAAATATTCCACGGGTAATTTGTCGCCACCGATCACCACGGGAAAGGCCTCGGGATATCGGTTGAGAAAGGCCTTTAGGCCGGCGGGACGGTCAGGTCGGCCGGACTTCACCTCGACCGCGAAGAGTTCAGTGGGCGTTTCAACGACAAAATCCACCTCGAGATCGCGTTCCCGCCAATAGGTCACCGTCCAGCCTTCAGCTTCCGCGGCGGAGAGCAGGGTCGCGCCGACGGCATTCTCCACCAAGCGACCGCGCCACGCCGCCCAATGCGCCGAGCGCTCCGTCCGCTCGGTCGCGGGCAGACCGCGCGGCGGTGGGTGTTGGGTGGGGTTCATCGCGGTGACAAGAGCGTTGTTGAAGACGATGAGTTTTGGGCTGGAGGCCTTGCTGCGTGTCACACCCCGGCTGAATTTCGGCAGCCCGCCGCAGAGAAAGGACTGGGCGAGCACATGCAGATAGTGGGCGAGGGTGGTCGTATTGCCCGCGTCGGTCAGCTGGCCGACCATCTTCTCATACGACACAATTCGCGCGGGAGCCTGACAGACGAGGCCGAAGAGCTGCCGTAGCAACGCGGGCTTGGTGACGATGTGGGCGTTGAGCACGTCGCGTGCAAGCACCGTCTCGATCATCGAGTCGCGAATGTAAGCCCGCCAACGGGGCTCGTCGGATACCAGTGCCGCCGCACCCGGATAACCGCCGTAGCGCAGCCATTGCTCCAGATTCCATCCGAGCAATTCCGCGCACTCCGGCCAACTCCAGTGTCCGCAGCGCGTAAGCTCAAAGCGGCCGGCGAGGCTCTCCGTCAGGCCCCGCTGCATGAGCAGCGAGGACGAGCCGAGCAGCAAAACATGCAACGCGTGGCCCGCCTGTCGATCCTGTTCCCACAGCATTTTCACCGCCTCGCTCCAGCGTGAGACCTTTTGAATTTCATCCACCACCAGTAGTCGCGCCCCGCTGCTTCGCGCCCGCTCCCATTGCTCGCGCAGCCAGTCCGCTGACGGAGGGACGAGTTGATCTGCGCTGACATACACGGCTTTTGATCCGGGATTGTTGACCCACTGCAGAGCGGCGTAGGTCTTGCCTACCTGCCGAGGTCCAACAAGAATCTGTATGAACCTCGCTTTCTCGCCAAATCGTTCTGCGAGCTTGTCCAAAAAGGGGCGGCGGTAGGCGGCCATGCCAGCATCCTCATTTTCGGTTCATGTCCGTCAAATACAATTTCCTCAATGACTGAGGAAAACGAGAAACCAGCGAAACGCTTGGCTGGATCTGGGAGGAAGCGCCCTGGGCGTCGTTAAAAGATAGCTGGGTGGATGGTGGTTCCGCTGCCAGTAAAGGCAGTGGGAAATACGAACCCAAAGAAACCACCATCCATGAAGATCAACAACCAAACACCGTCGGCGGCGCAAGCTGTGTCGGCGGAGAACCGAGAGTCATTTATGAGCGCGCTGCGCGACAGCCTACGGGCGACCGCGGAGCGAATGCTGGAAGACGAAGTCAACGCGCTGTGTGGCGAGAGCCATCGGCCCGAGGCCGGAGCCGAGTACCGCCGGGCCGACAGCGAGAGCGGCACCTGCTATGCCGAGGGGCGCCGCGAAACGATTCTGCGTCCGCGGGTGCGCAAACAGGTCGGCGATGGCACGGAACGCGAGCACGTGTTGGCGAGCTACGCGGTGATCCGCCAGCCCGGCAACAACGCGGCGGCGGTCGTGACCGCGTTGCGGGCTGGGATGAGCACGCGCAGCCAGGCGTGGGCCAACGAGGGCGTGATGAGCAAGACGGCCGCCTCCCGCCACTGGATCGAAGCGACGGCGGCCAAGATCGCCGAACTGCGCGAACGCGACCTGAGCCAGACGGCCTTTTTCGGGATCATGCTCGACGGCGGGACGGTCACGGGGTCAGTCCGCTGATTGCAAGGTCCGTTGCGAGAGAAAGCCGCGCACCATTGCAATCAGCGGACTGACCCCATCGGGCCGGCCCCGGATGTGCCCCCGGTGCGGCGGGGGCGACACGACGGCGTGGCTGGCCCGCCAGACCGAGCGGCTGCTGCCGGTGCCGTATTTTCTGGTGACCTTCACCGTGCCGGAGCCACTGCGCGAACTGGCCCGCCGGCGGCCCGGCTGGTTTTACGCGGCCTTGTTCGACGAGAGTGCCCGCACTCTGCAGGACATCGCGGCCAATCCGAAGCATCTCGGGGCGGAATTGGGTTTCTTGGGCGTCCTCCACACTTGGAGCCGGCAGTTGTACCTGCATCCCCATATCCACTACGTCGTAGCCGGCGGCGGACTTTCGGAGGATCACGCCACCTGGCACTCCCTCCCCCAGCCAGACTTCCTGCTGCCCGAGGATGTCCTCGCCGCGCGCTTCCGCACCCGGCTGGGCGCCCGGCTGCAGGCGGATGAACCCGCGCTGCACGCCGAGATCCCGGCGAGCGTCTGGCGGGCGGACTGGGTGGTCGATTGCGAAGCCGTCGGCTCCGGTGAGACGGCCCTGCGGTACCTCTCCGCGTATGTGTTTCGCACCGCCTTCGGGAGCAAACGTGAGATCACCGAGTACCCCGATGGCAAGGTCAGCTTCGAGTATGTGGATTCGAAGACCAAAGAGCTCCGGACCTGCTTGCTCGAACGCGACGACTTCATCGGCCGCTTCCTGCAGCATGTCCTC
>JACQWL010000141.1 GCA_016209255.1 Verrucomicrobiota bacterium
AAAAGTCCACCAGCACTACAACGCGGTCGGGATCACCAGCATCTCGGACCGGGGCATGGATTTCGAAACCTACCAGATGTACACCGAGCTCAAGCAGCAGGGCCGGCTGAAGGTCCGCACCACCGCCACCCTCCGGGCCGGGGGTCAGGGAGCGGGCAATGCGATCAAGCAAATCGAGAATCTGCCGTTGAAGCCGGGCGAAGGCGACGACTGGCTGAAGCCGGGGCTGCTGAAGATCAGGATCGACGGCGGCTTGCTGTACGGCACCGCCTATTTGCGCGAACCTTTTCTCGCCGAGGGCTCGGCCCGCTATTATGACCTGCCGGGAGGAACGAACCGGGGCGAGCTGATGACCCCCGTGGAGGATGTCAGGGCGATGATTCGCGCCGGCCACAAGGCCGGGTGGCAGGTGGGCGCCCACGTGGCGGGTGACGCCGGGGTCGACGTCCTGTTGGACGCATTCGCAGCGGCCGATCGCGACAGCCCGATTGCGCCGCGCCGGCCCACCCTCGTTCACGCCTACCTGCCCAATGCCGCGACCGCCCGCCGGGCGGCGAAACTGGGCGTGGTCGTGGATACGCAGCCGGTTATGTATTACAAGGATGGTGACGCTTTGGTCGAGACGCTGGGGAAGGAGCGCGCCTCTCGCATTTACGGGCTGAGGGAGTGGCAGAAGGGCGGAGTGAAAGTGGCGATCAACGCGGATCACATGATGGGTCTCGATCCCGACAGGGCCATGCAACCGTACAATCCTTTCCTTGCCATGTATATTGCCGTCACCCGGAAAACCGAAAGCGGCAGGGTGCATGGGCCGGAGCAGCGTGTGTCGCGCCAGGACGCGCTGCGGATGATGACGATTGATGCGGCGTATCTCAGCTTCGACGAAAAGAAGCGCGGTTCGATCGAGGTCGGCAAGCTGGCGGATTTGGCCATCCTCACCGATGATTTCATGCAGTGCCCGGAAGAGCAGATCCGGCGGATCAAGGTCACCACGACGGTCGTGGACGGCAAAGTCGTTCATGACTAGCCGGCGCATGCGCCGGCAACTGCTGCGCCATCCCGGGATCGCGCCCGATCGTCGCGGATCCCGCAAGAATGGCGCCGCCAGCATTCGCGGGCTCGGCATCACCAATGTGGAAGACCCGCTGCCGGTCGCCGGGCGCGTCATCGAAGTGGCAACCGGAACATCCATCAATCGCGCGATCCGGGACCTGGTGTTTCAGCCGCTCGGCCTCGACCACGCCGGTACGACCGCCGGTGAATTCATTACCCAGCGGTTTGCGGCAGGTCATTCCACCCGCGACGGCACGACGACGCTCCAGCGACCGTTCTCACCATCGACAAGCGTGACGGCCGGCGGCGGCGGTATCTGCATGACCGACCTGCTTGCCTACTCCCGGTTCCATCTGGGCGACGGCATCGCCGTGAACGGCGCGCGTCCTGACCCGCGAATCGCTGGAGCGACTTCGCACGCAGCAGGCGCGCAAGCAGAGCACCGACGACGAGATCGGCAGGCGGCTGCCGAGATGCCGGTCTCATTCTATGGCCCGGACCGGACCGTCGTGACGGACGGACCCCAGCGCGGCCAGTCGATTGAATTCGTGTGCGACGCGACTGGCCGTGTCACCTGGGTCCGGGTTAACGGACGCGTCGCTGCGCGTACGCCGTGACCCAGCCGGTTGGAGACCGGCAAACCCCTCCTGAGTCCGATCCCACTGAAAATCCAGTTTCCTACCAATAAATCACTTCCATGTCACCTCCGCTTACTACTTCGATCACGCCGGACGCAGCGCCGCGAATCATTCAGCTTCGTGGCAAGACGCTGGTGCTGGATGGTCAGCCGAAGATCGTAGGAATTCTGAACGTCACCCCCGACTCGTTCTTTGACGGCGGTCGTCATCAGGCGATCGAATCGGCCCTCAGTCGGGCGACGCAAATGCCGGCCGAGGGCGCAGCGATGATCGACATCGGCGGCCAGTCCACCCGGCCCGGCCACGTCGAGGTGTCGGCCGAGGAGGAAATTGCGCGGGTCGTGCCGGTGATCGAAGCACTTGCAAGCCGCCTTCGCGTTCCCCTCTCCATCGACACCTATAAGCCAGCGGTCGCGCGGGCCGCCATCAAAGCCGGCGCGGACATCATCAACGACGTGCATGGGTTTCACGGCGACCCGGAGCTGGCGGAGATTGCCGCGCAGCACGGCTGCAGCGTCATCCTCATGCATAATGAAGCTTCGTTCCCCGAATCCCGCGGCGCGACGATGGAGCGCATCGCGACATTTCTTCGCCGCTCTCTCGACCTGGCTGTCGCCGCCGGAGTGCCACGCGAACGGATCATCCTCGATCCGGGAATCGGTTTCGCCAAAACACACGAGCAGAATCTCGAAATCCTCGCGCGCCTCGGCGAGCTGAGGTCGTTGGGCTGTCCGTTGCTCTTGGGCGCGTCGCGAAAATCCGTCATCGGCCATGTGCTCTCGCTGTGCCCGGACGAACGCTTGGAGGGCACGCTCGCGACCACGGCGCTCGCGGTCTGGCAAGGGGTGGAGTTTCTGCGCGTCCATGATGTGCGCGCCAACCTCCGTGCCGCGCTCATGGCGAAAGCAATTCGCGATGTGCTCCCCGCTTCCCAATGACCGGATAAAAAATGACCATAACTCCCATCGCCACGCGCATCTTTTCTGAAGGCGAACCCCTCGCGCCGTTCATTCGTGAGCATGTAGCGACACTGCGGGATGGTTCGGTTATCGCGATTGCGTCAAAGATAGTCGCCTTGTCGCAGAGCAGGACGCTTCATCGTCAGTCCAAGCAAAACAAGGAAGCTCTGATCGTAAGAGAGAGTGATTTTGCCCTCCGAACGCCCCAGTGCTGGCTTACCATCAAAGACAACATGCTCATTCCATCGGCGGGGATTGACGAATCCAATGCGAACGGGCGATGGGTCTTGCTCCCGGCCGAGCCATACCGAGTTGCGGCCGCCCTGAGGAAATCCCTTTTGCGCGAGTATCGCATCGCCCGGCTGGGCGTGGTCATCACGGATAGCATGATTATTCCGCTTCGGGCGGGAGTGCTCGGCATCGCCATAGCATACAGTGGTTTTCGCGGCGTGCGGGACTACCGAGGGAAGAAAGACATTTTTGGGCGCACCTTGAACGTATCGATGACGAACGTCGCGGATAGCATTGCCACCGCCGCTACTCTGACCATGGGCGAGGGAGCCGAGACGCAGCCGCTGGCGGTTGTTGATGGCGCACCGGTGGTCTTTTGCAGCCGGACGAAAAAGGCGGAGATCGTTTTCGGGCCGAAGAACGATCTCTTCAAACCGTTCTTCGACGCCTTGCGCAGGATGGAGAAGAACAAATGAAAGGATCGCGATATTTGCGGCGGGCTCGCAATGCTCCGAGGATAGTCGGATGCTTTTCGATGGAGCTCACCAGGTCGCGCGGCGTGAAGCCGACGATCACGACGGCCGCGATCCCCGACACTCGCTTGATTTCACGATGACCGGAAAAATTCAGCTCAAAAACATGGCCTTCTACGGCTATCACGGGGCGCTCGCCGAGGAGAATACCCTGGGGCAACGTTTCCTCGTCGATCTGACGCTCACCCTCGACATCGCCGAGGCCGCACGCACCGACAGCCTCAAAAACACGGTGGACTACATGCAGCTCTACGCGCTGTGCCGAAAGATCGTCGAGCAGGACCGCGTGAAGCTGATCGAGACCCTGGCCAACGACATCCTCGATCAGGTGCTTGCTACATGTCCGCGCGTGGATGAGGCGGCCATCGTCGTGCGGAAGCCTTCCGTGGCGCTCGGCGGCCCGCTTGACTATGTCGCCATCGAAACCTCGAAAAAGCGCTGATGAAGACCGCGTTTCTCGGCCTGGGCTCGAATCTCGGCGACCGCCGGGGGCATCTGGCCGAGGCCCTGCGTTGTCTGGCCGCCGATCCGGCGATCTCAATTGTAGGCGGCTCATCCGTTTACGAGTCGAAACCGGTCGGCGTGCTCGAGCAGCCTGATTTCATGAACATGGTCGTGCAGGTCGAAACCACGCACCCTCCGCTCTCGTTGCTTTCTTCCTGCCTCGGCGTCGAGGCCCGCCTCGGGCGCGAACGCCGCGAGCGATGGGGGCCTCGCAATATCGACATCGACGTTCTCATTTACGATCAACTCCTGTGGTGCGACGACCGCCTTGTGCTTCCCCATCCGAGGATGCACGAACGCAGTTTTGTGCTGACACCGCTGGCTGAAATCGCGCCCGATGTGAATGTGAACGGCGTGGGCGCCCTGGTCCTCGCGGCTCGCGTCGGGACCGAGGGACTTCGGCGCGTCGCCTCGTGGGGCGAACTCGCCGCAACCGCCGGCATCCAATAATCGGCGCAGACTTGCACCGCTTCGGCGATCTCGTTTTTCTCTAGGGCCAACCCGAATCCTCGCATGAAAAATCCGCTTCGCATGGTTGCAGCTTCCCTGGTGCTGGGCGCCTTTTGGGCCACGGCGTTCGCGCAAAATCGCACGTTCACGAACCAATATACGTTTGGCGACAGCCTGAGCGACAATGGCAACGCCTTCCTCGCCTCTGGCCGCACCATCAACACCAATCCGCTCAATTTCGGCGGACGCTGGTCGAACGGCCCCACGTTCGTCGAACAACTCGGCAACAACCTCGCGGTCGGTTCGGCCGCGCCCGCCTCAGTCAAGACGAGCATGGATTTTGCGTTTGGCGGCGCGACGGCCGTTCCGGCGCTCAGCGCGGTGCCGTTTCCGTCGCTGCCCGTGCAACTCCAGATTTTTCAGTCCCACGCCGTCGCGATCCAGCGCACCGACCTTTTCACGGTGTGGATAGGCGCGAACGACATCTTGAACACGGCCGCCCAAGCCAACCCCGCCGCCATGGCGCCCGCGGGCATCAATGCCGCGCAGGCGACGGCCAATGCGATTCAGAGCCTGATTAACCTCGGCGCGAAAAACATCCTCGTTGTCAACATGCCCGACATCGGGCTCACGCCCGCGGGTCTCTCGTCCGGCGGCGGGTCGCTTTTGACGGCCGGCTCCCTCGCGTATAATGCCGAGTTCGACTCCCGCCTGAGGGCGATCACGTCCGGAGCGCCGGATGTCACCCTGACGCGCATCGATGCGGCGGCACTCATTGCGCGTATCCAAGTCGATTTCAGGGCGCTCGGTTTTGCCAACGCAACCAGCGGTATCATCCTGCCGGGCGGCGGCGGCGGCGACCCGAGCGGCTTCGCGTTCTTCGACGGCATCCATCCCTCGGCCACGACGCACGCGCTCCTCGCGCGAGTCGTCACCGAGGCGCTCAACCCGGAGCCCGTGATCGGGTTCGCCGCGACCGAAGGCACCGCGGCGCTCGCGCTGCAAAGCCTCGCCACCAGCGCGATTGATTCGCGGCTTGCGCAACTCGCGACGTCCGGCCGCGCGGTCGGCCGAGCCGATGCCTACGCTTCATTCAAGTATGGCACTGGCAACCGCGTGGCCGACGGACTGCGGCCAAAATTCGACTACGACGCCCAAGTCGTGACGGCCGGCGTGGATGGGCGCATCCGCGACGGCGTCACCGTGGGTGGCGCGCTCGACACCGCGCGACTCGTCGCCAAAGTCAGCGCTGGTCGGGGCGGCTTCACCCTCGAGGATCAGGCCGGCAGACTATACGGTCAGTGGCGCGGCGGCCCGATCGCGTTTTCGATCGACGCCAATTATGGCGTCGCGAGCGTCAAGGGTGCCCACCGCACCACGGCGTTCGGCGGCTTCCAGAGCAACGGCAAGACCAGCGGTACGCACTGGGGCGTCGGCGCGAAGGCGACGTGGACCGTCGATGCCGGTGGCCTGAACTTGCGGCCGTGGCTCGGGCTCCGCATGGAGCGCGTGAAACTCGGTGCCTACACCGAGCGCGATGTGCCGTCGCTCTCGATGGCCTTTGCCGCACAAGAGGCGAAGAGCTCTGCTGGCGGCGTCGGCCTCGACCTCGGCACCGATACCATGCTGGTGGAGCACGCGCTGCATTTTGATTTCAGCGCCGCCTGGCACGGCGAGTATCGCGACAGGACCCGGGGCGTCGCAGGCCAGCTCGCGAACAACTTTACCCGGCCCACCACCGTAAACGTCACGGATGGCGACGGGAGCGGATTTCAACTCGGTGCCGCCGCCACCCTGCTCCTTAACAAGAAATGGAGCGCGACGCTTGGCTACAGCGGCGACATCCGGCCGGACGACAAGCTCGCGAGCCGGATCGTCCTTTCTGTGCAGTCGGGATTCTGAGCCAGGGCGTTTATCGCGCCGCCCCCTGTCCGCTCGATTCGTCGGTGGCGGAAAAGTGAAACTCCTGACTCGCGTTGACCAGGACGGCCTTGCCGCGGCTGGTCGGTGGCTCGAACCGCCACTGCTCCAGG
>JACQWL010000137.1 GCA_016209255.1 Verrucomicrobiota bacterium
ATGACCACCTGCGCGCCGTTGGCGAAGTCGCCAAACTGCGCCTCCCAGATGCAGAGCATGTTGGGGTAATCGAGCGAATAGCCGTAGTCGAAGGCGAGCACAGCGGCCTCGGAGAGCAGCGAGTTGTAGACACAGAAGCGGGCTTGTTTCGGGTCGAGATTCTTCAGCGGTGCGTAGGTGGCGCCGGTCTCCATGTCGTGCAGCACGGCGTGGCGGTGGCTGAACGTGCCGCGTTCGCAGTCCTGGCCGCTGAGGCGAATCGGGGCGCCCTCGAGCACGAGCGTGCCAAGGGCGAGCGCCTCGGCAAAGCCCCAGTCGATCGGGCCGCCGGCCTGGTGCGCGGCCGCTCGTGCGTCGAGAAAGCGCCGGATCTTCGGGTTGGGCTTGAAGTCGGCGGGAACCGTCGTGAGGCCGCGCACGACCTGGGCGATCGGCGCGGCGGCGACGCCGGTCGCGACGGGCTCAAAGTGGAAATCGGGCTGGAAGATCGCGGTTGAGCCCGCAAATTTTCTGGCCTCGAGCGCGGCGGCGCGCCTGGCGGTCTTGGCGGTTTCGGCGGCCTTGGCTTTCTCGAGGCTTCTTTCGAGCGCGGCAGTAAACTCGGCCTTGATGGCGTCGGACTCGACTTGCGTGATCGTGCCCTCGGCGATGAGCTGTTTGCTTAATACGGCGGAGACCTGCGGGTGCGTGGCGATCTTCCGGTAAAGCAGCGGCTGGGTGAAGGCGGGCTCGTCGGTCTCGTTGTGGCCATGCTTGCGGTAGCAATACATGTCGATCACGACGTCGCGGCCGAACTGGGCGCGGAATTCGAGGGCGAGCTGCGCGACCATGCAGACCGATTCCGGGTCGTCGCCATTCACATGGAAGACCGGCGCCTCGATCATCTTCGCCACGTCGGTGCAGTAGCGGGTGGAGCGTGCATCCGCGGGCTCGGTGGTGAAACCGATCTGGTTGTTGACGATGAAGTGCAGCGTGCCACCGGTGCGATAGCCGGGCAGCTGCGAGAAATTGAGCGTCTCGGCCACGGTGCCCTGGCCGGCGAAGGCGGCGTCGCCGTGAATCAACAGGGGGAGCACGCGCTTGCGCGTTTCGATGTCGCCGCGGATCCGCTGGCGGGCGCGGGCTTTGCCCTCGACGACGGGGTCGACGATTTCGAGGTGCGAGGGATTGGCGGCGAGGCGGACCTCGACCGGCTTGCCGGCGGCGGTGTCGAGGATGGCTTCGTAGCCCAGGTGGTACTTCACATCGCCGTCGCCGCCGACGGTCTCGGGGATGTAGTTCTCGGAAAACTGCTCGAAGAGGACGTCGAAACTTTTCCGCATCACGCTCGTGAGGATATTGAGCCGGCCGCGATGCGCCATGCCCATGACGACCTCCTCGACGCCGACGTGCGGGCACAGCTCGATGATCGAGTCGACGGCGGCAACCATTGTCTCGCCGCCTTCGAGGGAGAAGCGTTTCTGCCCGACATATTTCGTATGCAGGAAGCGCTCGAACAGCTCGGCCTTGTGGACACGGCGGAGGATGCGGATCTTTTCCGCCGGGGAAAAAGCCGGCTGGTTGCGCGTCGACTCCATTTTTTCCTGCAACCACGTGCGAACCTCGACATCCTGGATGTGGGTGTATTCGACGCCGACGTAATCGCAGTAGGTGAGGCGGAGCTGGGCGAGGATGTCGCGCAGCTTCATCTGGCCGCCGCCGAGGTAGGTGCCGATGTCGAAAGCGGTGTCGAGATCGGCCTCGCCGAGATTGAACTGGGCGAGCGAGAGCCGCGGGTGGGCGGTGGGGCGATCGCTGAGCGGATCGAGATGGGCCTCGAGGTGGCCGATGGAGCGATAGGTGTTGATGAGATGGTGGACGTGCGACTGTTTGAGGGAGTCGATGATCGGCGCGGCGGCGTGGGCGTGGGTGTCGCTGGCGGCGGCGATGGCGAGGGCGGCCGCGGGCGAGGTGCCGCTGGCGCCGAGGGTGAAGCCTTGGAAAAAGGCACGCCACGTCGGGTCGACGGAGTCGTGGTCTTTGAGCCAGGCTTCGTAGGCCGCCTCAATGACGGAAGCGTTGGCGGCGGAGGAGACGGAAGAGAGGTTCATGAACAGAGCGCGGAAGGACGTGAAATGCCGTGCCGATGACGGGCGAAGGAAGAGGGAGAGAGGGAGGGAGAAGGAGAGAGTGGAAGACGGGGAGAAGGAAAGGAAAAGGGGGTGGTGTATGGTGCGTCGGCGGCACAGGCTGCGATGGGCCAGTATCTATCCGGATCGTTCATCGTTGCGACGATTTTGATGGCCACAAAAAGGCACGAAAAGGATCCGTCCGGCAGACGAAGATCTTGCGCGCGCCTCTAGGCGCCTTGCGAGCCTCAATCGCCCTCCGATTTTTGTGCCTCTTTGCGGCCAATGGTTTGGTGGCTTGGGTTTGGTTGCGGCTCGGCCGCGGTGCGATAAAGACGGGTTGGTGGAGCACGTCGGGGCAGAGGAGACAAGCGCGGCGGGATTGCAATCCGGCTTAACGTCGGTAACAGGCGGATTAGGCAAACGACCCACCCACCGATGGAAACTCAGATCAAAGCATCCCTGAACGCGCTCCTCGCCGCCATCAAGGCCGCCGATGGACAGATTATTGCGGACGAAATGGCGCGGTTGGACGACTTCGTGGCCCGCGGACGGGCGGGATTGCACCCCCAGCTCGTGCACTTTTTGGAGAATCGCAGCTACGCGAAAGCGTTGATGTTTTTAGGCGGGGAAACGGACATCCCGGTCGGCGTGTGCGGCGGGCGGGAGGGAAAGAGGTAGGCGCCGACCTTCGCGCGGGGCCGTTTGACTGAGCCGTATCCATGCAGTCGAAGTCCACTCTCGAATGAATCGATATCAAAACCCGGTTCATGTAGGGCCGGCGCTCGCCGCCGCGCCGCCTTCGCTCATGGCTCGGCCCGCCGGCCCGCCGTCGCCAACCTATGGCGCGGCAAGCGAGCGGCGGCCCTACACCCGACTCCTGGGAAACACCACCATTGTAGCCCGCTGCGTGAGCGGCGGGATTGCGAAGAGTCCCCGCGCTCACGCGCAGGGCTACGAAAACCGTCGTTTCTTCCCGTCCGGAGCAAAACGCGTTTTGCAGTCGGGGCTGCATCGTTACGGCTGAGTCGACAACGTAGAGTGGTCTTTAAAACATGAGTAACGGGAAGATTTCGACCGAAGGCGGGCAGGGTTTGCAGCAGAACCCGTTCGCGGCGCTGAGTGCCGCGGGGCTGCCCTCCTTCGCCAAGGCTTCCGCCGTCGCCAAGTTTATGGCGGACAAGTCGGAGGGCACGCCGGTGGCGCATAAGGTTGAGCGGGATAAGGCGGCGGCGAAGGCGGCCGGAAACCCAAGCCGGTTGGGGACAACCGGCTCCACCGCCCCAAAAAACCGCGGACGGGTGGATATCCGGCGCGAAACCGGCGGGCGCGGTGGAAAGACCGTGACGGTCGTCGAAGGATTTGTGGGCATCGGTTTGCCGGAAAAAGAGCAGCTCGTTAAAAAAATGCGCGCGGCGTGCGGCTGCGGTGGGACCGTGAAGGACGGGGAGATTGTCATACAGGGTGACCAGCGCGAAACGGTGGCGCGGATTTTGAGCGAGGCGGGTTTCCGGCCGGTGATGGCGGGAGGGTGAGGTTTGGGGCTCTTGCCCAGCCCGTATTTATGCAGCGGAGGTAACCACGAAACACACGAAAAACACGAAAGGAACACTGTCCGGGAGATCTCCAAACCGTTCAAACCTTTGGCCCACGGAACACACGGAATACACGGAAGAAGCCTGCCAGTCTTTGGCGGCACCGAAGGCGACCGGGGATTGGGTTTCTGTGTATTCCGTGTGTTCCGTGGGCAATGATCTCACCGTTTCGTTGGTTGCGGCTCCGCTGCGCTGGGGGGGGGACTCTGTGGCTGATCCTGCTGAATCGTTACGGCCAAGCAAAGTCGAGCGTCAGTCAGAATCAGCGTTGCGCACGCAGTCAGCACGGTTACGGTGCAGCCATGTTGAGCATCCTGGAATTGCCGACGGTGCGCCAGCGGGTGGCGCGAACCAGCGTCGCAACCTACCACGCGATGTCCGAGCTGGGTTTGGTGGCCGAACGCACGGAGCTGTTGCGCGGTGCAATTATCGAAAAAATGACCAAATCGCCTCTGCACGCATCGGTTGTTCGCCGGCTGTTTCAAATCGTGTCGTCGGTGCTGCGACCCGGCATGGTCGCGCAGAAAGAAGATCCGCTGACGCTGGCCGATTCCGAACCGGAGCCGGACATTGCGGTGGTGATGGGTAATCCGGACGATTTTCGAAGCGAGCACCCGCGGGCGGCGTTGCTGGTGATCGAGGTGGCGGTGCGGACGGAGGAAACCGATCGCGAAAAGGCGTCAATCTACGCGGAGGCGGGCGTGGGGGAGTATTGGCTGGTGCTGCCGGAGAAGGGCACGATCGAAATTTTCACGCAGCCAGCGGAAGGAAAGTATGGCGAAACGCGGATGCTGCATCGGGGCGAGGTAGCGGTGTCGCAGGCGTTGCCGGAATTGCGCGTCGACGTGGCGGGATTGCTCGGCTGACGGGTGCGAGGAACGTGAAGGTTTCGCTGCGGGTGAGGAGTCGATCTGCCGGGCGGGTTGAGAATCGGTCAGAGTTGAGAGCGAAGACGGTCGCGTTGCGACGTTGAACGCGAGCATAAAGCATCTTCTTTACGTCGTCCAAGCCAGCGTCCAGTGTTTCCTCACGATGATTGTCCCGCTTGCCAGGATTCAAGTGCGCCGCGACGAAGATGGGATGTGGATTGCCAAATCTGCCCAGCTTCCCGGCTGCCACGCTCACGGTCGCGACCGGGGCGAAGCCATCCTCCGTTTTCAATTCGCGGCCAAGGCGCATCTCGAGGCGCTGCTCGAAACCGGCCGCCCCATCCCGCCCGCCTTTCGCGACAAATTTGTCCTCACCGCCTGAGCTGTGGGAAGTTACCCTTCCTGGAACTGCCGCCAACTCGACCGGCGCCTGCGCGAGATTGGCTGCGAACACGTTCGCACCACCAGCAGCCACCGCCATTACTCCCCTAAGAAACAGCCCCTGGATCGGCTGGTTGGAGCGAGAAGCCAAGAAGGGCGGCTTGCTTGCGCAGGGAGCGCTCTTTGCGTTGGCGCATTAGGGTTGGATTGCCGAGTTTGGTGGGATCGAAGGCGGTGCGCGTCTTGA
>JACQWL010000138.1 GCA_016209255.1 Verrucomicrobiota bacterium
AGACGAACCCGGCTGGGTCGCCGTCGAATTGAAAGCGGTTCGGCCACTCCCCACCCCCGTGACACTCCCGGTGATCAAAGCCGATCCGGCGCTCGCCAAAATGACGCTCCTGCGGATCTCGCGGCTGTCAGTGCAGCCGGTCGCCGCGGCCGAGTTTCGGCGTACTACCAAACTCGGCGGCATTTGAGGCTTCGGGTTTCGAGTTCTGCGTTCTGAGCTCGGTTCCGGCGGACTGCTTGGTGGCTGCGAGCGCCAGCGAAGCGCGCAACCTAAAACAGGCGCCGCCTCCTGACGAAAGGATCGATGGACTTTCCGTGAAGCCGAATGCGCGCGCTCGACATGCGCGGCCGATTTTGCGTGGTTCGCGCGGTGTCCCGCCTTCAACAGCTGACGATTCTCGCGCCGGGTTTGCTCGGCGGATCCGTCGCGCGTGCGGCGCATACGCGCGGCGTCGCGAAGAAGATCGTGCTGTGGGCTCGCCGGCCGGAGTCGCGGCTGAAACTGCAGGAGCAGCCGTGGTGCCAGGGAGTTGCTGATTCGCCGGAAGAAGCGGTGCGCGATGCGCAGCTCGTGGTGCTGGCGCCACCCGTCGATCGGATCGTCCCGCTGCTGCAGCAGGTGGCGCCCGCGCTGCACGCGGGCGCGATCGTGACCGACGTGGGCAGCGTCAAGGCCGATATTGCCCGGCTCGGCGACGGCGCCCTGGGGAAGCGCGCCCATTTCGTCGGTTCGCATCCCATGGCCGGCTCGGAAAAGACCGGCTGGGAGCACGGCAGCGCGACGCTGTTCGAAAACCGGACCTGCTTTGTCACCCCGACGGAAAGCTCGGACCCGCGCGCCGTGGAAACCGTCGTCCGGTTCTGGCGCGACCTCGGTGCCGAAGTGGTCAGCCTCGGCGCGGACCAGCACGACGAGATTGTGGCGCACATCAGCCACCTCCCGCAGGTGATTGCTTCGACGCTCTGTGCCTTTCTGGCGACGAAGAATCACGCGTGGCGCAATCACGCCGGCGGCGGGCTGCGGGACACGACGCGGATCGCGAGCAGCGATTCGCACTTGTGGCGGAGCATCCTCGAGCAGAATCGCGACGAGGTTCTCCGCGCGCTGCGCCAGTTCCAGGAGGAATTGCACGGGTTCCAGATCGCACTCGCCAACCGCGATTACGTCGAAATCGCCGCGCGGCTCGAGCGGGGCAAGGCGTACCGCGATCAATTCCGGCCGCCGCCGGCATAAGATAGACCGCGCGCGAATCGTTCCGGGACTTGAGTTCTGAGTTTTGAGTTCTGAGTTGAAGATCGAATCAACTCCGCCGGAACGATTCAGCAGGGTTATTCCAAGGCTTGGCTGTAGATGCCATGAGGCGGACAAGCGGGCGAAAATCGCCCAACTTGTCCGCCGTATGTCTAAAACAAACCAAACTAACGTCACGAAACTGCTGAGTCGCCTGCTCGAAACCAAGGCCGAAACGATCAAGCTGGGAATGGATTTGCACGCGCGCGACGTCGTCGTGTGCGTCCAGCTTGACGGTGCTCTGCCGCAACGCCCGCAAAAGATGACCCCCGCCGATTTGCTCACGCTGGCGCGCGGGCTCGTCGCCGCCGGCCGCAAAGTCTACTCGTGCTATGAGTCGGGCCCATGCGGCTACGGCCTGCACCGTGACCTCCTCGCCGCCGGCGTGACCAACTACGTCGTCGCGGCGGAAGTGCTCGGCGACGCGCGCCAGCAAAAGACCGACAACCTGGACGCCACCGCGCTGACCGACCGGCTCGACCGCTACGTGCGCGGCAACACCGCGGCCTTTACCGTCAACACCGTGCCGACGCCCGAACAGGAGCAAGCCCGCGCCCGCGGACGCGTGCGCGAACAACTCAAACGCAGCCGCCACCAATGGGTCGCCCGCGGCAAGAGTCTTCTCCTCACCCAGGGATTCCACATCACCGGCGATTGGTGGACCGAACGCCGCTGGACCGAGCTCAAACCGACCCTGCCCGCGTGGCTGGTGACGGAACTCGAAATCATGCGCGGTGTGCTCCTGCCCATCGACACCGCCGAGAAAGCGCGCCGCAAAACCCTCGAGGCCGCGGCGCCGAAAAATCTCCCGAAAGCGATCGGTTCGCTCACCTGGGTCTTGCTCGCTCTTGAGATCTGCGACTGGGCGCGTTTCAAAAACCGCCGGCAAGTTTCCAGTTACACCGGCCTGTGTCCGGGCGTGCAGCAAAGCGGCGGGAGCAAACGCGACGGCTGCATCAACCGCTACGGCAACCCGCGCGTGCGCGCGCTGCTCATCGAGTTGGTCTGGCGGCTCGTGCGCTGGCAGCCCGACTACCCGCCGGTCAAAGGCCTGGTGGCGGGCATCGCCCGCGGCGCGGCCCGGCGCAAATGCGCCGTGGCGGCCGCGCGCAAACTCGGGGTCGACCTGTGGCGGCTCGCGACCAAGCAGACCACGCCCGAAAAGCTGAAGCTCATCGTGCCGGTCGAACTCGTGGCCGCCCTCGACGCAAAAATCAAAGCGCAGGCCGCGTAAACCGAATCCTTTTCCCTTCCCCGCCGAACGCGAGATGACCCGCGGATAAATTTTCGGAGTGGCGCGCGCACGTTGCCGGCCCTGGGCCTAGAACACCCGTTCTGTAGATTGTGCCGCTCACTCCGTCCCCTTTGCTCCTCCAAATTGCATACAGCATAATGCGCTGGCCCCACCACGCGCGGATAGCAGGTTAGCTTGGACGATCAAACGTCCAGGTTTGGGACGAGAGACACTCCTTCGTGGCGCACGGCGCCTCCGCTCACCCTCAGCCAAGCAGCTAAAAAGAAAACCAACTCACTTCTTCCCCATGTAACCCTCCGGCAAAGTTTGATTCGCGAAGCTTCACGCTGGCATGAAGGACTGACCGCGGCGTGCTGCCGGTGCCACGCCGAGAACGACGCCCGACGGACTGGTCTTCGCCTCCGGCTCCGGACCACAATCCGCCTTGAAGCAACAAAACCACGGCCGTCGCGCAGGAATCGTTACGAACGGCCTTTTTCCCGCTTGACGCTCCCGCCATCATAGCAGGGCCGGCGCTTGTCGCCGGGCCGCTTCGCGGGTGGATTTCTTATGCGGCCTGCCGGCAAGCGGCAGCCCTACATAAAGACAAATACGAGCCGTAATTGGTATAAGTTGCACGGTGCCGAGCGGCACGGGGATCCGCACTGGTGCAGCGAGAACGAGGAACGATTACGAGAACGAGAACGATTGTTCGTTCCTCGCGATGGAATCGCATCGCCAGATCGATCCCACGATCGTGGGACTGAAGTGGTCGTCGACGTAAGAGCCAGAGCGCGGGCGCGCTGAGCTACGGCCGATGAAGCGCTGGGCGCGTGGCTGATGTCGCTTCGCTCTGTACTGCTACGAGGTCCAATCGAACGTCACGCCCCGTTCCACATCCGGTACTGCGGAATCTTCATCAATTCGCCGCCTTTGAGCGCGGACTGGTGGGCCACGGCGCCGCAGACGCTCATGTTGAGCGCCAGCGCGATGTTCACCCATGGCTGCCGGTCCTGCAGGATGGCGGTGATGAACTCGTTCGTGAGGTAGCCGTGCGAGCCGCCATGGCCGCCGCGGGAGATTGTGGGCGGCAGCGGCGGGCGCTTCGTCGGGGGCAGCTGCTTCATCGCTCCCACGTACTGTTCATAGAACGATCCCTTCTGGCCGCGGAGCCGGCCCTTCTCGGCGCCCAGGCCCTGGGTGTCCTTGCTGACCATCATCCGCGCCATCCCGCCCTCGCTGGTTCGATACAGTCCAACCTCGGTGCCGAATGGATTCTTGTAGCGGTTGTTCTTCGCCTGCAGATGCGGCACGTTGGTCGGCATGCCGAGGCACGAGACCTCGGTGAAGCTGCCGCCGGTGACGCCAATGTGATATGCGCTCGCGTGCGTCAGGTACCACTGCGGCGGCGAACCCGTGCGCCATTCCTTGTAGGCGGCCAGGGGCGTCGGTGAGTAGTGGAAGTATTCGCCTTCCGTATACACGATTTCGCCGAAGCCGCCCGCCTTGTAGATCTGGTGCATGGCGTAGAGGTTCTCGTGGAAGCACGAGGTCTCGAACATCATGTACTTCTTCCCGCTCGACTTGACCGCGTGAAAGAGCCTCTCGGCGTCCTCGAGCGATCCCCAGACGGCGGGCACCGCGACCGCCACGTGCTTGCCGTGCTTCAACACCTCGAGGCAATGCCGCGCATGGCTGGGCGCATCGGTGGCCACGAACACCGCCTCGATCCGG
>JACQWL010000143.1 GCA_016209255.1 Verrucomicrobiota bacterium
GCATTGGGATCGACCCACCTTCGCGCTGGGCGCTACGGAGGGCAGGTGCAGCTTGGCCCGGCCTGCCCGCCATAGCGCTTGGGCGAAGGCGGGCGCGGAGATCCATTTTTTTCGCAAAAAAGAACACACACCGACGTTGGGTGGGCTGGGAGCAGCGTGAGCCTTCACGTTTTTCAATCCTCTCCTCCCATGAACACGGACATCCTCGACAAGCCCATCGTCCTCTCGCTCAACCGCGCGTGGCAGGTCATCGGCCATCGTACCGTCAAGCAGGCGCTCATCGCGTTGAACGGCGGCGCGGTTGGCCTGCCGCTGCGCATCCCACGCGTCACGCGGTCGGCAATCCTCGAACGTGACCGGGGCGTCTGCCAATACACCGGCGAATTCGTCGGCAAGCATGGGGGCAACCTGGATCACGTCGTCCCGCGCGACCGCGGTGGCCGCGATTCGTTCGAGAATCTGGTGTGGGCCAAGAAGGAGGTAAACTCCCTCAAGGCCAACCGACTCCCGCACGAAGCCGGACTGCGCCTCCGGCGCAAGCCCAAGGCGCCGTCATCGCTTCCGATGTCGGCGACCGTTCGCGAGGCGCGGCATCCAGACTGGCGGCATTTTCTAGCCGCATGCGGCTGAGATACGAACGTCGTGCGCGAAATTTTTCGCGCCAAGGCGATCGAAGCTGGCCCTCCCAACATGCGGCTTACGCAGCGCGATGCGCTGCCACGAAAAACCCAAGACCCCGAATAACCTCCCGCAGATCACGATGCCCATTTCCGACAAAACAAGGAATTCGCAACGCGAATTCCTCCACCATGACTCTCACCCCTCCACACACTTCGTCTGCCGCGCTTGCCGACACCCTCAGCCTCGTCGATGCCGTCGTGGGCGCCATCGATCGACGCCTGCCGGCCCACGTCTCGCGTGACGATCTCGCGAGCGCCGGTAAGCTGGCGCTCGTCGAAGCATTGCATCGTTTCGATGGTCCCCCAGAACAGGCGCGCGCGTACTGTTACGTTCGTGTCCGTGGCGCCGTCCTCGACGAACTCCGCCGGCTCGATCCGCTTTCGCGCCACACCCGCACGCAAGTCACGCTTGTGCGTCGGGCCGCCGCCGCCCTTGAGCGCGAACTCGGACGCGTCCCCGTTGCCAGCGAAATCGCCGCCATCACGGGTTTTACTCTGGATGCGGTTGCGCAACTTGAGCGCCTCGCGACGGCAGCGCAAGCGTGCTCAACGGACGAGACCGATGCCCATGGCGAACAGCTCCATGCTCTCGTGGACGTCGACGCGGAGTGCCCGGCGCGTTCCGCGGAGTCCGGCGACACGCACGATTCCGTGCACGCCGCGCTCGAACGTCTCCCACCGAACCACGCGCGAGTCGTGCGCCGCTACTACCTCGAGGATGCCACGCTCGACGATATCGCGGTCGAACTCGGCATTTCCAAGGAGCGCGTCCGGCAGATCCGCGAATCCGCCGAAAAGAAGCTTCGCGAGGACTTCCTCGTCCTCGCGCTCTGGCAAACTTTCCTCAGCCGCCACTGAGCTTGCCGCGACTCGGTTCTCTCAACCAAACCTCCAAATCCACCCGCATCACCATGCCATTGGATCCGCTCGTCCGACGTATCCGGCATCCCCTTCGTCCGACCTAAATTCTCCGGCATACTCATGAACACTTTTCCCATTCCTTCCCATCTCCGTTCCTCCTTCCGCAAGATTGGAGCCGATGTCCGCGTGATCGCACTGCAGGCGCCACGGCGCACGTGGCGCGCGACTGCGGTTTCACGGGAGCGCATTCGCGTGCTTGATCGGCTTTTCGAACTCATCCTGCCGCCACAGGCGTCGGCCGTTGTGCTCGACTGCCGCAAGGACGTGCGGCGCCACGCGCGGCACGCTCCCAATGGCATCACGGAAGAAGCCTTCCGACTGCAAACGGAAGCGATCCGCAAATCGCTCGGCTGGAGCCGGCGCATGCGCTTTCAGGAGGCCGGCAGCATTCTCGCCCGCGGCGCCGTCCGCCACCCGGATCATGCCACGATTCATCTCCGTTCGTGGCACCGCGTCTTCATCAACAGCGAGCAACGGCCGGCTTCGCTCGGCTTCCTCGACTGGAATTCGCACCTGACTGTGCAGTCATGCACTGAACGGCAATCAGCCTACCTCGCCGCGACGAAACTCGCTACTCTCTTCACGAACAAATTCCGACAACAGCCGTCACTTACCATTTTCCCATGAAAACCTTCAATCTCGCCCAGGCTCTGAAACAGAAGAACCGCCTTGCTGGTGAAGTCGCGCGCGGGCGTGAGATCGTGCAACGCGAGAACTCCCGCAAAGAATCGCAGACGCCCCGCGCTGACGTCCGCGTCGTGTTCGAAAAGAGCGTCACTCAGTCGCGCGAACTGGCGGCGTTCAAAGGCGCTATTGCCGCGGCCAACGCAGGCGTCGTGACGGGCGACCACGGCATCTACGGCAAACTCAACCTTCAGGCTGAACTGCGCGGGCTCATCACCTTTCTCAAGGGTCTCAACACCAAGGAAGGTGAGGAGATTGAGCGGGTGGGGTTCTTGAGCCGGGACGAGGCCTCTCGCACGGTCTACGTTGCGGCCATCACGCGGGACGAGGTCGACCGCTTGGTTGCCACCTACCAGGCGGAAATCGAACAATTGCAGGACGAGATCGACGAATTCAACGCTACGACACGCATCACCCTCTCCGCATGACTTTCGGGCCCGGCCTGGACGGGCGTTGGCTGACAACAGGCATTGGCATCCATGATGCCGTGGAACGGCTTGAAACCCCGTACCTTCAAACGACACCGACCTGATTGTTAACCGTCATCGTTCAAGGCCTAAAAACGCAAAACACATCCCTCAAGGATCAAACCTTTGTCGCCTGTTGCACCCTTCGCTCGCTCTGGGCCGGTGTCCCGATTAATCTTTCTCTCCCTCGATGAACATGGAAATCAAAGCCCGCGATCTCATCGCCGCCGGTTGGCACGAAGGCCGCCGGCTGGGGCCGGCGTTGCGCCGGGCTCGCGACTTGGAGTCGACCGGCCTCGCCCGCGCCGACATGTTGACCACGCTCGAGGCTGAATTTCCAAAACAACTCGCCGTTATCCTGCCGCGTTGTGAGCCGGCGCCGCTCGCCGAAGCCATCGAGGCCGAGACGCCCGAGGAAGCAACCAATGTCGCCGCCGCGCGTCAGCGCATGACGGAGCTGCTGCACGTCCCCGTCGTGAAACGCGGCGTGATCATGCCCGACGCCTGCCCGTCGGGCGGCGGCCGCGCCACGATCCCGGTCGGCGGAGCCATCGAAGTTGAAAACGCGATCATCCCGGGCGCGCACTCGGCCGACATCTGCTGCTCGATGTTCGCGACGTTTTTCCCCGCCAACCACCCGGTCGGCGAAATCATGGACCATCTCCAGAAGACGACGCACTTCGGTGCCGGCGGCCGACCGCGGGGCCACCAGATGACGTCGACCATGCTCGACGAACCGGTGTGGGATAACCCGTTCCTCTCCGGTCTGCGCAGCCGCGCCCAGGACTTTCTGGGCACGCAGGGCGACGGAAATCACTTCGCCTACGTCGGCCGTATCCAGTTCAGGGAAGCACAGCGCGCTGCCGTCGACGCCGCCGGCTACACCGAGCTCGCCGAGTGGATCGTGCGCCGCGACGGCGCGTTCAACGTCCTCGTCACCCACCACGGCTCGCGTGGCCTCGGCGCGGACCTCTACAAGCGCGGCCAGAAAGCCGCCCGCCTGTGGTGCGACGAAAACGCAAAGGACGTCCCCGACTCCGCCGCCTGGCTCCCGGGCGACTCGCCCGAGGGCCTCGCCTACTGGGACGCCCTCCAATATATCTCCCGCTGGACGCGTGAAAACCACGCCGTGATCCACGACGCGCTCCTGCGCCGCCTCGGCCAACGCGCCCTCGTGCAGATCGGCAACGAGCACAACTTCGTTTGGAAGCGCGGCGATTCGTTCTTCCACGGCAAAGGCGCCACGCCCGCATGGTCCGACGCGTCGGGCCGCCCGCTGCTCGGTTTCATCCCGCTCAACATGGCCCGCGAAATCCTGCTCGTGCTTGGCGCGAACGAGGACCGCTACCTCTCGTTCTGCCCGCACGGTGCCGGCCGCAACCTTTCCCGCACCGCTATGCTCGCACCGTACAAGGACGCCGATGGTGAACTCGATCCCGCGCGCGTCCGGCAGGTGCTCGCCGAAACGACCGCCGGCCTCGATATCCGTTGGTTCAGTGGAGCGCCGGATCTCTCCGAGTCGCCGCTCGGCTACAAGGCCGCGACCAAAGTGAAGGCGCAGATCGAGCAATTCGGCCTGGCAACCGTGGTTGGGGAAATCCAGCCGCAGGGCTGCATCATGGCGGGTGAGGCGCCGGAGCCCCATTGGGTCCGAGCCCGCCGGGAAAAGCGTGCGTTACACAAGGCCGCGCGCCGAGAAGGGGCTGTGGAAGTCGGTGAAACCTGAGATCGGACGCCATTTCATGAAGTGCCTGTGCGCCTTTGACCCGAACGCACGAGATGTCTCCATGAAACGTAGCGGACTTTCATCCTCGGACCCCGTGGCTCGGATGGGACGCAAGCGGAAGATTTCGATGCCGTATGCATCGCGAGGCACCGCATCAATCGCTGCTTCACCTACTCACTCAGGTTGCTCCCTCGTGCCCCGGCAGGTAACCTGCCTCACGTGGCGATGTCATACGAATTTCCTCCAGCCTGCGCGGCCGACGTCGCGTTTTGACGGCAGAAATTCGACCTGCGAACGAACTTCCAACCGTACCGTACGGCTCAGTGCTTCTTCCACGCACGCAAACCAAACTGATGAAACTGGTCGTCATACCCGACTTGCACCAAGCCCACAATCTCGACCAGATTGAGGCTGCGATTGCACGGGAGAATGCCGACCGGTCGATCTTTCTCGGTGACTACTTCGATCAGTTTGGTGACACCCCAGACGCCGCCGCGCGCACCGCGCGGTGGTTGCGGACCAGTCTCTCGCACCCCGACCGCGTGCACCTCTGGGGAAACCACGACCTAAGTTATGGCTTTCCTGGCATCGAAGAGACGATCTGCTCCGGTTTTACGCCGGAGAAATCTGATGCGATCAGGTCTGTGCTACAAGAGGACGACTGGAAGAAACTTCAGCTAACGCACTGGGAAGGAGATCTGCTGTTCACCCACGCGGGTTGGTCGAACGAGTTTTCGCGATGCCCGTGGGTAACCACACCCGAACCGGTGTCTGAATTGCGTGCCCATTTGACCAAGCAGGAGGCTGCAGCGTGGGGGCATCTCAAGCACAACCAATCCGATTGGGTGTTCGGTGCTGGCCGGAACCGTGGCGGATTGGGGCAAGCCGTAGGTGGACTTGTCTGGTGCGATTTCCGCGAGTTTACGCCGATACCCGGACTCAACCAAATCTTCGGCCACACGCCGGGAAACCTCGGGACGACAAAACGTGGACTGGCATCAATAAACATCTGTCTCGATACCTGCAGTCGGGTCGCCGGGGTGCGACATTACTTGGTGATCCACGGCCACACCGGAGATCGACAGATCGAAATCAAGAACATCGACGGAACGCTTGCGCGAACGGTCGTCGTGTAGGCGACTAGCGCGCTGACTCAGAGCCGAAAACGTCCCTCCTATAGCCCTGCCGGCGCAGCCACTGCGTCATCAGGCGCGAACCGAAGGACGGATAGGCCAAATACGTTTCGTCGATGACCCGCACCAAGTGCAGATTATCCTCCGACTCGGGCAGCGGCTGGTGATAAAAACTGGAGCGCGGCAAACCCAGCAACGCACATTGCTGGGTCAGCTCCAGAGGGAGGAAATCGGTGCGGCAAAGAGGCTCGGTCCAAAAGGCACCACAGCGTCTCCGTCGTAGAGAACCAAGCCCAAGGCGAAGCGTTTGCCTGAAGCTTCCGCCAATTTCCGCAGTCCACTGAAATCCGCTGCGGTCACGGTCGCGCCGGCCTTCACTTCGACCCCGACGGTCCGGCGCTCCTCGTCTTCGATGACAATGTCGACCTCGTTCTGCTCCTTGTCGCGATAGTGCGAGAGCGAGAATCGCTGGCCCGTCCAACTCGCGAGTTTGAGCACCTCGGACAAGATGAAAGTTTCGAGCAGAGCTCCGAAGGCACCTCGGTTGGCCGCCAAGTGCTGCGGTGACAGATCACGTAGTGCCGCCAGAAGTCCGGAATCCAGAAAGTGCAGCTTCGGCGTCTTGATCAGGCGTTTGAGTTCGTTGTTGGACCACGGCGGCAGCAGACACATAAGGAAGAGTTGCTCGAATATGCCGGCGTACTTCTGGGTGGTGACGTGCGTCAGACTTAGAGGTGCACCCAGGCTAGAGTAGTTCACAAGCTGTCCGGAATGATGGGCGAGCACGCGCAACAAACGCGGCAACTGCTGTGCCTTGTCGATTTGGGCGATATCGCGCACGTCGCGTTCCACAATCGCCCGTGCGTAGGCGAGGCACCAATCCCGCCGCCGGTTCCATTTGCTCCGTAACAGCACCTCCGGATATCCGCCGGTCAGAACGGCCGTCACCAAATCCTCGCCGATGATCAGGTCGGAGGGCTTGGGCACATGGCCGTGGAAGACTTCCGCAAGGAAATGGGACGGCTGCCGTTTGATTTCGGACACCGACAGCGGCAATAGGTCTACAATCGCCATGCGTCCGGCCAGTGAATCCGCCACCGTCGGAACGGTCAGCAAGTTGGCCGAACCGGTTAGCAAAAACCGGCCGGGACGCGTGTCCTCGTCCACTGAACGTTTGATCGCGAGGATCAGTTCCGGGGTCCGTTGAATTTCGTCGATGGTCGCCCGATCCAATCCGCGCACAAAACCGACCGGATCGCTTTTCGCGGCACTCAATACCGTGGGATCATCGAGCGTCAGGAAGGCTGCCCCTTGTGCCGCCACTTTCTTAGCCAAAGTTGTCTTGCCGGCCTGTCGCGGGCCCGAGAGGAGCACCACGCGCGTATCGGACAGTTCGTCCCGGATGCGCTGCTCAATCCAACGTGGATACATCTTTGACGAGTGGGTTCATGCTTCTGCCGGCCAGATGAAACCAAACGTCCGTCCATTTGGAAGTCTAAAATCGTCTAAATGAAATTCAAGTATCGTCTAATTGAGAGCCATGCCCGGCGTTTCGGTCGCTGGGATCTCTGGATGACGCCGAGCGACGGGGATGTCGCAGATGAGATTTGAGAACCGGGGTTCGAATCCCCGTGGGGACGCCATCTAACTAAATGCCATATCTACAAGCTAGATGCGGCATTTTCGTTTGAGGTTGGAACCAAAGTGACAATGCAGGTGACAATAAATCGCCTATGAACGCGGATGTCGCTGAGCGTCGCCGAAGACATATTTTGGATCGGAATCCTCGTGATGATTCGGGTATTTAGGTGCGTTGCGTCCACGGCAGCGCGCGGCGATGCGTGACGTGTGTGGACTGCCGGCGATTGGTGAAATTACGGTCAGCCTGCTTCGATTTGACTAACCGAGTGATGAGTAGCGCATCGGTTGCACGCGCTGGTCACGCCCGCTTTGCCTGCAGATTCGAATGGAGCGCGGACGCGACTTTTGAGGCCCCTGGGCGGATTCGCACCAACCGCGGATTCCAAGCCAGCATCGCCTCTCGCGCGAGCGACCCGAGCGCGTCATCGGAAATCTGGTGGACGGAGTCCGGCGGCAGGTCGCGCGCCGCCATCTCCGGCACGATGGACCAGAATCTGCCGGTCTTGATCGCGGCCATCGTTTGCGGGAACGACTGGCAGGCGAGCACGGGCGCAAGCGGCACGCCATGAGACTTGGCGATTTCACGCAGGCCCGAGGTGAACTGGCCATCAGTGGTCTGGGTCGCGAGCGGCAATTCCGCCAGCGCCAGCCCCAGGGTGATTTTCCTTTTCCGCGGCATCAGGGCGTTGGGCACGATGGCCACATAGGTCACCATCCCCAGCGACACGGCCTTCAGCCCCGCCGCGACGGCGTTCTTCCGGATGATGCCGAAATCAAGGCGGCAGTCGGTGAGCTGCTGGACAATTTCATTCGTGCGCAGGTTGGTGGTCGCGAAGCGGGTCCCGGGGAACGCGTCCAGGATCTTTCCCAACCTCGGAATGACGAGCCACTGAATCAGGCTGTCGCCGGCGCCAATGGTGAAAGCCACGCTTTCCTCGCGGCATTCGGAGCGAAAGTCGTCCAGTGAACGCAACTGCTCGCGCGCCAGCTCGGCCAGCCGCTCCCCCTGCGCAGTGAGCTTGAGGATTTTCCCGCGACGCTGCGCGACCTCGCAGCCGAAGAACTCCGATAACTCGCGCAGCTGGCGACTGAATTGGCTCTGGCGCACGGGGTCTCCCGGTGCCGCCTGGGCGATGCTGCCCGCGTCGCGCACCTCGATCAAGACCTTGAGGCGATCCAGCGAAAGGCCGCGTTCCGAGAAGAGTGATTCAAACATGACTGAATAGTCAGGCTTGTTGGGGAATCGTACATGGCAAGCCCGCAATCGTTCGGGTATGCTGCACCCGTCACCAATCAATTTTAACCCAGCAGAAGAAATCTTTCGTCAACCCCTTGAAATTTCACCGGAACCATCCGTTGTAACCCTTTACTCACCCAACCGTCTTCCCGCACTGCCATGAAACCCGCACAATTTATACAACTCTCAGCCCTCCGGTTAACCGGATGGCATTCGTTGTGTGGGGCCATTGGTGCGCAGACAGCGAAATCCAGGATGCGTAGTGAACCAGGTAATAGCCTGCCCGATTACGCGATCCCCCATGGAAGTGGTGTAACCTGACACCGACGAAATCTCGTCGCCTCACGCGCCCACTTCCGCCCGGAAGTGGGTTTTTTCATGCCTGAAAAGCCGCTTCCGTCCGCCTTCGCCGAGCCTACGGCGAGACGCCTCGCCATAGCTTTCACGTAGTGAAAGCGAC
>JACQWL010000152.1 GCA_016209255.1 Verrucomicrobiota bacterium
CAGCTCAAGCCGACCACGGACTGCCTTGCGCGGCGGTGCCGTCACGTGGCTACGCCGTTTCCTCCACCTCGATCACACGGCGACCGCTTGGGAGGGTCGCGGGAAGCGCCCGGTGACGGCGTCGTCGACCCAGATGTCTTCGTCAAGTGACTCCCACCGCAGCGCACGGCCTTGCAAGCGGAGCGTAACCTTGGCGAGTTCCTCCTGAGTCGCGTTGGCCAACAAGGGGAATTTCTCGGCGGGAAAGCTCGTCATCCGTTGGTCGGACAACTCCAGCCAAACGCGGCGGCCCTCAACCCAGCACCGTACGGCACTCGTGGACATTGGCGACTTACTTTCCATGGAAGCGAAGATAGGCGGCGAGCAGCGTTTGGCAATGTTCCTCTATGTGGCGGCGGACTTGGCCCAATTCGGCCGAACTAAATCCAAAGTTGGCGGCCAGGGCGACGGGCTGGAGCCAGAACTTCGCTTCAAGATCGTCGCGCGCGACATGGATGTGCGGCGGCTCGTCATTTTCCCGGCTGTAGAAATGAAACCGGTAGGGTCCGATCCGGAGCACGGTGGGCATGGCAATGAGTATTTCGATCGGTGCCGGGTGGGTTGCGCGCAAGCCGGCGAAACGCTTAACGCTCAATGGACGGTCTCACGGCGCGTTTACTGAACGATCCGCAGCACCAGCGACGGGAAGACGCCCAACACGAGGAGCAGCGCGGCGGCGATCGCCAACGCCGCGGCGGAGGTGAGCGGCACGGCGATGTGGGGCGCGCCGTCCGCCGGCGCGGCGACCAGGGCCTGTTTGAGCACGATCAGATAGTAGTAGAGGGCGACAGCACTCAGGAAGATGGCGAGAACGGCGAGCCAGCCGATCGGGCCGGCCAGGCCGCCGATCTTCAGCGCGGCGGCGAAGACGGCGAATTTGCCGAAAAAGCCGGCCAGCGGTGGAATGCCCGCCAGCGAAAGCATAAACACGAGCAGGCACCCGGCAAGGAGCGGCGACCGGCGGTGCAGGCCCGCCAGATCGGTGATTTGCTGGCAGGGGCCCGCGCGTTCGACGACCGAGATGACCCCGAACGCGCCGACCGTCGCGAGGCCGTAGGTCGCCGCGTAGTAGAAGAGCGGCGCGGGGCCGGCGCTGCCCGCGGCCATCACGCCCAGCAGCAACGCGCCGGCGTGCGCGATGGCTGAATACGCCAGCAACCGGCGCACGTTGCTTTGCGCCAGCGCGCCGAGGTTGCCGAGCAGCAGCGACACGGCGGCGATGATGGCGACGACCGGCAGCCAGCCGGGCGCGCCCTCCATGCTGGCGGCGCTGCCGGCGGCGGGCGCGAGCCCGCTCCACAGGAGGCGCACAAAAAGCGTGAAGCCCGCCAGCTTCGAGGCCGAGGCGATCAGCGCCGCCGATGCCGTCGGCGCCCCTTGGTAAACATCCGGCGCCCAGAGGTGAAACGGCGCCGCTGCGGCCTTGAAGCCGAACGCGACGAGCACCATCACCAGCGCGACGATCAGGAGCGGGTTCGGCTCGTGGCCGCCGAGATGGCGCGCAATGTCGGGAAACGCGATCGAACCGGTGAGTCCGTAAAGCAGGCTGAAACCGAAAAGCAGAAACGCCGCCGAAATCCCGCCGAGCAGGAAATACTTCAGCGCGGCTTCCGCGGATTCGGGCCGGGTCTTGTCGAAACCCGCCAGCACGTAAAGCGAGAGGCTGGCGAGTTCGAGCGCCAGGTACGCGAGCAGCAATTGCTGCGCGACCGCCATCAACGTGAATCCGGCGGTGGCGAACAACACGACCGCGACGTACTCCGCCGGATTGCGTATGCGGCTGCCGCCTGGCATCAGCAGGAGCGTCAGCGCCGCAAGGCCCAGCACCCCGACGCGCGTTCCGAGGGCGAGGGAGTCGAGGATCAGCACGCCGGCGAACGCGACGCCCCCGCGCCCGGCGTCGATCGAATGATAAACCGCGGCGGCGAGCGCCACGAGGCCGAGCGTGGCGGACGTGCGCATGCGTTTCGCGTCCGTCCTCCCGCGGCCCGGAACCAGATCGAGGCCGAGCAGGATCAACGCCCCGAGCACGAGCGAAGCCTCGGGCAGCAGCGCATGCAGCAGTGCGGGATAATCGGGCGTCATGGGCCGCCCCCTTTCAGCACCGCCTGAAAGGCGGGCGACTGCAGCGCGGGGCCGATCCAGTTGAGCAGCACGTCGGGTTTCAGGCCGATGTAGACCGTGGCGGCGATGAGCAGCATCGCGCCGGCGCGCTCGGCCCACGTGATGGGGGCGAAGCCGTGGTGGGTCCCGGACCCTCCGTCGCCGGGGCTTCGGACGGTGCGCGCCGGCGAATCGGCCGCATCCGTGGCGCCGAAGAACGAAACCTGGATCACGCGCAGCGTGAAGGCGGCGGCGACGAGCACCCCGGCGGCGGCGAACGTCGCCCACAGCGGCGAGGTTTTCCACGTGCCGATCAGAATGGTGAGCTCGGCGGGGAAGCCGCTGAAACCGGGCATGCCCATCGAGGCGAGTCCGCCGAGCACGAACGTGAGCGCCGCGAACGGCATCGCCCGGTGCAGCGGCAGCCGGCGCAGCTCCTCCAGCCGGCGGGTGTGGGTGCGGTCGTAGACCATCCGGCCCACGACGGCGAAGAGCAGCCCGGCGATGATGCCGTGCGAGAACATCTGCAGCACCGCGCCGCTGACGGCTTGGGAGTTGGCTGCCGCGAGGCCGAGGAGGACGAAGCCCATGTGACTCACGCTCGAATAGCCGATGACAAACTTGAAATCCTCCTGCACGAGCGCGACGAGGCCGGCATAGATGATCCCGGCGATGGCGAGCCACGCGATCGCGGGCTGCCAGAAGGCGAGCCCCGCGGGAAACAGCGGCATCGCGATCCGCAGGCAGCCGTACGCGCCGAGCTTCATCACCACCCCGGCGAGCAGCATCGACGCCGCCGTCGGCGCCGCGACGTGGCCGGTGGGCGCCCAGGTGTGAAACGGGAAAAGCCCGGCGAGAATGGCGAACCCGAGGAAGACCAGCGCGAACATCGCGTGTTGTTCGCCCCTCGATAAATGGGCCGCCGTGGCCGCGAGATCGCCGAGCGCAAAGCTGTGCGCCCCGCCGGCGGCGTAGGCCCAGAGCAGCCCCGCGAGCACGAGCGCGCTGCCACCGAACGAGTACAGCACGAGCTTCATCGCGCCGTATTCGCGATTCGTGGAACCCCATTTCGCGATCAGGAAATACTTCGGGACGATCGCGATCTCGTAGAAGACGAAAAAGACAAACGCGTCGGCGCTGAGGAACACACCGTAGACGCCGCCGATGAGGGTGAGGAAGAGCGCGAAGAACTCGCCGGCGCGTTCCTCGATGTTCCACGAGAAGAGGATGCCGGCCGTCGCGGCGAGGCCGGTGAGCACGACGAGCGTCAGGCTGATGCCGTCGGCGGCGAGGTGGTAGCGGATGCCCATTTCCGAAATCCATCCGATGTTCGTGAGCGTCTGGACCCCGGGGCCGGGGACGAAGTCACGCGCCGCGTGCAGCGCCACGAGCCCGGCCGCGACCACGGTGGCGAGGGCAATCCACCGTGCCGCTGTTGTCGAACGCGCCCCGGCCACCAACGCGAGCAGCGCGCCGGCGAAGGAGAGATAAATCGTCCAGGGCAGCGCGTTCATGTTTTCGGCATCCGTTGAACCGTTGAACCGTTGAACCGTTGAACCGTTGAACGGTTGACGCGAGTCTGCCCGCGACGGGTCAACGCCAGGATTTTGCTCTTCATGGCAGTGCCAGGTGTCCCGCCCATGCGGTGACGAGCGGGTTGATGAGCCCGGCGATGAGTTGCGGCCACACGCCGAGCACGAATATCAACGCGATCGTCGGGGCGAGGGTCGCGATTTCCAGGGCCGACAGGTCCTTGAAACCGGTGGCGGCGCCGCCGGTCGGGCCGTGGAACACGCGCTGCCAAAAGGTCATCAGGAACAGCGCCGTCGCGAGCAGCCCGAGGCAGGCCACGGCCGCGGCCCACGGCGTGAGGCCGAACACCCCGCGGAAAATCAGGAACTCGCCGACGAAGCCGTTGAGTCCCGGGAGACCCAGCGACGAGAACATCGAGATGCCGCAGAGCCCGGCGAAGATCGGTGCGGCGGTGCGCACGCCGCCGAAATCGTTCAGCCCGCGGCGGCCGCCCGCGCGCGATTCCAGCACGCCAACGCAGCAGAAGAGGGCGGCGGCGGAGAGACCGTGGTTGAAGATATGCAGGATCGTCCCGCTGAGCGCGGCCGTGGCGGCTTCGTTGGTCGCGCCGGCACGGCCGGTCGCCGCCGACACGGCGAAAAGCGCGAGCAGGCAGTAGCTCAGGTGGTTGATCGACGAATACGCGATCATCCGCTTCAGATCGATCTGCCGCATGGCCGCGAAGGCGCCGAGCACGACGCCGCCGAGGGCGAGCCAGAGCAGGGCGGGTGCGGCGGCGTGCAACGACGCGGGAAAGAGCGGCCAGAGGATGCGGAGAAACCCGTAAACCCCCATCTTCGACATCACGCCGGTGAGGAACATCGATGTGCCGGTCGGAGCCTCGGCGTAGGCCGGCGGCAGCCAGGTGTGGAAGGGAAAGAGCGGCACCTTGACGGCGAGCCCGAGCAGGACGCCGAGGAAAACGGCCGTCGGCCACCAGCCGCCGAGCGCCGCGAGCTTCTGCCCGATCGTGCCGTCGGCGCCGAGTTGCGCCAGCTGGATGAAGTCGAGTGTGCCGGTTGCCACGTAGAGCGCGGCAAAGCCCAGCAGCATGAACGCGCTGCCGCCAATCGTGTAGATCACGAACTGGTAGGCCGCGCGCGAGGCGCCGGCGCCGCCCCAGAGTTTGATCAGGAAAAACGCCGGGACGAGGCTCAGCTCCCAAAACAGGAACCAGTGGAAGAAATCGAGGGCGAGGAACACCCCGAGCGCGGCGCCCTGCAGGAAGAGAAACAGGGCCCCGAACAGCCGGGGGCTGCGTCGCACGCGCCACGATGCGAGCAACGCCGTGGGCGTGACGATGCCGGTGAGCAACACGAGCACGAGACTCAGGCCGTCGAGGCCGAGATGGTAGTGGACGTTCAGCGTACTGATCCATGCCTGCTGTTCGACGAATTGCGGGCTGGTGCGGGCGGCGTCGAAACCGGCGAGCACGACCAGCCCGAGCGCGAGCGTCGAAAGGCTGAAGACGAGCGACACCGTCCGGACGATGATCGGTGACGCGCGGCGGAGCGACGCCAACAAGGCCGCGCCGGCCCAGGGCGTGAAGACGATCAGCGAAAGGAGCGGGAGCGAGGTCATGGCTGGCTCCGTTTCAGAATTGTGGGAGGGGCTTTATGCCCCGGCCGGCGTGCATTGCGGTCGCCGAAACAGTCGGGGCGTAAAGCCCCTCCCACCGCGTGGCGTTGAGCCGCGTTCACTGCCCACCTCCCATCATGACAATGAGCACGAGCAGAACAAAGCCGATCGCGATGACGCGAAGGTAGCCGTGGGTTTCGCCGGTTTGCGCGCGCGAGTAGAGTTTGCCTGTGCCGCGAAGACTTTCGCTGCCGGCGTCGAAGCCGCCGTTGAGCATGTCCTCGTCGGTCTCGCGGCTCACCACGCCGGTGAACTCGCCCAGCCGCGCGAGGAAGCGGATCGCACCGTCCCATACGTGGCGATCGAGCGCATCGGCGAGCGCGGCCGTGGCGTTGCTCAACCGGCCGACGGTGGCGGCGTAAAGTTCGTCGAAACCGAGGCGGGCGGCCAGCGCCGCGAACGTGCGGGGCGTCGCGCGCTCCAGCGGATCGAGCGCCGTCGCCGTGGCGCGCAGCCTGCGCCAGTAGATCGCCCAGCCGGCGCCGATACCGAGGGCGACGAGCACAATCGACAGCATCATGAGGCCGCCACCCTCGAGCAGGGAATGTCCATGCACCTCGGTCTCGCCCAGCAGGCGGGCCTGGAGCCAGGGGTAGGCTGGCGTGCCAAGGAAACCGAGCAGGACGGCGCCAACGGCGAGCCCGATGAGCGGGATCGTCATCGTTGGCGGGCTCTCGTGAGCGTGACCGGCCGCCTCGCTCCGGGGCGCACCGAAGAACACCTCGGCGACCAGCCGGGTCATGTAGAATGCCGTCAGCACCACCGCCGCGAGTCCGGCAAAGAGCGGGAGACTCGACCCATTCCACGCGTGCGCAGCGTGCAGAATCGCCTCCTTGCTCCAGAAGCCGGAGAAGAGGAACGGGACACCGGAGAGCGCCATCATGCCGATGGCGAAGGTCGCGAAGGTCGTGCGCATGGGGCCGCGGAGGCCGCCCAGCCGGCGGATGTCCTGCTCGTGGTGCGCGGCGTGGATGACCGAGCCGGCGCCGAGGAAGAGCAGCGCCTTGAAAAACGCGTGCGTCAGCAGGTGAAAAATCGCCGCCACCCATGAACCTACGCCGAGCGCAAGCATCATGTAGCCGAGCTGGGAGACGGTGGAAAAGGCGAGGACGCGTTTGATGTCGTTCTGGGCGACGGCGATCATGGCGCCCATCAACGCGGTGATGGCCCCGATAAAGGCGACGACGGTCAGCGCGTGGATCGGCACGTGGGCGAGGGCCTGGTCGGCGGCCATCAGCGGGTAAACGCGGGCGACGAGGAATACCCCGGCGGCGACCATGGTGGCGGCGTGGATAAGTGCGCTGACGGGCGTCGGGCCTTCCATCGCGTCGGGCAGCCATACGTGCAGCGGAAACTGGCCGGACTTGCCGATCGCGCCGCAAAAGACCAGCAGTCCGATGGCGGTCGAAACGGCGAGCCCGCCGATGGTGGTTTGGGCGGTCAGCGCGCCGAGGGCGCCGGCTTCGAGGACACCGTTGCCCGCGTCGAAAAAGAGCAGCGTGCCGGTCGAGTCGTAAAGCCACAGCATCCCGAGCAACAGCCCGAGATCGCCGATGCGCGTCGTGATGAACGCCTTTTTGGCGGCGGCCGCGGCCGCGGGTTTGTGAAACCAGAATCCGATGAGCAGATACGACGCGAGGCCGACCAGCTCCCAGCAAACAAACAGGAGCAGGAGGCTGTTCGCGATGAGGACCCCGAGCATCGCGGCGGCGAACACGCTCATGAAGCAGAAGAAACGGGTGGAATTCGCATCGGCGTGCATGTAGCCGACGCTGAAGACGAAGATGAGCAGGCCGACCAACGTGACCATCACGCACATGAACGCGGTCAGGGGATCGAGGAGCCAGCCGAGCCGGAGCGGGCCGAGGCCGAGATCGAACCAGGCGAAGTTGTGGACGAGGTGCGCCGCGGGTTGGGCGAGCGCGGTGGCGAGCGCGGCGCAGGAGAGGAGGAAAGAGAGCGCCATCGCGGCGATGGCCACCCCGGCGGCGAGCGCGCGCCCGCGCCGCGGCGTCAGCGCGCCGATGCCCGCCGCGAGGAGCGGCAGCGCGGCGATGAGCCAGAGGAGATGGACGGGGAGGGTCATGAGGCGCAGAAAAGCCCCAAGCTCCAACATCCAACATCCAAAGAAGCACCAAGCTTCCAAACACGGCGCGGATGCAGTTTTTGGAGCTTGGGAGATTGATGTTTCATTGGAGGTTGGAGCTTGGGATTTGGAGCTTCAGCCCTTGAGGCGGTTCGCTTCCTGCAGCCGGATGTTTTGCTGGTGGCGGTAGATGGAGATGACCAGTGCGAGCCCGACGGCGGCCTCGGCGGCGGCGACGGCGATGGAGAAAAGCACGAAGATGACCCCGGTCTCGGCCGACGGCGCGGGGCCGAACCGCCAGAACGCGATAAAATTCAGGTTGGCGGCATTGAGCATCAGCTCGACCCCGAGCAGCACGAGGATGGTGTTGCTCCGGCAGAGCGCGCCGATCAGTCCGATGCAGAAAAGCGCACTGGAGAACAGCAGGCAGAGATGCAACGGGCTGAGGTTCATCCGGCGTCCTCCGTTGCGTCCCGGCGGGCGGTCGCCGCCAGGACCACGGCGCCAAGGAGAGCGACGGTCAGGAGCGCGCCGACGACAAGCAGAGCGGCGGCGTGGGGGCTCATGAGTTGCAGGCCCAGCCGCCGGACCGTGACGACGGGAGCGCTGGTCGGCGGATCAGGCAGCCGCGTGCTGACGACCGCGCCGAAAAGGACCCCCAGGACGGCACCGCCCGCGATGAGGGCGGAAACTGCGCGGCCGACCGACTCGGGGGCGATGGCGAAATCATCCCGCGAACGACGCGTGAGCAACACCGCAAAGAGGACGACCATCGAGATGGCGCCGACGTAGATGAGAATCTGCGCGAACGCGACGAATTCGGCCCCGGCCCAGAGATAAAACGCCGCGATGCCGGACCAGCTGACGGTGAGAAGCAGCGCGCTGTGGATCAGATTGCGCAGCGCCAGCGCGACGGCGGCCGTCGCGAGCGTGAGAAAAGCGATGATCGTGAGAACGAATATCATGCGGTAACGAGTTCCCTGCGCTCACGCGCAGGGCTACAGTCAATCCGTGGCCCGCCGCGTGAGCGGCGGGACGGGATGGAAAAACGGGTGTGGCCGGCGTTCATGCGTAGCGGTACTTTCGCGGGGCGACGCCGGCGCTGAGTGTGCGCCCCATGATGACGAAGGGTCCGACGACCAGCACAGCGGCGACGCCCCAGCGGGCGAGCTGAAGGGGGCCGGCCCAGTCGTGTGTGAGCGACCAGAAGGCGGCGGTGCCGAGGTTGATCAAGGCGAGGGGGACGAGGAACTTCCATGCCAGGCGGGTGAGCTGGTCCATGCGCAGACGCGGGAAGGTGGCGCGGATCCAAATAAAGCCGAGGAGCAGGGCGAGGAGTTTGGCCGCGAACCATGCGTAGGACGGGATGAACTCGAGGAAGGGCAGCGGCGCCTGCCAGCCGCCGAGGAAGAGGGTGACGGCCATCCCGCTGAGCGCGCACATGCCGAAATACTCGGCCATGAAGAAGAGCGCGTACTTGAATCCGGAATACTCGGTGAGGTGGCCCGCGATCAGCTCGCTCTCGGCCTCGGGGAGGTCGAAGGGGGAGCGATTCGACTCGGCGAGCGCGGCGACCATGAAGATGGCGAAGCCCGCGAAGCCCCACGGGGTGAGCACGTACCAGTGCGGGATGAAACCCCATTTCCAGCCCCCCTGCGCGGCCACGATCTCGGTGGTCGACAGCGTGCCGGCGAGCATGACGACCGGCACGAAAGAGAGCAGCAGCGGCAGTTCGTAGCTGATGAGCTGCGCGAGGGCGCGCATCGCGGCGAGGAGCGAGTACTTGTTGTGGCTCGCCCATCCGGCCATGAAGACGGCCAGCTCGGTCGCGGCGCCCGCGGCAAAAAAGTAGAGCACGGCGGCGTTGAGCTCGATGGGCACGAGCTGGCGCCCGAAAGGGATCACCGCAAATCCCAGGAGCGAAAGGGCCACCAGCGCGACGGGGGCGAGAAAGTGCAGCACCCGGTCGGCGTTGGCGGGAACGATGTCCTCCTTCGTGAGCGCCTTGACGCCGTCGGCGAACGGCTGCAGCAGGCCGAACCAGCCGGTGCGGTTCGGGCCGGGGCGGTTTTGGATGCGGCCGAGGATCTTGCGCTCGGCCAGCGTGAGGTAAGCGAAGAGGAGGCCGAACACGGCGAGGATGGCGACGATCGCAATCAGGCTGTTCGCAAACCAGCGCCACGGCTCGGGCAGGAAACCGGTGACGGCATCGCGCAACATCACGGGCGCGCGCTCGAGCAACGAGTCGGAACTCGCCGCGGGCCGCCAGGCTTTCGCAAGTTCGACCAAGTAGGAAGCGCCTGCGAGCAGGCTCCGGCAAGCAGAGGCCGACAGAGCGAGAGTCATTTGGAGCATCTGCGAGTAGTCGGCGCCGAAGCAGGCAAAAGCTCCAAACTCCAAGCTCCAACCTCCATTGAAACTGGAAAGGAGGAAAACTCCAAGCAGCCTACCGGCGAGAAACTGGACGCTTGGAGTTTCATTGGAGTTTGGAGATTGGAGCTTGGATGTTCTCAGTAGGGGGTTTCTTCATCGCACCGGCCTTGGCGGCTTCCGCCTCGGCTTTGGTCGCGGCGGCCTTGGCTTTCTGCTCGGCGAGGATGGCGTCGACCGCCCGCGCTTCGGTGGGATGGATCTGGTGGTAGTACGAGTTGGGCTTGGCGAGCGCCTCGCGGTGGAGCAGCAGCCCGCCGAAGCGATTGTCCGTGGCGATCTCGTAATGCTGATCCATCTTGATCGCGTCGAACGGGCAGACCTCCACGCAAATCTGGCAACTCATGCAGACCGAGATGTCGATGTCGAAAACCTTGGGCTTGCTCATCTCCGTCCCCATCCCGTCGCGCTCCATCACGATGTAAATGCACTGCGGCGGACATTCCGCCTCGCAAATC
>JACQWL010000144.1 GCA_016209255.1 Verrucomicrobiota bacterium
CACGACCGTGTCCGGGTAGGGTTTGTCGCCGATCAAGTACCGGGCGAGATCCAGCTGGTGCACGGCATCGCCCGCGATGGCGCCGCAACTGTACTCCCATTTGTCGAGCCAGCGGCGACTGGGATCGAACGGGAGTTTGGGCGCTGGGCCGCACCAGATCTCGTAGTCGAACCCATCCGGAATGGGCACGGGCTGGCCGGTGCCCTTCTTGGCGGGGAAGTGCTGCATCATGTTAAACACGCGCACGAGGTGGACGTCGCCGAGTTTTCCGGACCGGAGATAGCTGGTGGCGTCCTGGAGATATTGTGCGCTTCGGCTTTGCATGCCGACTTGCACGACGCGCTGGTACTTCCGCGCGGCCTCGATCAACTTTCGTCCTTCCCAGGGGTTGTGGGACATGGGCTTTTCCACGAAGACATCCTTGCCGGCCTGGCAGGCCATGATGCTGCCGGGCACGTGCCAGTGGTCGGGCGTCGCGTTGATGATGGCATCGACCTGTTTGTCTTCGAGCATGCGCCGGAAATCCTGCACCATCTTGGGCGGTTTGCCCTGCGCGTCCTCGACCGCGGCGCGGGCGCGCGCAAACCGCCGCGTGTCGGGATCGCAAAGATAGGCGATTTCCGTGTCGTTCCGGCCGGCGAACAAGGTCGCGAGATAGGTGCCGCGACCGCCCAGCCCCATCACCCCGATGACGATCTTGTTGCTGGGGGCGGCGGCGACGGTCTGGTTCTTCGGGAAGACAGCGAGCGCGGCAAGCACGCCGGCGGAGTTCCAGACGAACCGGCGGCGGGTGATGAACTCGCCGGGCCCCATGGACGTGGCGTCCGACGCGGCCCCGGCGGGCACGCCATCTGGATTTGACTGAATTGTATCTGAAGCGCAGGGCAGCTGCGGTGACGTGACCGCGGCGAAACTATCGAACGGGCGGGTTGAATTGCTGTTCATGACAGGGAATGGGTAACCGAAATCTGGTCGGGGCGGAACGTGGTCGAGCGGGGCAATGACGCCCCCGCGGCTGGATCGGTGCGGTGCCCGATGGAAAAATTATTCTAGGTCACTGGATTAATTTTCGTGCTGTTTCGGGTAAGCCGCCGTGACGGGCTGGGAAAATCGACGTGGCGGCTGAGTCGTTTCTCCCGCGCCAAGCTAACACTACTGAGCTGGTTTCGACTACGCACAGATTGCCCGGAGCTGGGCGCTTTTTTGCGGGGGCAGCGGGTTCCGCGCCGCCCGGCTGGAAGTGTCGCCTCCGGTCGATTTTCGCCGCGGAGCGGAAATAAGGCTTCCGGTCAGATTGTGAACGGCCGTTCACAATTCACCGGTCACCACGGACGTCGCGCTTGCGCCCGGAGCGGCTCGGAAGTTCACGCTCGCGGGCAGTGCCTTCGACGATGGCACTCATGTTCGCACCGACTGCTAACACTCGCTAACACCCGTAGCCGGTTGTAGTCCGCTGTAAACCGTTATGCCCCATTGTGCCCCAGTATGCCCCGTTATGCCCCGTTGTTAACACTCGCTAACTCTCTTCCCGCAGCCGGGAGGTCACCGACGGAGGTTTGCCGTCTCGCACCAGAAATCCCTCCGCTCCGCTCCACTTCCGCAGCAGGCGCGAAATCTCAACCCGTGCCGACTGGGATTCGCCCACGCGCCGCTTGAAAAGTCCGTGAGCTGTGCCATAGGGCGGTGAGCCGCCTTTCGGTACGCGCACGATCAGGAGCGTGCCGGTGCCTTCGGGCACGGTCAGCTCTTCCACCGCGACAGCGAGGTTGGGGCGCAGTCCATCGTAGATACCGCGTCGCCAGATATCGAGGTCGCAGCCTTTGGCACCGTGGATCGCCGCCGCGCGATCCCGCGTTCTGTCCGCCACGCCGAAGACGACGACGCCACCTTCGGCGTTGGCAAAACAAGCGGCATACTCGACTGCAACCTTCATGTCGGCCTTTGCATCGGTCCACGGCTTGAAGTCGAGCCACTGCGATTCCAAGTCGTCCGCCGTCTCGGTGTTCAACCGGTCGAGCAAGATGAGAATTTCAGCGTTGGTCGGTATGCTCATGCGCTGGACTCCAGCTTGTCGCCAACGTCAGCCACGCTCAACTCCCCACTGAGCAGCTTCGGCAGCCGCGTGTCGTGCAGGGTGGCGAGAATGCGGGATGGGTGGCGGTTGGCGCTGATTTGGGCGTAGAGCGGCGCGACTTTAGCGGTGAAGCTGGTCATCAGTTCCTTCGGTGGTGCTCGGCGTTCCTTCGCCGACGCAATTGACGACTTCGCCGACTGGTTTGATGATCCCCCCCATCGGGCTGTGGCCAACCTAGGAGTCTTGGAAGGTGGCAGGAAAAAGGCGTCGGAGGGGTCACGCGGAGACGCGGAGACGCGGAGACGCGGAGGATTGGATCGTCCAATTGGTTTTCTCCGCGTCCTCCGCGACTCCGCGTGAGCCCAGAATTGACTGCGAGATCGATGTTGCGGCAAACAGGGTCGAAATCCGTGAACCAGGTTTGGATCACTGTCCGCGCCGTCGCCTCCAGCGTCGCCTTTATCCGCCGGTACAACTCGATCTTGGTCGTGGCTTGCCTCGCCGCGGCGCGCCCGGCAGGTTGGCCGGCCAAGAACACGCGGATCTTGGGCAACACGGGCCGGGCGGTGGGCGAAGTCGGACTCGGCACGTGGCAACTCGGTGCGAACTACTACGCGCGCAACGTTGCGGAGCACATCCGCGGCGCGTATTGAGCGGCGCGGCCCGAGCCGCGCCGCCCGCGCTCACTCCGGCAGCGGCCGGCCCTTGGTTTCCGGGGCCAGCCAGATCACGGCCATGCCGATCAGGTAGACCAGCGTGATGACGGCGCCGGCCTGCGCGTAGCTGCCCTTGAAGAATCCCATCAGGCTGCCCATCTGCACGGCGCCCACCGCCGCCAGGATGCGGCCCGCATTGAAGGACAGTCCCTGGCCCGTGGCGCGGGCGCGGGTCGGAAACAGCTCGGGCAGGTAGAGCGGCAGCCAGCCGTAGAAGGCGGCCGAGGCTCCTCCCACCACGAGGGTCAGGAGGAGGAACGACGTATCATAGGTGCTGAAGCCGCGGAAGAGCCACGCGCAGCTGAGCAGCGACGCGAGGCAGAGCAGGAAATAGGCCGGCCGCCGGCCGATGCGCCCGCCCATCCAGGCCCCGAAGAGGCAGCCGAAGATGGCGCCCAGGGCGGACGCGCCGAGCGTGTGCGCCTTGGCGTAGTTGTCCTTGAGCTCCTTGGCCCGTGCCAGGACCGCCGGCTCGGAAACCGCCGCGGCCGGGGCGGTCGCCGCGCGGGGTGCGTTCAACTCGGCGCGCGCCGCCGCGACCGACTGATTCTGCGCCATCTGATCGGCCCATAACGGCAGCCATTGCACGGAGCCCCAGGTGCCGATCAGCGCGACGGAGGCAAAGAGCGTCGCGAGCGCCGTCGCCTTGAGCAGCGGCGGACGCAGGACTTCGCGCAGCGGCTTGGCGGTGGAGGTCTTCTGGGCTTCCTTCCAGCGCTCCGACTCGGGTACGAAATAGAGGATGGCGATCGTCAGCACGGCGGGCGCGGCGCCCACGAGAGCGACCCAACGCCACGAATCGGTCGTCACGGTGAACACCATGCCGACCACCGCGATCATCAGGTAACCGACGTTCGCCGCGGCGCCGATGATGCCCGCCATCAACGGGCGATGCTTTTCCGGCCACGCCTCCATCACGAGCGCGACCCCGAGCGACCATTCGCCGCCCATGCCGAGTGCGGCGACGAAGCGCGTGACCAACAGGTGCCACGGCTCGGTGGCGAAATAGACCAGTCCCGTGAACAACGAGTAGAACAGGATGCTCAGCGCCATCGCGCGGACGCGCCCGATCCGGTCGCCCAGCCAGCCGAACGCGACGCCGCCAGCCGCCGCGCCGAGCAGGAACGCGGCGGTCACGTAGCCCATCCACTGCCCGACAAACGAGTCGGTGATCGCAAGACCGTGCGCCGCCTGCATGTGCTGCAAGGCCGGGCGCGCGATGAGCGGGAATAGGCCCATTTCGAGGCCGTCGAACATCCAGCCGAGGGCGGCGGCGATCAGGACGGCGTAGAGACGCTTGTTAGTGGAGGTCGGAGGGGTTGGCTGCATAAGGCGATCGGATTCTTGGGTTTTTTGAGTGTAGCGTTGCGGTGGAGGGTGGAGTGAAAGGGCGGTCCGCCCCGGTTCGCGGGGGAAGGGAAGCATCGAGAAGCGGGTCGACGAAGTCAGAGCCCGTCCGCCCGCGCAAGCTCGACCGCAGGAATTGGCCAGATTTCCCGTGCGACCCGGAACCCGGGCGCCCCCGAAGGGGCGGGAGCACGGACGTTTTTTGTTTGAAGTGACGGGGGGGTTGCACGTGCTGATTGGCTGCCTTGAGCGAACCGCCGGACAAAAAGCATCCTTGGGCAAAGTATTATCGCGAGCGTGGCGTGGCCCGCCCGCCGGTGGCGGATTTTGTGCGGCGGGCCGAGCCGGGCGCGCCCGTCAGGAAAAAGCCGGAGGAAGCCAAGGAGTCGAAAAAGGCCGCGGTGCTTTCCGCGGAGCTCGCGGACGCGGTTGCGGCGGTGACGGCCTCGACCCCCGGGCTGACCGCGGCGCCCTTCATCACCGCGATGCAGAAGGAGGCGGTTGCGCGTGAACTGCGGCACCGCGCGCGCCTGCGGGTGGCACGGTTCGGGCTCGTCCTGTCCGGCTGCCTGGTCGCACTGCACTTCTCCGTGACGCAGATCCTCTACCGGGCGCCCTCTGCCGGCAGCCTCGCCGTGCACGTGCGAGATCTCCCGGCCGTGGTCCTCCGGCTGTATTCGAGCGTGGAGCAGCCGCTGCAGGCGGGCGACGTCACGGTCGTGGAAACGGATCGAGTCAGCTCCCGCCGCATCCGCTATGCGGCCCTGGTCACTCTCGTGTTGCGCAAGCCGCTCTATGTGCCCGCCGTGACGAACGGCACCGCCGCCTACCGCCAGCTGCAGGAAAGCCTGCAGACGGCGCGGGAGCGCGAACTGAAATTCAACCTGTTCCCACCCGGGCAGGGTCCGCAGCCGCCAGAGCTGCCCTTGTTGCTCCACGCCTCCCATCGCGCGGGCGAGCCGATCGTCGTGCGGGTCCCGTTCGAGGCCCGGCGGTTCACGTGGCCGTGGCGGCTCGAGCCGCCCGTGCTCGCGCTCCGCTCGGTGAATCGCACCCTGGCCGGTGACAGCCTCGAACGCTACGAGGCCTCGCCCTATCTGGTTTTCGGTGCGCCGGGCACGATGGTCGAGATCCGGCAGCGGATGAAAAAGGCGCGCGACTACATCGTCTCCGTGGCAAAGGAAGTGCAGCTGCACGCCGACGTCGAGGCCGTCGCGGAGACTCCGGCGCCCGATCCCGCGGTGGCGACGCCCCCCGTGCCGGCGGACGGTGCGGAGCCCGCCGATGGCGCGGTCCCGGCGCGTGGCGCCGTGCCGGCGGATGGGGCCGTGCCGGCGGATGCCGCGGCGCGCCCTGCCTTTGACCCGGACGCGCCCGCGATCACCTTGCCGCCGGAGCTGAGCCCGCCGCAGAAAAAAAAGACCGGCCGCTAGCCCAAAACCGCCAGGCGGTTTTGGGCTTTGCCGCAACCATTCCGTCGACTGGAGGTGGAACGCGATCCGCCGGAGGCGGACAAGCCCCTGTGCGTCCTCCGGCGCATCCGCGCGTGTTTCGCCTGCGGGCGCGGGAAAGGTTCGACCGGCGGCGCCGGAGCCGTTTTGCTGGGGTCGCGACGACCATGCGCCTCGCCACGATCCTGCCTCACGCCAGCCTCGAAACCGTGCCGGTTGCGGCGGCTCCGGACGGGACGTGGATCGAACTGGCGGGCTTGATCGGCCGTGACGCGCCGCGGATGAAGGGCGCGCTGCCGTGGCTGATGGCGCACGGCGGACACCTCGCGGAGCGCGCGGCGGCGTGGAAAGGGCCGCGCTACCGCGAGAGCGAATTTTCGTTTCTGCCGCCGGTCGTGCGGCCGCACTCGTTCCGCGATTTCCACGGGTTCGAGCAGCACGTAAAAGCGGCGCGCGCCCGCCGCGGGCTCGAGGTGCCCGTCGAGTGGTACGAATTGCCGGCGTTTTTTTTCGCCAATCACAACGCGCTCGTCGGCCACAACGCCGCGGTGTGCGCGCCGGCGGGTTGCGCGGAACTTGACTACGAACTCGAGCTCGGGGTGATCATCGGGCACGGCGGACGCGACATCACGCCGGAGCGCGCGTGGGAGCACGTGTTTGGCTTCACAATCGTGAATGATCTCAGCGCGCGGGATCTGCAGCGGAAGGAGATGAAGGTCGGCCTCGGGCCGGCGAAGGGCAAGGACTTCGCCACCGCCGTCGGGCCATGGATGGTGCCCCGCGCCGCGGTCGCCGATCGCATCGCGGGCGAGAAGCTCACGCTGGAGATGACGGCGCGGCTGAACGGCCGCGAGCTCTCGCGCGGCAACGTGGCGTCGCTCCACCATTCGATCCCGCGACTCATCGCGTACGCGTCGCGCGACGTGGAGCTTTTTCCCGGCGACGTGCTTGGCACGGGCACGGTGGGCACCGGGTGCATTCTCGAGCTCGGCCCGGAAAACACCGGCGGCTGGCTCACGCCCGGCCACGTGGTGGAGCTGGAGATCGAGCGCATTGGCGTGCTGCGCACGCGGATTGCCGCGCGGCCGAAGCCGTGAGCGGGGGCGCGTCTGGTCGCGGCCTCAGACCGCAGTAGGCCAATATCGATCCAGATCGATCCTGTTTGCGACGATGTCGTTCCGACGGGGCATTCGCCCGTAGGGCTGCCGCTCGTCGGCAGGCCGCACACACCGATCGGAATCTCGTAACGAAGCGGCCCGGCGGCGAGCGCCGACCCTACCGTGCGCTTCGTCCGCGCCTTTGGTTGCGCGGCGCTGCGATTCGAAATATTCCGGCTAGAGCCGGCCGTTGATTCCGGCCAGGAACATGACGGAATCCCTGCGGGTATTCTGGGGCCGGCCATACTCCCATTCGAACAGCCGGTTCGGGTCGTTGAAGATGTTGTAGATGTCGAGATACGCGCCGAACCGCCGGCTGATATTATACACCGCTTTGATGTCCACGACCGTCTGCGGCATGCCCCAGACGAGCCGCGCCGGACTGTCATTGTAGGTGTTCAGGAACTTGCCTTTGTGTTTCAGCTGAATCCGGAATGAAATTGGGGTCCGGATGTACGACAGCCCCACGTTGGCCGCTTTCGGCACGAAGCCGGTGATGCTGTTGGTGGTGCCCACGCGTGTGCCGCCGTAGTCGCCTTCCGTCTCCAGCCGGGTGTAATTCGCGAACGCGCCGAAACCCTTCATCCAGCCGGGGAGAAAAGTGAACTGTTGCTGGTAGGCGAACTCGAACCCCTTGACCTCCGCCGACCCGCCATTCGCGCGCGTGGTCAATTCGAACCCGGCGTAGTCCCCGCCGAACCCGTTGTTCGCCCCGGTGCCGACGATGACGCCCCCCCGGCTGAACTGAAAGTCGCTGATCCGCTTGAGAAAAACACCGGCGGAGACGCGGCCGGCCGGCTCGAAATAATACTC
>JACQWL010000153.1 GCA_016209255.1 Verrucomicrobiota bacterium
GCCGATGGAGGGGATCGAAAAATGCCGATACGACGACATCCTCGGCCTGAAGCCGCGCGGGCTGATCACCGCCATGATCGCCGCGCTCGGCTACCGCGCGGCGAGCGACAAATACGCTACGACGCCAAAAGTCCGTTTCGCACGAGAGCAGGTCGTGCGGCACGTCTGACAAGTCAGCAGCGATCTGCAACGCGCCGAAATTTTCCCGCCATAACCCGCGCCTTAGACGCAATTCGTCCGGACCGCGGTCGTTGCAATGCCCCTTGCCCATCTGGCTTGGGGTCGGGGGCAGAGGTTTGGTTGCCTTGTGCTCTACGGAGTCTAGCGGATGAATCCGTGAGGCGTAATGCCGACTCGCACCAGCCGCTGCGGTGGCTAATTTGACCCTCGGCGAAGCACATGAGCACCTTTTCATACCGACAAGATCGCCGGCTGCCCCTTGAACAATTGGTCGCGTTGTATCGCGCGAATAAATGGTCGTCGGCTGACAAAGGAGAGGTCTTAAGGAGCGCGCTTCGCAGCTCACATTCGCTTGTCACCGCCTGGGCGGGAAAGCGCCTCATCGGACTTGGGAATGCAATTTCAGACGGATTCCTGGTCGTGTACTACCCGCATCTGATCGTTCTTCCGCAGTTCCAAGGCAAGGGTGTTGGCACTGAAATATTGAAAAGACTGAGAAAGAAATACGAAGGTTTTCATCAGCACATGTTGGTGGCCGATGGACGAGCGATCGACTTTTACAAGAAATGCGGCTTCGAGCGGGCCGGAAAGACAGAGCCCATGTGGATCTACGCTGGCCATGATCATTAGTGGAAGAAAAGCGCCCAACCAGGGCCCCCGGACGGGGTCATAAGTGGAGTTTCGACTGCAACTCCGGACGCCGCGGTTTCGGTTCGCAATCTCAAGTCCCGCCGCAGCGGACGTGCGGATGCCAAAGCACGACGGCACGATTCCGGCTTTCGGGGCCGCCTGCTCACGGGCGGCCGCGGGCAAGCTCCCCGAAAATCGTGCGGGCGATTCCGAACTGCATTTCCACGTGTGATCGGCCCGTGTGCAGGCGGTCTCGCCGCGCGGCATCCGCTTCAAGCCGCGCAATCCACGCCAGGAAATACTCGGCATCCGCCTTCGCGTTCTGCGTGGCGCCAGCCACCTCCACATACACGGGATTGGCGTGCGCCGCCTGCCGGCCCACGGTCAGGGCGGCGACCGGCGGCCCCCCGGTGCGCACCGCCAGCCAGCCGCTGCGCTCCATCGGCAGAGTGTGCTCCAACTCGAAGCTCAGCTTGTCCGCCGAAGGACGGCCCTCCGCCACGACTTGTCCGTCGCGGATCAACTGGAGCCGCTCGAGCGGCGCTTGCGCGAAAGCCCTGGCCCGGACGCGCACGCTTCGCTTTCCGGGGAGTTTGAGGACGTCGCCTGAACCCGCGGCATCGACCGCGAATTCGAGCATCGGCCCGCTGCTGATGAACGAGCGGCCCGCTTTTTGGCCCGCGATCCAGGCGCCGTAGTCGAGGCCACCGGGCAGTCTCACGTAACAACGTCCCCAGCCGGGCGGCGCGCTGCCGATGCGGTTGAGAAAACAGTCCGTCCCGGCCGAGGCGGGCACGCGGAATCCGCAATTGAGCAGGCGGTACCACACGGGAAGACTGGCCTCGTATCCAAATCCCATGACGTCGAGGGTGTCGATGCGTTCGAGGGCCACGTCAACGGGCAGGCCTTTTGCCGCATAAGCACCCGCGTACGGGTCGTCGATTTGGTTCGCGGGATGGGTGTAGCTCGCGACCCCGCCCTGGTCGCGCACTCGGCCGGCAATGTCCGCGTTGGTGGGAATGTCCCAGGGATTGGTCGTGTCGCGGAACCCAGTAAAGATCGGTTCCACCAGGCGCGGCAGGTTTCCCAAGGTCATGTGTCCCCAGAAGGTGCTCCGGAATTCCTGGTTCCAATAGAGCAGGTTGCGCGGGGTGGACAAAGGATCCAACCCTCCGCGGAAGAACTCGCGGTCGAAAACGCCTTCCCCGTCCGAATTGGCCACGACGAGGTTGGCCACGTTCAAGTCTTCGCCCTCGCACATATCCAGCACGGATCGCGGCGTGTTGTACCATGCGCCGTAACCGTAATTCGCATGGATATGGTTTTCCCCCGAGAACCATCCGCGGGACCATGCATCGGTCCATCGCTGCAGGGCCACCGTTGCCTCGTTGGGCGAACCGTGCCGGACCTCCACCGTCTGCTGCCACACCCGGTACTCCGGCCCGCGCGTCGCCGTGATCTCGTAATCGCCGGCTGGCAACTCCAAGGCCGCCCGCCTGCGCACATGGAAATGCATCCGTCCGCCCGCAACGCGATACAGCGCGCCAACGGGGGCGAAGAACTTGCCGCCCTTGCGCCGAATCGAAACGCGCGCGACCGCTGGCTGGCCGGTCGCCTGGTCCACGACGCTCAACTCGAGGGTGCCGTTGTCCTCCCGATAGGCGACCGAGTAGACCAGCGCGTCCAGCGGCAGCGTCCGGCGGCTGGATCGCACCAGATCGCGCAGCACCAGCGCGGTGGACCCGGCGCTGTTGTCCGTGTACACGAGCCAGCGCCCGTCGGCGGATGACGACGGTGCGTCCTCATCCGCGCCACCCGTGGTGAGCCGGACGGCGCCGCGTTCCGGTTGCTCCACGGGCGCCTGCCAGATGTCGTTGTGCGACGCGCCGAAGTCGGAAACGAAATGGAACGCGTTCGTGGTCCCGCTCCAGGACAGGTGGTAAATCCGTGCCGGCCAGCGCATCAATTTCCGCGGAGCCCCCCCGGCGATGGGGAGCAGGTAGAGGTCGGCGTGCGGACCGTGGTTGCCGCTTTGCTCGTTTGGCTGATCCTGATGGATCGCGTAAAGCAGGTTTTGTCCGTCGCGACTCAAGGCGAAGGGCGCCCGCGCGAATTGCACGCTCTGGCTCACGCCTGGCAACGGGGTCAACTCGCCCCCTTCGAGGTCGAGCCAGGCAATCAGATTGGGTGGACCTTGCCGGCTGAAGCGCCCCAGCAGCCGGCGTCCATCCGGGTGAAACCACAGCGGCCCCTGCGCGTTGACGGTGGGCACGGGAAGGGTCGCGCCGTCCACGGCGTTGATTCGCCGCAATTGGCCCCACCCGAAATTGGGCGAAGTCACAAAGGCCAGGGATTGCTCGTCCGGCGACCAGGCCGGCTCGACGTCAAAGCGTTCGCCGGCGGTCAGCACCAGCACGGCTCCGCTCCCGAGGTCGAGACGACAGATGGACCCCTGCCAGGAAAACGCCACGTCGCGACTCTGCGGCGACAGGCGCGGCTGGATGGGTCCAAATGCCTCCAGTTCCGCCGGGCTTGGCCCGGGCGCTTCGCCGGCCAGGCACATTTCCCCCCCGGCGAGACACATCCCGATCAGAAACGCGTGCAGATGGCGCATCGGAGATCCTCTTCCTTGGTTGTCGATAGCTAGTCAAACCCGCGCGCCGCGCAACGGCAATCGGGCAAAGCCGGTTGGTCGGGCCCGGCAGCGCCTCCGTGTCGGGCAGCGTGATGCCGCTCGTAGTGGGTGGCGTTGACGCAGAAGATGTATTGCGAGAGATACGGCCGGTCGACCGTCGTGTTGGGAAACGTGCCGCCATTGGTGGCGGCGCTGACGCCATGCCAGGTGTTCTGCATCGAGTCCTGCGCCGTGTGGTTCGTCGAGCTGCCCGCCGACAGCGTGAAGCCGAACCGCTGGTTGACCGGCACCATCCACGAGAAATCGAAACCCGGATGGACCTTGCGCGTGGGCATTGTGCGCGGGCCGGGGGTTTTTTGGAAATCGCGCGCGTTGTCGCGCATCGTCAGGTACACGCTGCTCGTTGATCGCGAGCGCGACCGCATCCATCTCGCGCGACTCCGCCACGACGAACTCGGCCAGCTTCACCGTAACGCCCTCGCGCGCGAGACCGGGCATGCCTTGGAGCGGCGTGAGATTTATATGGTACAGGACGGTCTGGCCGGCGGCGACGGCGAGCCAGCGGGCGGTCAGCGAACCCGGGCGGGGAAGCTTCATGACGGGATAATACCTTGAGAGAACTCGACTCTCCGGAGGGGGTTCCGGGGGTTCGAAAAGCACGGCCGCAGGCTATGCGCCCTTTCCGGCATTGCAAAGGCGGTTCTTTGACCACGTCCAAACCGTGGCGATGCAGCAAGGGCTGCCCACGGAACACACAGAACACACAAAAAAGGGATTTATGAACACTTCGAAAGAAAAATCGCCCACCGAACGGTGCACTCGTCCAAACGCGATTGTGCAGGTTCATGCGGTTTCGCTTCCGTGTTTTCCGTGTGTTCCGTGGGCAAATCAGGTCTGGCGATTGAATGAATACGTATTGCATAAACGGAATCACGCAGTCGGCCGCGGGAGGCGAAGCAGCGGACGTTCGGCGAAGAGCGGGTCGCCGACGAGCGCGCGGGCGCGTCCTAAGAAACCGGGCGAGTTCCTGCCCCCAGACGCACAACACGCGACGACCTTCAGTCACCGTGGATCTGCAATCCGGCCGAGAAACAGGCAAACCCCGCTGCTGCGATGCTGAATGGCGAAGAGAAACGGCCGGTCGACGCGAACCTCGATCGGCTGCGGACGAGGTGACGGATCGATGGCCGTCACAGGCACGACGGCGGTCGCGGCCGCCGCCTCGGTGCCTTCCTCGTCCAGCGCCACGAACGTCTGGTGGAACACGTCCGAAATATAGAGGTAGTCATCCGGCCGGCGCGGCGCGATCGGATCGAAATTCGCGCTGCCCCTGGGCTCATCGAAGGCGCTCTTCACCCCGATCGCGCGCAGCACCGGACCGAGGGGAACCGTGGCGCCCGGCACGGTGAATTTCGGCAGATAAAGGGCGACGTCCCTCCGGCTCGTTTGCCGGAGATTCGCCCAGCGCGCGAAGTGCGCCGGCGTCAGTCGGGCTGCCGCCGTGTCCAAGTCTTGGTTTTGATCCGGCAGCAGGATCACGAACTGCAGCCCGGCGCCGAGATAATCCAGCGTCACGATGGTGAGTCCGTCTTCGACGGCATAGCCGAGAAGTGCCGTGCGTTGCATCGTCGGCACCTCGCGGTTGCTGCCCGTTGCCGGGCGGAAGGTGCGCGGCGCCGTGAGGGATTTCGCGAACGGGGAGTCCCATGGCGCCTTCAGGAAGAGCGCATTCACGAGCACCAGCCGCGTGGCGTCGGTCAAACCGCCCGCGGGAATCAGGTCCTTGATCTTCTGCCGCGTCTGGTCCTCGACCCAGGCGTTGATGGCGAGCCGCGGGGGTTCGGGATTCGCGCGGAAATCCATCGCCTGGAATGGCGCCGCGAATCCGTCCCGCATCAAGGTGAGAAACGGATCGCGAAACGCGTAGCCCTGCTGGCCGAACAGCCGGTTCGCCTGGTTCCACTCGATCGGGTCGGTGCGGGCGCCGCTCCGCGTGCGTGCCTCAGCCGTCGCCTTGGAGGCCTCGGCGGTCGCGTTGAGTTCGGTGCGCAGCCGGGTGAAGTCCGCTTGCAGCGGTCCATTGCCGCCCGGTAAAAAAAGCGCGCGCGCCATCTCGCTGCGCGTGCTGCCATCGGCGCCCGCATAGGCGAGGGCGAGGGCGCTCTCGATCGAGTAGGGGGAGATGACGAGGTTCTGGCCCGGCCGGGTCTTCGCCAGCTCACGGTAAAGATCGAGGCCGGCGCCGTTGGTGGCGCGGGCCGCATCGAATTCCTCCGTGGCGACCTGAAAGACCTCCGCCAACGCCACTCCGCTCTGGGCGCCGGCGCCGCGCACCTGCAGCGTGTAGGCGCCCGCGGGGAGCATGGCCATCAAGGCCGCGTCACTCGCGCTCGAGAGCGCGAAGGCCCCGACCGCGCTCCCGGCGTCCTGCACTTTTTTCACGCTGTGCGGATCGCCGTCGCGCCAGTTGTCGTTGGCCGAGATCAGGATATTGCCCGAATAAAGTTCGATTCTCGGATCGGGGAGAAAGTCCGACACGTCGAATTGCCCGAGCGTCGGACCCGCCGCGCGCATGAGCAGCGTGGCATAGCCTTCGCCGGCGACGACGAACCCGACGACAACGAGACCTTCGCCGGACTCCACGCGGGCGCGCGCGGAGAAGTTCAAAAAGCGGGCCGACGCGGTGGAGGGCGCGGCCGTCCCGTCGTAGAACTCCACCAGCGCCACCCCGGATGCGCCGGCCGCCGGGCTGCAATGCGCGGTGATCGTCCCGGCGGCCGGCTGGCCCATCAGCGCCGCGTCGCCGGCGGCGACTCCGCCGGTGCTTTCAACGGGCGGAAACGCGCCCACATAGGCGGAGGCGGCGGTCTCCGGCGCGCCGGCAGTGTTGGTTTGCGCCGCGAGCACGCTGCCATGGAAAATCTCCAGCTTCGGATCGCGCAGCGTATCCGCGACGCCGAAGCGCCGCAATCCCGGACCGATCGCGCGCACCAGCATCGGCAGCGTGCCCGGGCCCTGCACCACCGCCCCGGCGATGAGCGTATCGCCGCCGCTGCCCGCGCGCGCGCGAACCGAGACGTTGGCCAGGCGGGCCGACTGCGACGGCAGCCGGGCCCGCGACGCATCGATGGCTGCGGCCGGATTCCGCCACGCCGCATCGTTGATCACCGTCAGCGTCGCCGGACCGGTGGGCGCCTGGGCGCGCAAGCCCGCACCGCCGAGAATCAACAGAGCCGCGATAAAATTGATGCGGTTCATGGCCGGAGGCATAACCGTCGCGCTGAAACATTCAATCGCTGACTGGCGTGACAACACAGAGCGTGGCTTCGAGCGCGCCTCATTTTGCGATTCCTGCCCTTTTTGCGGCCAAGGATTCTGCGGTTTGAGTTTGGTTGCGGCTGCACCGCGCTGGGATCATTTTACAGGAGGAACACCGAGGACAAGCCGAGGCTGAGGAAACCTCCGGTCTCGGCCTTTACCTCGGCTCGCCTCCCGTGCAACTCCGGAGAATTGCTTTCAACTGTGGAATGATCTGTCGGCAACATCTCTGCTCGGGCCGCCTTTTCGTAAGGGTAGGGGCGTGTTGCCCAAATCAACTTAGGTGCAACAATTGGTAGGGGCCTGCTTGCAGGCGATTTCGTGGACCCGTGTCATTTCATCTCCTCCGCGTCTCCGAGCCTCCGCGTGAACCAATCTGGCGCACGCGGAGGCGCGGAGGTCGCGGAGGAACGGAATGATAGACTTTGGATGTCGCCGATGAAAATCAGGCGCCGCTGATTTGCCCAGAAGCCCAGCCCGAGGGCAATGCCAGGAGCCGCCTTCTGCTTGAACGCGGGCTGGTTTCCAAGCTGAGCCGGGCACGACATCATGCCCGAACGAAGATGTGCCGAATTGATCCGGTCGATTGTTCGCACTTGACCCCGTCCTCGGGTCCTTCCGGCCCCTCGAAGTCAGCGGTTCCCCGGATGAAAGCCGATTTTTCGAGCGTGGCCGGGTTTGGGGCTGGCAAGGAGCTGGCGCATCGCCGCGAAGAGGCTGCCGATAGCCACATCATGCCCTTCGAGGGTTCGCTCCATTTCGGCGAGTTTCGCCGCGAGCCGGCGGTTGGTACCCAACATTTCGCGCAGGCGAACAAAAGCACGCATGATGGCGATGTTGACTTCGATGGCGCGGTCCGAGCTGAGCACGCTGGAAAGCATGGCCACACCCTGCTCGGTAAAGACGTAGGGGAGGTAGCGACGGCCCCCGCGGGCGGTCTTTGAGGTCACAATTTGTGACCTCAAAGGCGTGCTTACGCCGGGGTGTGCGGTGGCAGATTGGCCTGCTGTAAAACTCCAGGCGCAAGAAATCTGACCGGACCGTGGCCGAACGGGGCCAGGCCGTTACGTTTTACCGCGAAACGTCGGAAGGACTGGGGGCGCGCTGCGGTGATGGGATTCAGTCAACAAGTAGCTCAGCGGAAAGGAGAACGCATGATCGATGCCGACGAGCGTGGGCCGGCCGCCGCGCAATTCGGTCGCGAGCCATTCGGCGAGGCCGCGGCGCGCCCAATATTTCCGCGGACTGGGCGGAGGTTGAATTTCCGCGGGCGTTTGCGTGGAGGTCGCGGCGGGGTCACTTTTCCTCGGGTGAGAGCGCCGCCCCCGCATCGCCGCCGCCGAGTTCATCGTACAGCTGCGCGACGACATCTCCGATATAATCGTGAAATCCCCAGCCGATGTTAACGGTCATCTGCTCCACGATTCTGGCCCGATATTTCTCCAAGGTTGCCGCGCCGGACTCACCGGGCTGACAGCGGGCGTTGACGAGGTCGCGCCCCACTTCGGAAGCAGCGTAAAGGTCTTTTACCAAGGCGAGCAGCGCGGGCTTGTCCCAGGATGCGAGTTGGGGGCGGACCGCGCTCCAGCCACCGGGCTTCTTGTTTGGGTCGGTCATGATTTGATGAAGTTAGCGCTGGACGCGTTTCAAGGAGGGCAATGATTCCGGCGGAACGATCACGGTGATGCTGCGCGCCTGTCCGGGCACGCGCTGGATGAAGCCGCGTCGTTCCAGCGTGAGCACCATCGAGTGCACGCTCGGCGGCGTGACCTGAAAGAACCGCTGCATGTCCGCTTCCGCCGGTGCGCGGCCGTTCACGATGCTGTAGTGATGGATGTAGGCCAGGAACTGGCCCTGTCGTTCGGTGGGAGCGGGGTTCAGGCTGGTTTGGCATGCCCAATAA
>JACQWL010000145.1 GCA_016209255.1 Verrucomicrobiota bacterium
GATTCCGGAGGCAACGGGCGACACTTACGCGCTCGCCAACGTGGGGCCTGCCGACATCGGCTTTTATTCTGTCGCCGTGTCCGCGGGCGGCGCCGCCACCACGGAATCCAGCGTCGCGATCCTCACTGTCGCCACCGGCGGCGGAAGCCGGCTCGCCAATCTCTCCACCCGCGGCCTCGTGCCGGCCGGCGGGGATCTCACGGTGGGCTTCGTGGTTCGCGGCAGTCGCGGCAAATCCCTGCTCGTGCGCGCAGTCGGCCCGACGCTCGGCAGCTTCGGCGTCGCCGGCGCGCTCGCCGATCCCAAGCTCGACGTCATCCCCGCGGGCGCGAGCGCCGCCATGAACACCCATGACGACTGGGCCGGCGCGCCGGTGCTGGCGGGTGCGTTTGCCGGCGTCGGCGCGTTCGCCCTCCCCGCCGCGTCCAGAGACGCCGCGGTGCTCGCCACGCTTCCGGCTGCGGCCTACAGCGCGCGCATCACCAGCAACGTCGCCGGAGGCTCCGGCATCGCTATCGCCGAGGTCTACGATCGCGACGCAAGCGGAGCGGCGAGCCGGCTCGTGAATGTCTCCACGCTCGGCTTCGTCGGCACCGGCGCGCAGGCGCTCGTCCCGGGCTTTGTCATTGCCGGCGACGCGGCGAAGCTCCTGCTCATTCGCGCGGTCGGCCCCGGCCTCGCGCAATTCGGCGTGGGCGGCACGCTCGCAGACCCGCAACTAGCGGTGATTCCGCTGGGAAAGACTTTCACCGTCGCGAGCAACGACAACTGGGGCGGCAACGCGACGCTCACGGCCGCGTTTGCGGCCGCCGGCGCCTTCGCTCTGCCCGCGGCGTCAAAGGACGCCGCGCTCGTCGTGCGCCTGCCGCCTGGCGGCTACACCGTCACGGTCTCCGGCGTCGCCGACACCACCGGCCGCGCGCTGGTGGAAATCTACGATCTCGATCCGTAACGCCCCGCCCTCCCGTCCACAAATCTCCAGCTCATGAAAACACCACGCCTCCTCGCCTGCGGCGCGCCGAAAATCACAACCATCGCCATGAAATCAATTCCATCGCCAGTCCGCAACAACACGGGCGTCTTCCCTCCGCCCGTCCGCGTCGGGCTCATAGCCCTTCTCCTGCCCCTGGCAGGCTGCATGAGCGCATCGGATCACCGGAACGCCGTCGCCGCGGACACTGCAGACCGCGTAACGGTCGGCACCGTGCAGCGGGAAATTCGCAAAGGGATGAGCGGGGCGGGTGTCGTCGCTGCGCTTGGCTCGCCCAATATTGTCACGACCGACGAGGCCGGCCACGAAGTCTGGGTTTACGACAAGGTGGCGAGCGAGGTCGTGCACTCCGCCAGCGCGCTGCAGCTTGTCCCGATCCTCCTCGGCAGCGGCGGTTCGCTCGCCGGTGGTGCCGGCGGCGGCCTCTCGCACTCCGCCGGAGCGACCACGCGTTCCACCCGCAGCCTCACGATCGTCATCAAATTCGACGAGCAGAAGCGCGTCCGCGACTTCGCCTATCACGCCACGCAATTCTAAACCTGCTGAACCCATGAAAAATCCGCGCCCCAGGCTGTTGATGGTCGGAGTGCTTCTCCTGCTCACCGGCTGCGCGGGCATCCCGGCCGACGCCCTCAAGCTCGGTCCCGATTCGATGGCAGACCGCGAAATGCAAACGCGCGCCTTCCAGACCAGGCGGGAATCCGAACTGCTCGCCGCCTGCGCCGGCGTACTGCAGGACCTCGGCTTCACGATCGACGAAAGCGAAACCAAACTCGGCGTGATTGTTGCCTCAAAGGATCTCTCCGCGATCAACGCCACCGAGGTCGCCGCTCAAGTCCTGAAGGTGGCGGCGCTCGCCCTCTTCGGCGGCGCCGATTTCAATTACAGGAAGCGCCAGGTTATCCGCGCCTCACTCGTCACCCGGCCACCCGCACCCGGCGGCGCGCGCGACGCCACGGTGCGGGTGACGTTTCAGCAGCGTGTCTACGACAACCACCAGCGCCTCGTCCTCATGACGCAGATCAATGACCCGCGCCGTTACGATGAATTCTACGCGCGTCTGGCGAAAAGCGTGTTCCTCGAGACCCACTCCCCATGAAAAAAATCCTCCTCCTCTCCCTGCTCGCCGGCGCCGGAACTTTTTCCGGCTGCCTGACAACCACCCGGCACGTGTTTGACGCCGGCGACCAAGTCCAGGTGCGCAGCTATCAGACGCGTACATTTGAAATCAATGACCGCGAAAAAACCCTTCGGGCGGTCATCGCCACCCTGCAGGACCTCGGCTTCGTCATCGACAAAGCCGACGCCACGCTCGGCAGTGTGAGCGGAACGAAGCTTGCCCGCTACGAACTGCGCATGACGGTGACCGTGCGTCCGCGCGGCGCCAAACAGCTGCTGGTGCGGGCCAACGCGCAATACAAGGCCTCCCCCGTCGCAACTGCCGTGCCAATCGAAGATCCCGGGCCCTACCAGGATTTCTTCGCGGCGCTGGCGAAGTCGCTGTTCCTCGAGGCCCAGCAGGTGGATTAGCCGAAAATGCCGGTGGCATTTTCGCGGGTCATTGCCGGCTCGACCACGGACCGTGTTTCCCCATTATGTTCCTGCACCATCCGCAGCTTTCCGGCTCCGCGTCATTGCCCAGCGAAGATTTCTCCATGAGCCTTCCGCCCACCGCACTGGAGACCATTTTCAACGCGGCAACCGCCCTGCCCACGAAGGAGCGGCCCGGCTTCCTCGATCGCGCCTGCGCCGGTGACCCGGCCCTGCGGGCCCAGGTAGAGTCGCTGTTGCACGCCGACGCGGCCGCGCAGAATTTCCTGGAGACCGGCCCCGCCGACCTCATCGAGACGAAGACGCCTTTTGAGCCGGCGTTGGAGGAGAAGCCCGGCGACCGCATCGGGCGCTACAAGCTGCTGCAGAAGATCGGCGAGGGCGGTTGCGGGGTCGTTTACATGGCCGAGCAGGAGGAGGCGGTCCGCCGGCGCGTGGCGTTGAAAGTGATCAAGCTCGGCATGGACACGAAGGCCGTGATCGCCCGCTTCGAGGCGGAGCGCCAGGCTCTCGCACGCATGGAGCACCCCAATATCGCGCGCGTGCTCGATGCGGGAGCGACGGCCTCGGGCCGGCCTTTCTTCGTCATGGAGCTGGTGCGCGGCCTTCGCATCACCGAGTATTGCGATCAGAACAACCTCCCCACCGAGCAGCGGCTCGAGCTGTTCATCAAGGTCTGCCAGGCGATTCAGCATGCGCACCAGAAGGGGATCATTCACCGCGACATCAAACCGTCGAACATCCTCGTCACCCTCCACGACGGCCAGCCGGTGCCCAAGGTGATCGACTTTGGCATCGCCAAGGCCACGCAGGGCCGGCTGACGGAGCAGACGCTGTTCACCGCCTTCGAGCAGTTTATCGGCACGCCTGCCTACGTGAGCCCCGAGCAGGCGGAAATGAGCGGGCTGGATATCGACACCCGCAGCGACATCTACTCGCTCGGCGTGCTGCTCTACGAACTGCTCGCCGGCCGCACGCCATTCGACACGCAGGAACTCGTCGCCTCCGGCATCGACGAAATGCGCCGCCGCATCCGCGAGCAGGAGCCCCCCCGCCCCTCGCACCGCCTCCGCACGCTCAACGATGCCGATCGCACGACGGTCGCCCGCCGCCGCGGCACCGACGGCCCCCGCCTCACGTTGCTCCTGCGCGGCGACCTCGACTGGATCGTGATGCGCTGCCTCGAGAAGGACCGCAGCCGCCGCTACGAAACGGCCAACGGTCTCGCGATGGACATCCAGCGCCACCTGGCCAACGAGCCGGTGACCGCGCGCCCGCCCAGCACCGCGTATCTGCTGCAAAAACTTGTGCGCCGCCACCGGCTCGCTTTCGGCGCCACAGCCGCAATCGTGGCGATCGTCATGGTGGGTTTTGCGGTTTCCACCAGTCTGTTTTTCCGCGAGCGGGAGGCCCTCGAGCGCGAACGGGTCTCGCTCGAGCGGGCACGGGAGGCCGAGGCCCGCGCCCTGCGCGAAAAGGCCCGGGCCGAGGTCGCGGCGGCCAACGAAGCCCGCCTCCGCGCCGAGGCCCAGGCCGGCGAGAAACGCGCCCAGAGCGAAGCGACGCAGCGCGGCAAAGTCGCCGCCGTCATGACCGGAACCCTGCGCGACATCGGCCGGCTCGTAACGAGCGGCGGCGAGCGCGCGAAGCTCCGCGAGATCATCGACCAGACAGTCGCGCGAAAAAAGGAACTCGCCGACCAGCCGGAACTCGCCGCCAGCGTCGATGAAGCGCTCGGCGGCGCCTACTTCCGCATGGCCGAATACCAGCGCGCCGAGACGCTCTTCAAGGAGGCGCTCCGGTTGCGCGAGCTCGTCCTCGGCGATCGGGAACCCACTCCGGAAATCGCCCAGTGCCTCAATTATCTCGGTCTCGTCTACAGCGGCCAGTCCCGCTGGCCCGAGGCCGAGGAGCGGCACACCGAGGCGCTGCAAATTCAGCAGGCCCACTTCGGACCAAAACACCCCACGGTCGCGGACACGATGAGCACCCTCGGATGGGTGCTGATGCAGCAGGCCAAGCTCGATGAGGCGGAGAACTACTTCCGACTCGTGCTCGGCCTGCAGCGCGAGCGCCACGGCGCCCGCCATCCCAACGTGGCCACGGCCCTCACGCGCCTGGGAACCGTGGTCACGCAGGCCGGCCGCGTTCGCGACGCCGAAGATGTGTTGCAAGAAGCCTACCGCATCAACCTCGGGGCCTTCGGCCACGACTCGCTCGAGGTGGCCGGTTCGCTGAACCTCCTGGCCGTCACCATGGCGATCGATCTGCCCCGGCTGGGCCGGGCGCTTCAGTTGTACCGCGAGGCCTTCGAAATTCGCGAGCGTCTCGCCCGGTCTGACGCCCCGGCCAGACTGACGGGCACCACGGGCGCCGGTGCGGTGGTCCCATCTCAGCCGGCCAAGGGCTCGACGGCAACGGCGGAAACAGCCGCATCGACCGCTGACACCACCCCGGCCAGCCTCCAGGCGATGCTGGCGCAGCCGGGATCGCTCTCGCAAGTCGAAGCGGTGCTGCGCGACGCCCAGCGGTATGCGGAAATCACCTACGGCAAGTCCAGCTGGGAGGAGGCGTTCTTCCTCGCGATGACCGCCTGGGTCATGCTCGAGGAGCGCAAGTTCGGCGACGCCGAGGCGGTCATCCGGCAATGCCTGGCCATCCGCGAAAGCCTCCGCCGCGACGACTGGAGCACGCACCACGCCCGCCACATGCTTGGTTACGCACTGGCCGGCCAGAATCGCTTTCTCGAGGCGGAGACGCTCATGATCGACGGCTACCGGGGCATGAAGGCCCGCGCCGCGACCATGCCCGAGTTCCACCGTTCGCGCGCGGGCGAGGCGGTCTACCGGCTGATCCGTTTCTACCAACGCCTCGACCGGCCGGCCGAGGTCAGGAAGTGGTGGGAGGAGTTCGACCGGCTCGAGCCCGATCAGCAGAAAGTGCTGGTTCCGGCGCCACCGCGCTGAGCGGCATCAACCCCGGCCGTGGCGGCTCCTGCGCTCCACCCCTGATACTTCCCACCGCGGCGAAACTGCAGCCCGCCTGAGGCGGGCAAGCCAAAGGAACCGCCAAGGCATGTAACCGCAGAGCGCGCGGAGACGCGGAGGCGTGCCCGCCTTTGGCGGGAACCAGCGTTGCTCTCCGCGCGCTCCGCGTGCTCCGCGTGAGAATCCGTTTCTAGCGTGGGCCAAACACAGTGGTCGCCGCGCGTTAATAGTCACGGAGTGTAACAGAGTTCCCGGAGGAGGAAGGCATTCCTCTGTGACCTCTGGCCTGACCTCAGCGCTCTCCGTGACCAGATGTTTCAGTCATTCGAATGCGGATTCGCCGCGGCACCAGGAGGGATGCGGGCTGGCACCCGGCAAGCGCACTCCGCGATTCGCCACATCCGCTCCGCGATTCGCCCCAGATGAATCGACACGCAGCGCGGACGCATTGCTGCTGTTCGCACGCGGGAAGCTCCCCGCGAAGTGCCCGTCAACAAAGGAATCAGCCACCATGAAAATATTCGCTAACTCCCTGTTCCACAGCAAGGCAACGGCCCTGCTCTTCGCTTTCGTCTTACTCGTCTGCGCTGCAAGAGTTGCGGCCCAGACGACCTTCAGCCTGACGAGCACGGCCGCGAACTACGCCACCGGCGCCTTCGATCCCAACGCCTCGGGGGCGGTCAGCGGCAGCGGCATCGCCTCATCCGGTTCCTCGTTCTCCTCCACGGGCACGACCCTGAACAATATTACGCCCCTGACTTTCGGCCAAAGCTTCACGGCCGCAGTGAACGGAACCAGCACTCAAGCCGGGACGGCGGCCTGGCTCTATGATGGCACTCTCGGCGGTTCGTCCATTGCCAACGGCACCGTGTTGCCCATCGCCTATAATTTTACCATCGGTAAAAACGCCGGCATAACCAGCGACGCCACGTGGAGCCTCTATTTTGATGGCGACAGACACGGTCCGTCTGCCACCACGCAGATCGCCAGCGGCACCCTCAGTGGCGCGTCGGCCACATTTTCCAGTATCGTCAATTACAGCTACACGTCGGGAGCCTCGTCGGGGGATCTGTTTCGAGCGTATTTGGAGGTCGCCTCCACAAGCAACAATGTAGCCTTAGGCCAGGGCATAATCACGGTGACGATGTCGAATACCGGTTTTGGCGGGGAGGGCATCACCCTCAACGCCATTCCCGAACCCTCCACCTATGCCGCGATTGCCGGCGTCGCGATGCTCGGGTTTGCCGTCTGGCGCCGCCAGAGCCGGAAGAATTCCCCCGCCGTCGCACAACCGGGCGCGACCGGCTGAAAACGGTAACTCCGGCTGACGGATTCCCACCATGACGGCCCACACCACATTCGAGCGCGAACCCGTCGACGCGCACTACCTCCCCGCCGTTGACCGCGCGCCGCTGGCGGATCGCATGTGGTTCCGCCTTGCGCGCGTCGTCCTCATCGCGAGCTGGCTGGGTGCGTGTGTCTTCATGTTGGCGTTGCTGGCGAACTGAGGGCGCACCACGCGCGACGATTTCGGCCTGAACGAACGCGGCGGCCTCCCACGACTCTTTAAAAATGAAAATCAATACACCGATACTCTTTGTCGTCATGTTCGCTGCCGCGACCGCGCGGCTTGGCGCCCAAACCTATCTCTTGAGTTCGCCAGGACCTGGAACCGTCTACCCGCACAACGGCAACACCACCGACTACGACACCGTCTATCCCATCGGCTACTACAATTTGGGCTATGAATTCACCACTGGCGCATCGGCCTTGAGCGTTACGGCCCTGGGCTTCTACGACGCCGGGTCTGACGGATTCAACTATACTCACGATGTCGGCCTGTGGAACACATCGGGCGTATCTCAGGCTTCAGTCTCTATTCCCGCCGGCGTCAACTCCCTCGTCAATGGCTTTGCCTTCGTGAGTCTCGGCACCCCGGTAACGCTCCTCGCCAATACCAACTACATCTTAAGCGCAGTATGGAACGCACTTGCCATGAGTCCTCAAGATGCGCTTCGTTTCAATCAATCTGGTTCCGGCCCCACCCTCACGGGAGCCACTTTGGTTGGGGATAGATATGGGGCGTACGGGAACAGTCCTGCCTCTGCTCTTTTGTTTCCTTCCAGCACTGATTGGGCCTCCACGTGGGTTTCTGGCACTCCCAGCGGCTTTACGACCTCCCCATTAGCCGGCGGTAGCGGAGCCTCTTATATCGGGGCGAACATGGCGTTTACAGCCATTCCCGAGCCCTCCACGTATGCCGCCATCGCGGGCGCCGCGATGCTCGGTCTGGCGGTTTGGCGCCGCCGCCGTCGGCCGACCACGGCTGCGACCCCCGCCCCGAACGCGGTGGCCTGATCCGAGAATTTCACTCCGCAGCACGAGGCCGAAACCAACAGTTCCCTCGTGCTCTTGCTCGTAATCGTGCTCGTAATCGCGCCGGTCAAGCACGAGCAAGAGCACGATTACGAGCACGAATGAACCATGCGAACGCTGCGGTTTAGAAATCGTCGTAGACGTGTTCGATCCGATCGAGGTTAGAAAAATCTACTCCTTTAGCTGCGGCGTGTGCCGCGGGGAAAATTTGTGCTCCACGCCCTCCTCATCGACGACGAAGCCTCCGCCCGTGCCGATCTCCGCGAGAAGCTCGCTGCACACCCCGAGGTGGCCATCGTCGGCGAAGCCGCCACCCTCCGCGCGGCCCGCGCCCTGCTGACCAACGTCGACTACAACCTCGTGTTTCTCGACGTGCAGCTCGTCGGCGGCGAATCGTTCCAGCTCTTGCCCGACGTGCGCCGCGGCGCGGGCATCGTCTTCGCCACCGCCCACGAGCGTTACGCCGTGCGCGCCTTCGAGAGCCGTGCCGTCGACTACCTCCTCAAGCCGATCGACCGCGCACGCCTCGCCGAAGCCCTCCGCCGGGCGGCCGAAGCTCACACCACCGGCCCCGCTTCACCCCACCCCACCGCGGCCCTCGACTCGCCCGCCCGCCGGGTCGCGCCCCCCGCTCCCCTGGAGCCGCTCGTGGCCCATCGTCTGATCGCCGCCCTGGAGAACGCATCCGAAGTCGCGCTCACCGACGACGAGCGCGTATATCTCCGCCAGTGTCTCGAAGCTTGGGAAGACTCGCTGGCTCCGACGCACGCCCTGCGCACGCAAACCGCCGGTTTCCCGCGCGCGGTCCGGTATGAGCGCGACACGGAGCCCACGCGGCTCTTCCTCGCCGGCGCGCCGGCGTCCCGCGCCCGCCGCTGGTGGCGCGCCCTCTGCGCGCGCCTCTCATCGTAGTTCATTCTCCTCTTGCACCGCGGCCCGGAAACCAACATGGCCGAGCCGAAGGGGTCGCGTATTGACTATCGACAAGAGAGCCACCTTGAAGGACGCAAGGCCAACCAAGACAGCGGGTGGGCAATGGAATGGGCGCAGGGGAATAAACCGGAGGTCAGCGGCATGGGGTCAGTGGAATAGATGCATTGGTCGGAATCTGGATTTTCAGCGAGAGGGGTTTTTCAGAGACTGCGCAGGTAGCGGCGCACGGCGGCGTGATTGCCGAGCAGCTCGATGACGAGTCCGTGCGAATCGCGGCTGAACACGACGCGCAAATCCAACCCCACGCGCGCCTCGTAATACCCCGGCCGCAACTGCCGGATGCCGATCCCCGCGTGCACGTGAGGCCGGCCAAACGCGGCCGGAATGGCATGAATGGCATGAATGGCGGCGAGTATCTCGGCCGCTTCGGGCTCAGGCAGCTCGGTGAGCGCGTCGGAGACCCCTTGCTTTACGTCGAGCGGCAACGACCGCGGCGAGCTTTTCGATCGGGATGAGCCGGCCGGCGGCACGGTCGCGGGCGGTTTCGGCGCGGAGGCGCTCGACGGCCCGGTCCGCCTCTTCTTTCGTGAGTCCATATTCTTGCTCCATGTAGTCGGCGGCCATGATTGGCACCGGGCGAAGAGCGACCACTTGATGGCCAAACACCACGCCGATTTCCTCGCCAGCGACGGCCCGCTTGAGCCAGCCGCCGAGATTCTGCCGAGCTTCGGTGACAGTGAGAGTCTTCATGCTCGTCTCTATCGCGTCTTTTTTGCGACACGTCAAGTCACTGGCAGGTTAGCCAAAAAAGGTGCAGAACGAACCGAAGGCGCAGCCGCAGTTGACATGGCTTGACTCTTGACACGTCGCTCTCGACAAGCCGCTGCCTAATACCCGCCATCCGGTTGGATGACCTCATCCCGACCGAGAATGTCCTGGGCGGGCGTCGCGTCATCTTCGTCGTTCGCGCCAAACCCGTCGGCAAGTTGTAAACATAAAACAAGAACTCAGGAGTTCCTATGAAAACTACTTAATTTGATTTGACTCGCGGGGAAGCGTGCTCGGCCACAGGGTTACACATGGACACGCGCACTACTGTCGGCCGCCAACCATGCGTAGCATTCAAGAACTGATTGAGCAATATCCAGACGAGTGGCTGGCGATCGACGTGAAGGCAGAAGAGGGTGGCCGGCCGAAGGCAGGCGAGTTGGTTCACCACGGGATCGATCGTGATGAGGTCTGGCGGAGGATCGCCCGCCTCTCCTGGCGCCCGTTTCCCACCGGACGCTTCAAACGCATCGAAACATGATCGCCGCGGCCCTCGCGCCCCCGTCCGTCCATCGCCGTACGCAACGCGCTCCCGGGCGCGCCGCCCTCGCCGCCCGCCGCGCCGAAGCCGCCCGCGCCTCCCTCGCCTGCTGTCACCTCTGCGCCCACCACTGCGGCGTCAATCGCCTCGCCGGAATCGCCGGCGAATGCCATGCCGGCGCCGCCGCCCGCGTGTTTTCGGCGCAGACCGAGGTCTCAGACGAACTGGCACTCAGCCCCACGTTCGCCATCGCCCTGAGCGGCTGCGATCTGCGTTGCGCCTTCTGCATCACCGGCCGCGAAAGCTGGAACGCCCGCGCGGGCGAACCCCTGGACGTGCCCGCCCTCGCCGCCCGTGCCACGGCCGCGCTCGCCGCCGGTGCCCGCACCGTCATGATCCTCGGCGGCGAACCCACCGTCTTTCTTCCCGACGCCCTCGACCTTGCCGCTCATATTTCCGACTCGGCCGTCCTCGTTTGGAAAACCAACGCCCACGCCTCCGCCGAGGCCCGCGCGCTCCTCGAGGGCGTGTTCGACATCTGGGTTGCCGACTACAAATTCGGCAATGACGTCTGCGCCGCGCGGCTCGCCCGTGTCCCCGCCTATAGCGCCATCGTCCGCGAGAACCTGCTATGGGCCGCCCGCGACCACGAGTTGATCATCCGCCACCTGCTTATGCCTGGCCACCTCGACTGCTGCTGGCAACCTGTCGCCGCGTGGATTGCACAAAACCTCCCCGCCGCCCGGGTCAGCCTCCGCGAGGGCTTCTGGCCCGCGTGGCAAGCCCGCACGCATCCCGAACTCAACCGCTCGTGCACTCCCGCCGAGGCCGCCCGCGCCCGCGAGATCGCGGCCGACTTTTCGCTTCAACTGATCCCATGACGCGCGCCAAGAGCAACTACGCCGCCACCCTCGACGACCATCAAAGTTCCGGCGAACTCCTCATCCTGCCCGACGGGCGCATTCTGGCGCACAACATCACCCCCGCGCTCGCCCGGGTCCTGGCCACACTCGACCCGGCCAACGAGGCCATGCGCCTGCGCGCGGGCGACGGCGCCGGCGCGCCTGCGACCGCCGGACAAACCTTTGGACACGAGGTGGCTGGGCCTGAGATCAACGTGCGGCATTTCCGGGCTGACACCTTCGCCGATCCACCC
>JACQWL010000146.1 GCA_016209255.1 Verrucomicrobiota bacterium
CCACACGACGTGGAAATGGGCGTCGGCAAGCGACGCCCCTACACTCACCAATTGGTTTGCACAGCTCAACGTGTGAACGGGGTTCGATTGCATGAATACGGCTCAGACCGCCGGTACAGCATTCCCGGCGGTCATAGACCGCCGCTACAGGCCATCACGGCATGAGCCGGCTGCTGACACTTCTCTGGCAGGGCGTCGGGGCGTGCACCCGCAGCATCCTCGCCTTCGCGGTCTGGACCCTCTGGCTGGCGCTCGCGATCCTGCTGGTCTTCCAGCTCTACATCGCCTCGACCAACGAGCTTGCCGTTCCGGATTTCGCCCTGCGCCAGCTCGAGAACCGTTTCGCCGCGTCCGGCTTCCGCGTGAAGTTCAGCCGCACGGCGTTCGACCCCACGGGGCGCGTGCTGATCGAGAATGCGCAGGTTCTGCTGCCGGCGTTCGCCGAGCCGGTCCTCACCGCCCGGGCGATTTTTGTGCGGCTCAACCCCTGGTCGCTCGCCGTCGGCAAGTTCGAACCGGACGAGATCCGCATTTTCGATGCCACCGCCACCGTGCCCGCGATGCTGTCCCCCTCGGGCCGCGCCGAGGAAATCGTGCGCGACCTCGATGGGACAATCACGCCCGGCGATCGGGTGTTCTCCATTCCCCACCTCAGTGGACGCGTCGCCGGCATCGCGTTTTCGGCCCGCGGTTCCGTTCAGTTGCGCGGCGCACGCGGACCAGCCTCCGACGCGATCGCAGATTTCATCGCGAACCGGTTTCCGACTCTCTGCCGCCAGGTGCTGGCCGTCACGGAACAACTGGCCGCCTTCGAGCAACCGGCCTTGCACCTCGAGCTTTCGCCCTCGGAGTCCGGTGCGACGATCGTCAACGTCACCTTGCTGGCCCGCAGCGCGAAGCTTGGCCCTCCCGTCTCGGCCGAGGCCCGCAACATCCGCGCCGTCACGCGAGTCCTTCTCTTTGGCGACGCGCCGGCATCGCAACTCGAATTCGCGGCGGATGACGTGCGGCTGCCGTTCGGCACCACGGCGCACGGCGTGCGGGCGTTCGTCGCCGGCCGCATGCGACCCGGCGCTGGTTTTCATTTCGAACCGCGTGAGTTCGATGTCACCGCCGAGTCGGTCGCGACCGCCGGTTTTTCCGCCCGCGCGGTATCCGCCCAGCTGTTTCCCCGGCCGCTGCCGCGCCTCGACGCCAGCATCGTCGCGCAGGTCATGGGCGCGCCGCTCGCCGTCCGGGCGGAGGCCGATTTCGCCGCCCAGAGCGCCGTCCTGCATTTCGAGGGGGCCGTCTCGCCCGGTCTGCTCGACCCGCTCAGCCGGCGCCTGGGCGCCGACGTGCGCCGGTATTTCGACTTCGCTGCACTGTACTGCGACAACGGCGTGGTCCACCTCGGTCCGGGCTGGAAGTTTGAAAACGTCGCCGCGCGCATCGGGGTGCGGCAGATCAAGGCATACGGCGTGGCGATCGACGAAGGCGCCGCCGCGGTCGAGTTCGACGGCCGGCGATTCGGCTCACCCGAGGCCTTTGCTCGGATCGGCGAAAATTTTGCCCGGGGCTCTTACGAGCACGATCTGCAAACGCATCAATACCGGTTTCTGCTCACCGGCCGGCTCCGGCCGCTGGAAATTTCCGGGTGGTTTCGCGCGTGGTGGCCGAATTTCTTCCAGCAGTTCGGGTTTCCCGCGGCGCCGCCGGCAGCCAGCGTCGACGTCAGCGGCTTCTGGCGGGATGGCCGCCGCTCGGCGGTGTTCGTCTTCGCCGATGTGCCCCGGCCCGTCATCCGCGGCGTCGCCTTCGGGCAGGTGCGCGCCCGGCTGTTCATCCGCCCGGGGTTTTACGACGGGTTGGAGGTAAGCGCGACCGGCGGGAGCGGCGCCGCCCGGGGGACGTTCACTTACACGGCGGATCCCGCTACCTTCGACTGGCGCCGGCTCGATCTGAAACTCGACTCCACCATGGACGTTGGGATCGCGGCCCAGCTCATCGGCCCGCTCGGCGCGGCCGTGCTGGCCCCGTTCAAACTCGCCGCTCCACCGGCGCTGAAACTCCACGGCCGGTTCGACGGGCCGGCTGCACCCGGCGGGCGGCAGCAATCGCTGCAGGTCGATGCGCGCACCAGCGGAGAGATTCGCTTTCACGATTTTCCCCTCCGGGACGCCTCATTCCGGGTCAAACTCCAGGACGACGAGATCGTGATCGAGGAGGTCGAAGCCAGGTTTGCCAGCGGCGTGGCCGGCGGCCGGGCGCGGGTCTGGGGCAGGGGCGACAAGCGCCGGCTCGGTTTCGACTTTTCGTTGAAAGAGGCGAACCTCGGCGAGGCCGCGGGCGTGTTGCAGGAGTTCCTCGCGCACAAGCGCGGCCAGCCACCGGCTCCGCCCGGGAAGTTTGTCCGAAGGAACGCCAACGTACAACTCGATGTCGCCGCATCGGCCGAGGGCCGCTATGGCGATCCCTACACGTATCATGGCGAAGGCAGCGCATCGCTGCGCGGCCCCGAAATCGGCGAGGTGCCATTGCTGGGCCTGCTGTCCGAGCTGATCACGTTCACCACCTTGCGCTTCACGGAGGCACGGGGAAATTTCAAAATCGAAGGGCCCAAACTCGTCTTCCCGGAAGTCGCCCTGCGCGGCGCCAATTCCGCGATCGATGGCCACGGCGACTACACCCTCGCCAACCACGGTCTCGATTTCAGGGCAAAGATTTTTCCCTTTCAGGAAAGCGGCAATCTTTTCAAGTCGGTCGTCGGCGCCGTGCTCACCCCGTTGTCGAACGCGCTCGAGGTCAAGCTCACGGGCACGCTGGAGAAACCGGAATGGACGTTCGTGATCGGCCCGACCAATTTCCTGCGGTCGCTCGCCACCGGCAGTGCGGAATCCACGGAGAAAAGCGACGCGCCGGCGCAGCCCAAGGCCGATTCACCGCCCCCGCCGGTCGGTCTGCCACCGACGCCGCCGCGGCCTTAGCTGTAACCATGCAATCGAGATGTAGGGGCGTCGCTTGCCGACGCCCGCCACACGATGTGGAAACGGGCGTCGGCCAGCGACGCCCCTACACTCACCAATTAGTCTGCGCAGCACAACGGGTGAACGGGGTTCTACTGCATAACTCCGGCTTAGCGGCGCCCATCCCGTCCTCCGAGGCCGGCCTGACGTGGAATACGCATTGCTCCACGACTTCCCGTCGCTCACGTTAAGGGAAATACGTTGATGAATTCGCTACCCACATTGCCGCGGCGCACGTGGCTGGAGCGGCTGTCGCTCTCGCTGGCGGGTACGCTCATTGCGGGGGGTGCGCTCACCCTTTTCGGGTGGTGGCTGCGGGTGGACGGGTTACTGCGACCTTTTACGGCTCAGACGCCGATGAAGATTACCGCCGCGCTCGCTTTCATCGTTCTTGGCTGCGTGCTGCTGGCGCTCGAGTTTCGCCGCCGGCGGCTGGCGTGGCTGGCGATCGTTCCCCTCCTGCTCGGCGCGGTGACGCTCGTGCAGGGTGGTTTCCGGATTGACCTGCAAATCGATGAGATGTTCGGCCAGGATCATTTGCCGATCGGACCGGAGCACCCGGGGCGGATGGCTGGAATGATCGCGGTGTGCCTCATTCTGGGCGGTGGCGTCCTGGTCTGGCGGGCAACGGAGCGGGCGGCACGCGCCCGCTTGCTGGCCGAGGCCGTGGCCGGATCGCTTCTCGCCTCCGCCGGATTCTCCACCCTGCTCGGCTATGCCGCGGGACTGCCCATCGTTTACAGCTGGAACACGGCCAGTGCCACGCCACCGGTTGCGGCCCTCGCGCTCTTGTGCCTTGGCCTGGCGCTGGTTCTCCTCGCGTGGCGCGAAAGCATGAAAACCGACGGCGAGGCGCCCGCGTGGTCGCCGATGCCGGCCGTCATCGGTTGCCTCACCCTGACTGTCGTTCTGTGGGTCGGGCTCCGGGAACGCGAGCGCGCCTTCACGCTTGCGACGACGCAAACCGCGATGGATCGCGTCGCCCTCGAGATCCGGGATGAGCTCGACCGCGAATCGAGCCAGTTCGAGCGGATTGCGCGTCGGTGGGGCGACGGACCGCCCAACGCCACCAGTGCCTGGGAGCTTGATGCGAATACTCAGATGACCGAGCGGAGCGAACAGCTTGGCTGCCGCTCAATCCACTTCGTCGATTTGAACCTGCAGACGGCGTGGGTCTTTCCGCGCCACAACAACGAAGGCGCGTTCGGGTTCGACCACTCCGTCTCCGACGATCGCCGCGCCGCCCTGCAAAAGGCGATTTCCAGCGGCGCGCCGGTCGTTTCCGCCACGACCATGGTTCCGGTGCCGGGCGCGGGCGTGGAAAAAGGCGCGGTCATCTATACGCCCGTGATCCGCGCCGGCACCCGGGCCGGATATCTGGCCGCCGAGTTCGGCTACCGCCGGTTTTTCGAGACCATCACGACGGCCCGGGTGAGGGTGAGCGACGACTACCACGTTGCGATCGAGATCGGCGGCGAAACGGTCTTCTCCTCCATTGCCAACGACCCGACCCGGATCGACGAACTCAAATCCGAAAAAACGTACCCCATCGCCGATCGCCGCGTGCGGCTGACCCTGGCTCCCTCCGCGGCCGCCCTCGCCCAAAGCCGCCACTACCTGCCCCAACTCGCACTCGGCGCGGGCCTGGGCATCACCGTGCTGCTCGGACTCAGTGTCCAGCTCGCCCGCAGCGCCCGCACCGGCCAGCGTTCGGCTGAGCGTTCGAACAAGAAGTTGTTTGCCGAAAACGAAGAGCGCCGCCGGGTCGAGGCCCGGCTGAAGGTTTCGGACGAGCGTCTCCGCCTGGCGCTCGACTCGACGCAGATTGGCATCTTCGAGTGGAGCGTCCCGGCCGGCCATGTGTACTACAGCACCGGCCTGTGGGCGATGCTCGGCTACGAACACGGCCGCATGCCCTCGACGGTCGAGGCGTGGCAGTCGCTCATTCACCCCGACGATCTCCCGCTCTACCGCCGGCGCACCGAAGCGCAACTCAACGGCGTCGCCTCCTTCATCGAGCCCGAATATCGCGTGTGCTCGCGCAGCGGCGGCTGGCGCTGGGTGTATACCCGTTCGAAATCCGTCGCCACCCATCCGGACGGGCGGCCCATCCGCATCATCGGCACGGTGCAGGACATCACCGCCCGTCGCGAAGCCGAGCTCGCCCTGCGCGAGAGCCAGGCCGAGGCGCGCAAGCTTTCCCTGGTCGCGGCCAAGACGGACAACCCGGTGCTCATCGGCTCGCCCGACGGCCGGATTGAGTGGGTCAACGAGGCGTTTTGCCGCGTGATGGAATATTCGCTCGAAGAGGTCGTGGGCAAGAATCCCGCCCACTTCATGGTCGGCCCCGATACGAATCGGCGCACCGTCATCCGCATTCGCGCCGCGATGGCCCGCGGCCAGGGCATCAGCACCGATGTCGTCAACTACTCGAAATCGGGCCGCAAATACCACCTGCACCTTGAAATTCAGCCCGTGCGCGGCGCCAGCGGCGAAATCGAGAACTTCATCGCCATCGAAACTGACATCACCGCGCGGGTGGAGACCGAGCAGCAGCTCCGCCGCGCCAAGGCCGAGGCCGACGAGGCTTCGCGGGCCAAGAGCGAATTCCTCGCCTCGATGTCGCACGAAATCCGCACGCCGATGAACGGCGTCATCGGGATGACGAGCCTCCTGATGGAGTCGACGCTCACCGCCGAACAGCGGGATTACGTCAATACCATCCGCACTTCCGGCGAGGCCCTGCTCACGATTATCAACGACATCCTCGATTTTTCAAAAATCGAATCGGGCAAGATGGAACTCGAGCGCGCGCCCTTCGAGCTCGCCCTCTGCCTCGAGGAGGCCCTCGACCTGTTCGCGCTCCAGGCCGCCGCCAAGAAACTCGAAATCGGCTACCACATGGCGCCCGATGTGCCCGCCTGGATCGTGGGCGACGTCACGCGCGTGCGCCAGGTGCTGGTCAACCTCGTCAACAACGCGGTCAAGTTCACTCCGAGCGGGAGCGTTTCCATCGAGGTGCGGCGCGCCGTCCGCGACCCGACGCCGCTCGGCTTCGAACCCGCCGTCGTGAGCGATCCATCGCATTCGATTCTCGAATTCACCGTCAGCGACACCGGCATCGGCATCCCGGCCGATCGCGTTGGCCGCCTGTTCAAGGCGTTCAGCCAGGTCGATTCCTCGACTACGCGCAAATACGGCGGCACCGGCCTCGGCCTCGCGATTTGCCAGCGACTGTGCGAGCTCATGGGCGGAAGAATCCACGTCGAGAGCAGCGCGGGCCACGGCACATCGGTGATTTTCACCCTTCAAACCGCCACGGCGCCCGGTGGCGCGGAGTCGGGTCTGGCGACCGCCCCCGCCTCGCTGCGCGACGGCACCGCGCTCTGTGTCGAAGACCATCCCCTCACACAGGCACGGCTGCGGACCATCTTTCAGAAATGGGGCATGGAGTGCATCGTCGCGCCGAACGCCGCCGCCGCG
>JACQWL010000129.1 GCA_016209255.1 Verrucomicrobiota bacterium
GTCGTTGCCGGTTCATCCCGCGTTCCGCCTCCTTACGTCGGCGGCTACGGTCGATTGCATCGGTACGGAAGAATTCATCCGATTACCGCCACTTCGTGATCGAGGATGGATTTGAGTTCGAAGCGAATCCAGCCCGCCTCGCTGGCCGGGCGGGGCGTTTCGTTGCCGACGAGCAACCGCACGCGGCGGGCGCGGACATTTTCCGGCAGCTTCACGCGGACGCGCACGGGTCCCACCGGAATGAACTCCTCCACGGGCGCGCGCCAGGTGCCGGCGCTGGTGAGGTTGACGAGGTGCAGGATCACGCGGCCGGGCTGCTGGTAGAGGTGGCAATCGATCAGGCCCGGGCCTTCGACCGCGAGCGGGATATCGTCGCGCGCGGTCCAGCGGATGAGATTTGCGAGCAGGTTGGCGTGGTCGGGCAGGTTGTCGCGGGCGTAACGGCGATCGAGATCGGCGGGCAGAAACGCCACGCGGCCGGCGCCAGACTTTTCGTGCAGGACGAGCGCGGGAATGTCCGTCTTCGGCTCGCGCATCCACGACAACTCCGGCGGGAAGGCGGGAAACGGCGGGACGAACGTCGCGAGCACCTGCGCGTCCGAATCGAGCTTCAGCGGCTCGAGCGTGCCGCCGAAGGGCAGGATGTCCGTCTCGTCGAAACCGCGCAGCATGGCGTGGCGGTCGATGCGCGGTGAGGGCACCGCGCCTCCAGATTGTGAGTCGGCGTCCGCGCGGGCTCGCAGCCCGGGAGTGAGCCGCAGATAACTGTGCGCGTTCTCCGTGGCCCAGCGGCGGCGCGTGGATTCGGTGCGCGCGCCGTGGCCTTCCGGCAGATGCGCGCCGAAGAGATCGCCGAGGGCGTAGTCGGGCCGCGCGTCGCCCCATTCGTTGCCCAGGCTGCTGTGCCCGGTCGCCAGCAGGCCGCCGCCCCGCTCGACGAAGCGGCGCACGGACGCGACCTGCCCGTCCGACATCGCGCCAAGGTTGGGCAGGACGAGGGTGCGAAACTGCGCCGCGTCGCGGTCGACGTGATCGAGGTGAAGCGGCAGGTAGGGGATGCGCGCGCGGACCAGCGCGTGCATGAAGCCGTTGGCGGGCGCGGTGACGTGCAGGTCGGCGTCGTCGCGGCCGAAGAAGTCCAGGTTGCGCTGCGACCAGAGGACGCCGACGGTCGCGATCGGCCGGCGATGGACGAGGAACTCCTCGTTCGCGCGGTGCCAGCGCAGGACCGGCTCCGCGGTGTGAAACTGGCGCCGGTCCTCCTGATACGCGCCGACGTGATGCCACCACGGCTGAATGCCGCCGGCGAAGCCCTCGAGCATCCACAGCCGCGCCTCCGGTGCGGGTTTGCTGGTGAGCCGGAACGTCGGGCTCGACGTCTGGTACATCGCCATGCTTTCCGGCATGACCTTGTCCCAGCCGAGGAGCCCGTGCACGAGCTTGCCCACCTGGCCATTGCGCTGGAAACCGGAATCGTTGTCGCGGCGCTGGTCGTCGAGCATGATGATCTCGGCGCGTTCGCAGATCGCCTTGAAGTCGCGGAATTTCTCGGCCTGGCCGGAAAGCTGGCCGCCGTTCATGCCGACCCAGACGCAGTCGGGGCCGCCGGCGGCGCGGGTGATGCGGTTGTTTTGATCCCAGATCTCGAGCCGGCGCGCGTAGTTCCACTGAATCCAGGCGCGATACGCCGGACTGTTCCAGTCGCGGGTGCGGGGGATGGGCTGGCCGGCGTGCGCGCGGAATTTCCGTTCGCAATTCTCGCAGTGGCAGATGCTGTTCCGCCCGAGTCCGCTCCAGCTGTTGTCGGTGAATCCCTCGGGCCGGTAGCGCGTGGCGATTTCGCGCAGGATCGTCGGGAGATGTTCGTCGTAGTAGGCGCTGTTCACGCACGAAACGTAGAGCTCGCGGTTGCGATACGGCCGGCCGCCGGCGTCGCGGGCGAACCAGTCGGGGTGGGCGCGGAAAAAATCCTCGTGGGCGCTGTTGGAATCCATGCGGGCGAAGACGGCGAGGCCGTCTTCATGCGCGGCGCGGCAGAGTTCGCCGAAGAGATCGCGGTCGCCGAGAAACTCGGCGCGGTGGTGCAGCGGCACCGCACTCGGGTAATAGGCAACGATGCCGCCGGCGTTGATGATGACGCCCTGGACCCCGGTGCGCTTCCAGTGGGCGCGCCACCATGCGATGTCGTAGCGGGTGGGGTCGAGCTCGGTGATGTTGGTCTGGCCCCAGCGCAGCACGCGCCGATACCAGGGCGGCGCGCCGGCGGCGGCGGCGCGCGGCAGAGCCGTTTCAGCTCCGGCGGCCCGGCTGAGGAAGCGCGTGCCCGCGAGCGCGGCGGCGGCGGTGGCGGTTTTTTGCAGGAAACGGCGGCGGGATTCGGCCATGGCGATGGAAGCGCGGCGTTGGGACTCGGACGATTGGCGCACGCGCCAGAATGCGGGCCGCGCGACGCGTGGCAATGCCGGACGCAACCCGGGATTGCTCCGGGGTGGTGGGGTGAGTGGGTCGATGACTGGCGCCCCTGGGACGTTTCCTACAATTGGCATCGCGTCGGCTTGGATTTGGCTTTGTAGAATGCCCGGGCTTGCCGCGGGCACACTTGCTGCCATCGGTTAGCTCAGACTGACCCCGTAAGGTATTCGTCGCACCCACTGATTTTCCCCATGAAAACATACCCCTGTTGGCAGTCTTGCTGCATGCGCCGGTTTGAGTTTCTGCTCGCGATCGCCGTGATTTGGCTCGCGCCGGCCCACGCGGTGCGGGGTCAGGCGGGCGGGGCGGGCGTCGTGAGCGTACTCCAAACCGGCAGCATTTCCGGGCGCGTGCAAAACAGCGTCACGGGACAGTATCTCAACAATGCCCGGGTGACCGTCAAGGGCACGGATCTCGTCGCCTTTACCGATGAGTCCGGCACCTACCGTCTCACCCACGTCCCGGTCGGGCCGGTGGTGCTGGACGTGTTCTTCACCGGCATGGAACCGCAGCAGATCCCGGTGAACCTCGCGGGAACTCTCGCGCTCGAACGCGACATCGGGTTGTCCGGCGGCTCGCGCTATCGCAACGACACCGAGGTCGTGAAACTCGAGTCGATGGTCGTCTCCTCCTCCCGCGAAATGGACGGCGCCGCCATCGCCATCAACGAGCAGCGCTTCGCCGCGAACATCGTCAACGTCGTCTCCGCCGACGAGTTCGGCGTCGTGCCCGATGGCAACATCGGCGAGTTCCTGAAAATGCTTCCCGGCATCACCATGAGCTACCGCGGCGGCGATCCGCGGGAGATTTCGATGAACGGCGTGCCGTCGGCCAACGTTCCCGTGACCATCGGCGGCTTCAGTCTCGCCACCTCGGAGGTTTCGGGCACCGGGCGGAACGTCGAGCTCAACGCGGTTTCGATCAACAATCTGTCGCGCATCGAGGCCGTCTATTCGCCCACGCCCGAGTCGCCGGGCTCCGCGCTCGCCGGCTCGGTCAACCTGGTGCCGCGGAGCGCCTTTGAGCGCTCCAAGCCGATCTTCAACGGCAGCGTCTACCTGGCGATGCGGGACAGCACCAAACAGTTTCACCGCTCGACCGGCCCCGCCCGCGATCCCACCTACAAGGTTCGGCCGGGTTTCGAGTTCTCCTGGGTGGTGCCGGTGAACAAGCGCTTCGGTTTCACCGTCTCCGGCGGCGGCTCCACGCAATACGTGGAAGGCCCGCTGCTGACCAACACCTGGCGGGGTGCCGGCGCCGCGACCAACGGCGCGGCCCTGCCCGACACCACGCCCGACCGGCCCTACCTCTCCGACTTCCTCGTCCGCGTGGAATCGAAGATCGCCGACCGCTCCTCCTTTGGCACGACCGCCGATTACAAATTGGGCCCGGCGAGCCGGCTGTCGTTCTCATTTCAATACGGCACGTTTCACACCGACTACAACCAGCGCGCGATCACCTTCAGCGTGAACCGCGTGCTCCCGGGCAATTTTTCCCCCACCCTCACCCACGGGTTCGCCGGCGCCGGCGAGGTGCGCGTCTCCAACGGCGGCAACCATCGTTACAGCCGCACCTTCATGCCGAGCCTGACCTGGCGCCACGACGGCGCGAGCTGGAAGGCCGAGGCGGGCTTCGGTTCCTCCCATGCCCAGAATCTCTTCCGCAATCTCGACAAGGGGCGGTTCGCCTCGACCCTCGCGCGGCGCACCGGCGTCACGGTGGCGTTCGACGACATCTTTTATCTGCGGCCCCAGAAAATCACCGTGACCGATGGCGCCACGGGCGCGCCGGTGGATCCCTTCAACATCAACTCCTACGCGCTCAGCACCGCCGGGGCCAGCCCGCAGACCTCCCGCAACGTGCACCGCACCGCCTTCGCCAATCTCCGGCGCGATTTCGACTGGCGCTGGCCGCTCACGCTCAAGGCCGGCTTGGACGTCCGCCAGTCCCGGACCGACAATCGTACCAGCACGTCGTCGGTCACCTTCGTCGGGGCCGACGGCCGCCCCAGCACCACGCCGGCCGCCGGCAGCGACGACGGCGCGGGTGCGGTTTACGATCCGTATTTTTTCCAGCGCGCCGGCCTGTACGGCCTCCCCCGCGTGCAGTGGGTGAGCAACGAGTCGGTCCTGGATCTCTACCGCGCAAAGCCCGCCTACTTCACCCTCGACGAGAATGCGAAATACCGCTCCGAGGTGAACGCGTCGAGGTGGTCCGAGGAGATCGTCTCGTCAGCTTACCTGCGCGGCGACGCGCAGTTCTTCAACCGGCGGCTCAAACTTGTCGGCGGCCTGCGCGCCGAGCAGACCAACGTGCAGGGCCAGGGTCCGCTCACCGATTTGACCCTCAATTACCGGCGCGACGCCGCGGGCAAGGTCATCACCGGGGCCAACGGCCGGCCGCTGCCGATCGCGACCGATGCACTTGGCATTTCCCAACTGACGCTCCTCGATCGCGGAGGCCGGTCCGAGAAGGAATACCTGCGCCTGTTCCCGAGCATCAATGCGAGCTTCAACGTCCGCGAAAACCTGATTGCCCGCGCCGCCTATTACACCTCGGTCGGCCGGCCGAATTACGGCCAATACTCCGGTGGCGTCGCGCTGCCCGACACCGAGCTGGCCCCGGGCAACACCAACCGGATCGTGGTCGCCAATGTCGGGATCAAGGCCTGGAGCGCTCATACCAGGAAGGTGACGCTGGAGTATTACTTCGAGCGGGTGGGGCTCGTGTCCGTCGGGGCGTTCCGCCGCGATTTCGAAAACTTCTTCGGCAACACGACGTTTGATGCCACGCCCGCGTTTCTGGCGCTCTACGGATTGGACCCCGTCATTTACGACCCCTACGAGGTCGCCACGCAGCACAACATCGAAAGCACCGTGCGGATGGAGGGCCTCGACCTCAACTACAAGCAGGCGCTGACCTTCCTCCCGCGGTGGGCGCGCGGCGTCCAGATTTTCGCCAACGGCAGCGCCCAGCGCGCCATCGGCGCGGCGGCGAACAACTTCGCCGGCTACATCCCGCGCAGCGGCAGCTGGGGCATCAGCCTCTCCCGCGAGACCTACAACCTGCGGTTGAACTGGAACTATCTCGGCCGCCAACGCCGGGGGCTCGTCACCGGCCGCAGCCTCGAGGCGGACACCTACAACTGGGGCTCGAAGCGCTCCTACATCGATCTTACCGGCGAGTATTCTGTCCGGAAGAATTTCGCGGTGTTCGCCAATCTGCGCAACCTCAACGACCCCACCGACGACGTCGAAATCCACGGCCCCAACACGCCGCCGCACGCCCAGTTCCGGCAGCGCCAGGAATTTGGCTCGCTCTGGACCTTTGGGGTCAAAGGCACGTTCTGAGGCGGATCGTTTTCAATCCAACTGAAAGGAAACTGGATTTTCATGGGGTTGGGCCGGGGAGGGGTTTTTAGTTGACTGGCGCTCCGGTTCGTCGTGCCGTGCTTCTGGCTTTTGCACTGGCGAAGGCGCTGCCGAAGCACGCGACGGTTGCCGTTGGCGTGCTCTCGCCTGCCTCCCAGAACTTGAGTTCGGGCTGGCGTCCCATTTCCGTGGTGGCTTGGCCGCCGGTGACGAAGCGCGCCGCGCCTGGCGAGAACGCGAGGGCGGTTACGGTGCCGGCATGGGCAGGCAAGACCGAGGGCTCGGCGTTGTCAGCCCTGCGCCACAACCGCACCTCACCTTAGCTGGGCGCCGCAGAGCGGGCCAGCGCATGTGCGTTGGCCGCGAGACTCGGAACGTTTCGAGCAGCACGTGAGCGACATCAATCTCGTGCTCGATCTCGCCGCTGGCGACACGCAGGAGCGTTCGTGGAACCGCTCCCCATGTACTCCAGTTTCCTTTCAGTCGCTTGCAGGTCGTCCCCTGCCATGCTATTGTTTGCGACCCACTTTCCGGTGAATGACCATTCCACCGCTGCGCGGCAGGCGAAGGAGAAGCGAAGGTTCCCGATCCCCGCACCGGCCGAGTCGTTCGTCGCTCGATGAACCACAACGCATGAGCCCCTCTGTTCGGAAGTCACTGGGGACTTGGGCAGCGATTCTGCTCCTGGCCGGGGCATGGGTGGCGCTTCAGGTGAAACGCGCGCCCGTCACCCTGCCGTTGGCTGAACACCCGGCTGTGATTCCCGCGAACCACTCGATTCCGGCCAGAGGCAACGACAACCCCGCCCTGCCGCACCCGGCGCAGCCGACTGGCGGCAGCAATCTGAGCCCCGCTCATAACTGGCCGCAGTGGCGCGGTCCCTTGGGGACCGGCGTGGCCCCGCACGCCAACCCTCCCGTCGAATGGAGCGAAGACAAGAACATCCGCTGGAAGATCCCGTTGCCGGGCAAAGGCCACTCGACGCCGCTCATCTGGGGCGATCGTCTCTTCGTCACCACGGCCGTGCCCGACGGACCTGCCTTGCCACCGCAATACAGCGGCGCACCGGGCGGGCATGACGAAGCTCCCATCACGCATCGCCATCAATTCATGGTCATGGCCCTGGATCGGCGCGACGGAAAGATCCTCTGGAAACGGACCCTGCGAGAACAGCTCCCGCACCAGGGGGAACATCGCACCGCGAGCCTGGCTTCGGCCTCGCCGGTCACTGACGGCGAGCATCTCTTTGCTTACTTCGGCTCCCGGGGACTCTACTGTCTCGACCTCGAGGGAGCCGTGCAGTGGCAGACGGACTTCGGCCAGTTGAAGACGTTGCACGGGCATGGCGAGGGCAGTTCGCCGGCGCTGCACGGCGACACCGTGATCATCAATTGGGACCATGAGGGCGAGTCGTTTGTCGTTGCTTTCGACAAGCGGACTGGCCAACGGCGTTGGAAGACTCCGCGTGACCGGGCCTCGTCATGGACCACGCCCCTGGTGGTCGAATACAACGGCAGAGCGCAGGTCGTAATCAGCGGATCGGAGCGTGTGCGCGGCTACGATCTGGCCACCGGGAACGTGATCTGGGAATGCGGCGGTCTGTCGGTGGAAAACGTGGTTTCGTCGCCCGTGGCAGGTCACGGCATGGTTTTCACCGGGAGCACGTACGACCGGCCGGGCCTGCTGGCCATCCGCCTCGACGGGGCCAGTGGGGATGTCACCGGGACGAAGCAAGTTGTTTGGCGCCGCTCCCACGGAGCGCCGTATGTCCCCTCGCCCCTGCTCTATGGTGATGCCTTGTACTTCCATCATCACTTCCAGGGCATTCTGACTCGTGTCAACGCCCGGACGGGCGAAGACCGACCCGGCCCATTCCGGCTTCCGGGCATCTCCAAGGTCTATGCCTCGCCGGTCGCCGCCGCCGGCCGGGTGTACATCACGTCCCGCGAAGGTGTTACTGTCGTGCTCAAAGATGGCGACGAACCCGAAGCCATCGCGCAGAACCGTCTCGACGACAGCTTCAGCGCTTCCCCGGCCCTCGCCGGAAACGAGCTTTATCTGCGGGGGGAGCGATACTTCTACTGCATTGCGGAAAGACTGGAGTTTGATTAAATGACCGGAGTAGTCAGGTTCCGGGAATATTTTCTCCGTTGGAATCTCCTATTGCGGAAGGCTCAGGTGTTGAGCCCGCAAACGGTTCGCGAGCTGAACCAAGTCATCAGCCACACCACCAAGAAATCACATGAAGCATCATGACCTCGTCAAGACGTCCGCATTACTGCTGGCGATATGTATTTTCTCTGCCCTGGCACTCTCGGCGTGCGGGCATTTAGGCGATCATCCGAAGGGCGAACATCCGAAGGCCGAGCATCCGAAGGCCGAGCATCCCAAGAAGGAGACTCCGAAGAGCAACGCACCTTCCCCGAGTCCGTAACAGCCGAAACCGGCTGTCCAACCGGCGGGTTTCTGATTCTTCATCGTTCCGGAAAGGGATTATGATGACCACACGACGCGTTTTTGTTTCGGCCAGCCTGACAATTCTGGCTGTGCTGATGTCCTCGTGCACGACGTTGCCCGTGGAGAAGGCGACCGGCCCTGCGATCACCATGGCCGACATTGCGGCCGGCATCGAGGAGCATATCACAGAGCAGTCGAAAGCGAACGGCGGTTACTTCAAGATTCAGCATGAGAACAAAGAACTGAACCTCCAACTCGTGCGGGTTCATCTCGAGTATCTCTCCTACCTCGGCGACGGCGTCAGCTTCGCGTGCGTGGATCTCGTCGGGGCCGATGGACCGGTTTACGATGTTGACTTCTTCATGAAGGGGCCGCCCGGCGCGATGACGGTCACGCAGACCAGCGTCCACAAGGTCAATGCCCGCCCGCTCTATACTTGGGAACAAAGGCGGAACGGCACCTGGCGCAAAGTCGCGGTCAAGAATGCGTCCCGGCGTCTGCTTGGCGTCACCAACGGCACCGATGAGTTCGAGTTCATCTACCGGGCCAGGCTGCCGGAAATTACCGGCGACGCCCGGCTCTGGCTGCCGCTGGCGACGTCCGATACGTTCCAGCGTGTTGCAATCACCAGGATCGCCGCGCCGGGGCCATGGCGCGAGCTGGCGGAGCGCGAGCACGGAAACAAGGTTTTCTTTCTGAGCGCCGGCCCGGCCGACAGCGGCAAAACGGTTGAAGTCCGCTACCAGGTCAAGCGATTCGAAAAATCGGAATTCGCTGACCCGGAGACGATCCCGCAAAAATATCTGTCGCCCGAAAGACTGGTGCCGCACGATGAAACCTTTCGCGCTATTGCGGAGAAAGTCGCGCCCGGCAAAGCGGCCGACCGGGCCCGCGCCCGCGCGATCTACGATCACGTGATGGAAGAACTGCGCTACGCCAGATACGGTTCTGGCTGGGGCATTGGCGACGCGGTTTATGCCTGCGACGCGCGCTCCGGCAACTGCTCGGATTTTCACGCCTATTTCATCGCATTGGCGCGCGCAGCCGGCATCCCGGCACGGTTTGCCATTGGCGCGGCCATCCCGTCCGAGCGAAACGACGGTGGCATTGATGGCTACCATTGTTGGGCGGAGTTTTTCGCGGATGGCCAGTGGGTGCCGGTGGATGTGAGCGAGGCCAACAAGCACTCGAGCCTCGCCGATTATTATTTCGGTCACCATCCGGCGAATCGGTTCGAGTTGAGCAAAGGCCGGGACCTGATCGTCGAGCCACAGCCCGCTTCCGGCCCCATAAATTTCCTCGCCTACCCTGTGCTGGAGGTGAACGGCGAACCCGTCAGGATCCAGACGGAGTTTCTGTTCCGGCGACCCGCGCAATAGGCTGACGGCCGAACCAACGGGGCCTGCCTGTTACATGTAACAGAACCTACGATCGGGTGGCCGGCAGCTAACGTGTAACAGGCTGGCCCCCGTCGATTGGTCGCGGTTCGCTGTTCATCGGGGACAAGGGCGCCATCCTGACCAGCAGCTCCGGCTCGGCGCCGCGGCTGTTCCCCGAGAGCCGCCGGGCGAGCTTTGGAAAGCTTACCCCCACCCTGCCGCGCTCCAACGGCCACCACCGCGACTGGCTCGACGCCTGCAAGGGCGGCGCGCCGGCGGGCAGCAATTTCGCCTGGGGCGCCTCGCCTCAGCGTTTCTTTTTGGTCTTCGGCGCGCCCGGACCCTGCCCCTGCGGCTGGCGGAACCAGTTCGGCGAAGGCGTGTAGGCAGACGCCAGGAAGGCCTCCATCCGCCGGACGACGTCCGGATTGCCGGCGGCCACGTCGCGAGTCTCGCCGATGTCTGCCGCCAGATCGTAAAGCTCGAAGGTCACCGCCGCGGCCTCGTGGCGAATCCCCTTCCATCGCCCCCAGCGCGCGGCCTGCTGGAGCGCGCCGCCGCCGTACTGTTCCCAGTAGAGCATGCGATCGAGGCTCTGGCGTTGACCGAGGATCGCCGGGAGCACGCTGACTCCGTCGATGTTCGGTGGCACAGCCGCCCCCGCGAGTTCGGCCAGGGTCGGCATCACATCGGCAAAATACCAGGGCAGATCGCTGGACGCGCCGGACGGAACCCGCCCGGGCCAGCGGACGATCATCGACGTGCGCAGTCCGCCCTCCCAGAGGTCGCCCTTCGCCCCCCGGAACGGTTTGTTGCTGTCGAACCGGCCTTCGTAACGCCGCCAGCCACCGTTGTCCGAACAGAAGAAGACGATCGTGTTGTCCTCGATCCGCAGCTCCCGCAAAAGGTCGAGCATCCGGCCCACGTCCTGATCGATCAACGTGATCATCGCGGCGAAAACCTTCTCCTCCTCGGTCCACGATTCGTTCGCATAGGCGCCGAGCGAAGGCACCGCCATCTCCTGGTGCGGCAGGGTGTACGGGACGTAGAGGAAAAACGGCCGCTGACTCTGCCGCCGGATGAAATCGAGGGCGAAATCGGTGAAGAGCGGATGGGTGTGCTGGCCCCGCTGCTTGTTCACGTTCGGCTCAATCGTCAACTTCTGCTGGTTGCGCCAGAGGTAATCGGGATAGTGCGTGTGGGCGTGGTTCTGGTTGAGGTAGCCAAACCACTCGTCGAATCCCTTCCAGTTCGGCTCGCCCGTTGAGCCCGGCTCCCCCAGCCCCCATTTGCCCGTCATGCCCGTGACATAGCCCCGTGACTTCAGCACTTCGGCCACGGTGATGTCATGCGGTTCGAGCGGCACGCGCCGGGCGCCGTTGTGATCTGGAATGCCCCCCGCCATGCCGGCGTTGCCGCGCACGCGGGTGTGCCCGAGATGCTGGCCCGTCATCAGGACGCTGCGGGACGGCGCGCACACCGACGCCCCGGTGTACACGTCCGTGAAACGAAGGCCCTCCGCCGCCATCCGATCGAGCCGCGGCGTGCGAATCACCTTCTGGCCGTAGGGACCGATATCCGCGTAGCCCATGTCATCGACCATGATGTAGATGATGTTTGGGAGCCGTTCGCGCGCCGCGGCCTGGGCCGGGGGCGGGAAAGCCAGAACAACGGGAAGCAACAAGGCGAGCGTTCGCAGGATGAGGTTCATGGGAGGTTGGGTGATGGCAGAGGAAAAGGATTTTGCCTCGCTCGGCCAAGCCTCATCGCCTCGATGCGCAACGGCGAGCGAAAGCGATCGCCACGGCCGCGTTCGTAAGGGACCCGGATTCCTTCCGCTCGCTCACGCTCGCAGCCACGGGCACTCGCAGCCACGGGGATGGGCGCAACCACGGGCGCCAATGAATGGAGGGCCCGTCAGTAACAGGGCGTCCGCAGCCTTAGAACCGCCCGGAGAAACCCGCCTTGATCGCGGGCGTGTAGACCTGGGTCTGCCGGACGCGGTCCTTGATGAAGATGAAGTTATCCTGCAGCGAGCCGTCGAAGATGTTGATCGCATCGACGTAGAAACCCAGCCAGGGCTTCCAGTTATACTCCTAAGAAACAGCCCCTGGATCGGCTGGTTGGAGCGAGAAGCCAAGAAGGGCGGCTTGCTTGCGCAGGGAGCGCTCTTTGCGTTGGCGCATTAGGGTTGGATTGCCGAGTTTGGTGGGATCGAAGGCGGTGCGCGTCTTGA
>JACQWL010000130.1 GCA_016209255.1 Verrucomicrobiota bacterium
CCCGCCATGCGATGTGGAATCGGGCGTCGGCAAGCGACGCCCCTACATTCATCAATTAGTTTACACAGCAGAACGGGCACACGGGGATCCACTGCATGGACACGGCCAAGTCCTGCGGTTACCGACCGCTGGCGCTCGTGGCTACGAGCGCCAGCGAGTGGCTCACCAAAGGGAACTGCGAGATTTAGGATCAGCCGTAATGTCATCGTGGCGACGTCGGCAGCAAGGGCGCCGGCGGGGGCGGCTGGTTGATCTTTCGCCGGATCAGCTCGAAATCCTTGACCGCATCGATCACCTCGCCGGCGCCAGACGCCGCCCGGCGCGTTTCGTCGATCAGCGGCGGCAGTTGCGGGGCGAGGCGACCGATGGCGGGCTCGAGGTTCACGGCGCTCTTGCGCAGGCTTTCCACCAGTGTCTTCAAATCGACCATGAGCGGCGGGAGGGCCGCGCGCATCTCGGCCGCCGTGGCGCGCATGTCCTGCAACGTGGCCTGCAGGCTGCCGTCGGCCTGCGAAAGCGGCGTGAAGGTGTTGGTGGCGGCCGTCGTCGCGCGATTGAGCGCGGCCAGCGTTGTGTCGGTGCGCTCGAGAAATCCCGGCAACCACGCCTGAATGCGCGCGGAAGCATCGGCGAGGTTGCGCAGGGAAGTCTGCAGTTCGCTCTGCGGCTGGCGCGCTTGCTCGAGCAGCGCCGTCAGGTTTTCGATCATCGGTTCGAGGCGCTCCGCCATGCCGAGCAACCGGTCGTAGGATTGCGGTTGATCGCGGTAGTGGAGCGCAGCACCGGGCTCGGCGTTCTGCGCGCCGGCCGAGCCGCCGACGATTTCGAGCGAGGCGTCAGCGAGCGGCAGATCCGACTCGAGGCGGACTTCGCTGTCGGCTTTGACGAACCCGAGGTAATGCCGGAAAACCGCCACCTCCACCCGCACGCGGCGATCGGGCTGCAACTCCACCCGGTTGACCTGGCCAATCTTGAAACCGCTCAGGCGCACGGCCATGCCCTTGCGCAGCGACTTGCTGCTGGCGGCCTCGAAATGAAACCGCGCGACCGGGGTGAACCAGCCCTCCTTCCAGCCGAGATAAAGGGCGAGCCCGATCACGGCGACCACCGTGGCCACGACCGACCAGCGCGCGCGGCGTGCGGCCCCGAGCCGTGAGTCGTCCGGTGCGAGCAACGGATTCATGCCGACGATTCCGCGCGAAAATCGCCGCGCAATGAAAGATAAAAAACCGACGTGGGCTGCAATTCTTCCACCAACCGGTCGCCCACGAGCACGAAGGCCGAACCGCGCGCCGGATCCTCGGCTTGAAAGGCCACACTCGCATGGATGAGCCGCCGCCGCCGGTCGGGTGCAAGGCCGGAAAAAAGATCCTCGCAGATGAGCAGCTCCGGATCGCCCAACAGGGCACGCAACCACGCCGCCCCCGCGCGTTCGAACGGCGTCGCGGACTCGGGCGTCTGCTTGAAAGCCCGGCGCGCCTCCTCCTCCGGCCAGCCGCACCAACCGAGCAGCACGCGGAGCCGGGCGTCCAGCGCCGCGGCCTCGGCCCGCCGATGATAGGCCGCACCCAGCAGGATGTTTTCGCCGAGCGACAGATGACTGACCAGCCCGTCGGCTTGCGCCGCGTAGCCGAGTCGCGCGCGCAGCGCGAGCCGCGCGCGCTCGTCGAGCGCCGCGAGGGATTGGCCGAGCAGCCGGACGGTGCCACCGCGCGGTGCGGCCAAGCCGAGCAACAGGTCGACGAACTCGCGCGCACACGCAACGGTCGGCGCGACGACCGCGGCGAACTCACCGGCCGGCACCGCCGCCTCGGCGAGCCGGAAATGCGCACCCTCGATCTCGTGCAGTTCGATCATCGCAGCAACAACGCCGCTCCGCCGTGCACGATCACGAGCGCGACCAGCGAATCGCCGAGCAACCGGCGCGCGACGCGCGGTGTCTCCGCCGGCGCGAACGACTCGGCGAGTCCATGATGGCACACGAGTAGGCCGGCGACGGTTCCGAGCACGACGTTTTTCAGCGCCGATACTGCGAGCGCCGCCGGCGCCAGCGTGGCGGCCAGCGCTTCGATTTGCTGGGAAAAAGTAAGCTGCGTCGCGACCGCCGCGAGTGCGGCTCCACCGACAGCAGCGGCGGCTTGGAACACAAACGTCAGCACAAAGAGCGCCAGTCCGAAACCGAGCACGCGCGGCAGCACCAGGTAGTCGAACGGCGCGATGCCGATCAGCCGCAATGTCCGCAGCTCGCCCTGGCGGCGCATGAGCCCGAGTTCCCACGCCGCCGCCGTGCCCGGCCCCGTCACCAGCAGCAACGCGCAAATGAAACCGGCGAGCTGGCCGAGCACCAGCGCTTGCAGGAGCCGCACGCCAACCGTCAGGCCAAGCCCGAAGCCCAGTTCCACCGTCGCGATGGCAAGAAAGCCCGCGAGCGCGCCGATGAGTGCGACGAACCCGGCGAGATCCAGCGCGCCGCGCTGCACTTGCTGCCACAGCGCCGCCTGCACCGGCGGCCGGCTGAGCTGGGCGAGCCGCCGCACGACGCGCAAGAACAGCTCCACGCCTCCCGAATAGTCCGCAAGTTCGGCCGGCGCACGCCGGGCGGAGTCTTGTGCCAGCGACATGCAGCGGAGCGTGCCGCGGACCTCGCGGGCGTCAAACGCATTGCGGCGTGCGCCTGCTGCGCGTCGCCATCAGCGCGACAGCGGCACAGGCACGGACAACCGCTGACAAATCCGCCGCGCCAGAAACGAGTCGATTTCCACGTGCCGCGGCACCGGTTGGATCTCGCCCGTGCGCGGGTTCTTCCATATCGCAGGCGGTCCCGTGTTGCGCGCGCACGTGCTGCCATGTGCCGTCAGGTGCCGCAGCAACTCGCGGCGCTTCACGTCACCTCCACCACTGTCCGCTCCGCGGCCGCATCGGCCCGGGCCAGTGCTTCCTCGCGCCGATACTCGAGCACGCTTTGAATCGAGCCTGCCAAGTCGCGCAGACATGCGGCGCGGGTCCTGCCTTGGCCGTGGGCCTCGGGTACTTCCGGGCACGTGGCGATGAAGAATTTTTCGCCGCGTTCAACCATGGCTGTGAATTTGTATTTCACCGGCCCCAAGTTTCGCTGGTCACTAGAAAAAAACAACCGTGCGGTTGGACGCAGCCGGATGCGGGCGCGCCCGACGGCAGGCGATGTCCGGTGACGTTGGGAGCCGTCGTACGCCAAATGGTCAGAATCCGCAAACTGACCCTGCTGGCCGCGCCGGTGCGCCTCTGACGGCGTCGCGTTGCGTGTTGCGGCGAGCCCGACCGAGCGGCTGATAGCAAGCACCGGGGGCGTTTACCGTGACGGCAGCGGCAAGCTGTCAAGATTCAACACCTGTCCCCTTTTTCAGCGCTCCCTTTTTTTGCGCTCAGCATCGGAAAAAAGCCGCTTTCCCAGCAAGGCGAAAACCCTGCCGCCGGAATTGTGGGGACCGGGGTCGAACCTCTCTGGCGCGACAGCCCGCGGCTTGGATTCGTGCCTTTTCGTGTGATTCGTGGGCCGTCTCTGGCTTGGTCGCCGGGACGGTCTCGGAGTTTTTTTCCATGAATGACACGGATGGGCACGAATGGCGAAGGGAAGCCTGGAATCTGCTAGGCAGCATTGGCTCCGGGGGATTCCGGTCCGAAACGGATTCAGCCCAGCGCGGCGATCAATGAACCACAGAGACAAAGCGTGCCGCCGCCGCAACCGAAGCGACGGAAGAGAATGATTTTTGACCGCGGATAACGCGGATAAAGCCAGACGCACCGCCGAAGTCATCCGCGAAATCCGCGGTCAAAATGTTTTGGGACACTTCTTGCGGTTACGGCGGCAGCCGGACTGAGACCAAGCGGCTTCCAAACAACGGGATCGTCGGTATTTTTCGTTCTCGTTCCTCGTTATCTTTCTCGTTCTCCATGACCTTTCTCTCGGAGGAGAGAACGAAGAACGAGTATGAGAACGAGAACGATGACGAGACTGGATCTCCCGGAGTAGAACGCTCCCCTATCCCGATTCGGGGGGCGGCCC
>JACQWL010000002.1 GCA_016209255.1 Verrucomicrobiota bacterium
CCGGCTGGGTGCGGTCGGGGCGGATTTCGAGGCAGGATTCATTTCACCAGCGGAAGCGCTCATGGGAAAAGTGACGGTGCGTGCGGGGAGTGTGGGTTCTATTCGGCGGGGACCGAACAGGGACAGGCGGCACAATGGGCGGTTACTGCTGCGGTTCAAAGGAAAAGACTGTCGTATGTCACGGCGTCAAGTGGGCAACGGCGAAAGCGCCCGGCCTTTTTTTGGTGCGGTGCCCCCACTGCGCCGAATCGATCGTCGCCGTGGCCGACAAAATTGTTGGTGGACCGTTACCGTTTCTTTTTCGGTGCGGGGGCTGGTGGCGAAGCGGGTTGCTCCAGCGCAACGACGGCCGGCAGGTGACGGGCCAGTTCCCGAAGAACGTTTTTTTGCGCCGGAGCGCCGGAGAGATTTGTCCATTCGTGAGGGTCATCGACCGAATCGTAAAGTTCCTCGTTGCCGTCGGCATAGCGGATGTAGTGCCAGCGAGAGCCGGTCACCGAGTAGTTCCCCTGGTCGAAGGTCGTCAGCACGTGACGATCGGTCGCCCGCGCCGGATTCTTCAAGAGCGGCACGATCGAACGTCCGGACAGGCCGGCCCGGGGAGGCAGGCCGCAGAGTTCGATCAGCGTGGGATACAGGTCGATGAGACTCACCGGCTCCGCGCAGGAGACACCCCTCGCGAAGGGCCCGCCCGTTCCCGTTCCTGCCGGTGCAACGATCAACGGCGTGCGCGTCGCACGCTGCCAGCCGGTCCATTTTCCCCAATGCTCCTTCTCTCCAAGATGCCAACCGTGATCGCCCCAAAGCACGATCACGGTTTGGTCGGCGGCGGGACTGGCGTCGAGTGCATCGAGCATCTTCCCAATCTGCGCATCGACGAACGAAACGCAGGCAAGGTAGGCCCTCACCGCGGCCTCCCACTGGCCGTGTTTCACGACGGTCGCATGCCTTCCGGCGCTAACCGGCTCGATCGCCCACCTGCGGGCGGTGGCGCTCAAGTCATCCAGATCGTTCGCCTTTACTTCGGGCAGCCGGATCTCGAGTCCCGCGTAGAGGTCGAAATATTTTCGCGGGGCAAAAAGCGGGATGTGGGGACGGAAGAATCCGACGGCGAACAGGCTGGGTTGCGACCGGGCCTCGCGCAGCCTCGCCACCGCCCAGTCCGCGATTTGGCCGTCCCCCATGTCGGCGTCGTCGACCTCGAGCGGACCCCAGTCAAACGTTTCTCCCCGTTCTGATTTGGGGGCACGATCGCTCGGCATCCGGTTGAGGGGCAGCACGACCGTCCGTCCCTTCAACGTGGTGACGTGGCGGGGATCGCGCGTCGCCTTGCTCGGCAACTCCTCGACGGTGTAGTCCGCCTGTCGCGGATCGAACGGGGTCCAATACTGTTCCGGGTAGAAGTTTTCATCGAACAGGCCGGGGGCTTTTTGATGCAGCAGCTTCCCCGTCCCGAAGGTGCGGTAGCCGCCCTGCTTGAAGTGCTGCGGGAGCAGGATGAGTTCCGGTCGGGTGAGGAGGATGTTCCGGTCGTTGGTGAAGATCCCGGTCTCGAACGGCTGACGGCCGCTGAACACCGCCGCGCGCGAGGGATTGCACAGGGGCGCCGCGCAATGGGCGTTCGTGAAGACGATGCCCCGCTTCGCCAGGCGGTCGATGTTCGGTGTCTTTGCCTGCGGGTGGCCGCCGAGCGGTCCGATCCAGTCGTTCAGATCGTCAACCGCGATAAAGAGAACATTGGGCGCCCTGACATTCGTTCCCGCGACGGCCGCAAAACCCACCGGGCCGGGCGCACACAGCGCGAAGACAATCCGAAGGAAATGGCATGGGGTCATACGGGAATGCTCAATGGGCCGGCGCGGGCTCGGCCTCCGGCTCCGGCTTCCTGGGCGGATGGAAGAAGGCGAACAGCATGCAGGCGGCGAACAGCGCAAAGGCCATCGGCACCAGAAAGAGCCCGCGGAAGTTTGTCACGCCGTCCTGCGTGAAAACCCTTTGCAGGAGGTACGGACAAACCGAATTGGCGGCGAGCGAGCCGATGCCGAGGATCATCACGTTGAACAGCCCTTGCGCGCTGGCCCGCGCGTCCTTCGGGAAATACTCGTCCACGAAGATATAGACCGTGGCGAAGAAGAAGGCGTAACAGATCCCATGGAGCACCTGGACGAGGATAATCATCTCAGTGTGCTGGGGGACGAACGCATAAACCGCGAACCGCGCCGCGTGTCCGAGAATCCCGACCACCATCGTCATCTTCCAGCCCAGCCGTTTGAGCGTCGCGCCCAGGATGACCATCGTGACGATTTCCGCGATTTGACCGATGCTCATCACGGGCATGATCCAATTCCCGGGGATGCCGACGCCGCCGGATTCAGCCTTGGTTCCCAGAAACGTGCCGGTCCAGTTGAAATAGCTGTTGTGCACAAACGCGTCCACGAACGTCACGAGCCAGAGCACCAGCACAAACGGGTGGCGCAGCAGTTTGCCCGCCTCCAGCCAGGCGAAACGGTTCTCGCCCACTTCGATTTTTCTCGGCGGCGTGTGGGGCAGCGCCAGACTGAACGCCGCCAGGGTCAGCGAGGCGAGGCCCGCCACGATGAAGGTCCAGCGGGTGCCGTTCTGCAGGGCCGGGCCCGTGAGCCCGGAGCTGAGCACGGTGCCGAGCCAGGCGACGAATCCTTCCGGATTCGCCGCTTTGACTTTTCCCCAATCCACCAAAATGAACGTGAACGGCCAGGCGGCGAGGATCCAGCCGACGGTCCCGCCCATGCGTACGATGCCGAATTCCTTTTGCGCGTCCTTCATGTTGGCAAAGGCAATCGAGTTCGTGATCGAAATGGTGGGCACGTAGAGCAGGCAATGAACCAACATCAGGCCGAAGAACGGCCAGAACTGCCGCGTGAACGCCAGGCCGATCATGGCCAGCCCGCCGACCAGATGGCTGAAGGCAAGAAACTTTTCCGCGGCAAAATGCCGATCCGCGTACTGATTGCTGAAGAACATTCCCACGATCGCGGCGATGGGAAAGGCATTCAGGATCCACGATTGCTCCGCCGGGCCGAATCCCAGACTCGGCAGGTAGCCGAAGACCAGCGGAAACCAAGCGCCCCAGATAAAGTACTCCAGGACCATCATGAGGAAAAGTTTGATATGGATAGTACGATTCATCGCTTCGGCTTGCGCATCGCGTTAAGGAATCGATCCAGACAACGCAAGCCAAGAGGCACCGGTGGTCCGCGAATGGGCGGTTCGATCCTTCCCGGGTGCGATCGCGTGTTCTGCGATTCTTAGTTCGCCTCGAGGCGCCTCACCGTGACGTAATACGCTCCGCGCGAATCCTGATCGCCGGCGGTGAACCAGGTTTCGAGGCGGGTCGGGCCGGCGGGGAGGGAGAGGTTGAACACGACGGCGCGCGTCGTCGGCCCCACGGGGCGCTGCTCGTCGAATGGGCCGACGCGGAGCCGCGCCTGGTCGGCCGGAATTGCGCGTCCCCCCGCGATCGCCGCGGTGATCGGCGCATCCGCCTCCGGAGGCCAGCGGCGAAGCGTCAGTTCGTATTTGCCGGCCCGGTCGACGCGAATCGCCCAGTACCCGTTGGTCGGGAGCGCGCGCATGACCGCCGACTGATGCCACTGCTGCGAGCTGTGCCACTCGAAACAGGTCAGCTCGACGGGATTCTGTCCGTCGTGTCCGATGACGATCTCCGCTGGTTGATCGAATTTGGCGGCGAACTCGTCCCACAATTTGTCGTACGCGCGGCGCAGCCGGGTCGCGATCGCGCGGTGCTCTGCCGCAATGTTCCTCGTTTGCCCCGGATCGTCGTTCAGGCGATAAAGCTCCACGGCGGGCTTTGCCCCTTCGCCTAGATCGTTGCGCAGGATCAATCGCCACGCCCCCTGCATCACGCTGGCGAACCGATGCGTTTCGGGTTCGGGCAACTCCTGATGATGCGCGAGCAGGATGCGGTCGGCCGGGATGGTCGCCGAACCGGCCAATGCGCCCCACAGACTGATGCCGTCGAAGGCGATTCGCTTCGGCTCCTCCAACCGGCAAAGGTCGATCAGCGTCGGCAAGAGGTCGAGATGGGCGGCCAGACCGCCGACGTCCCGTCCGCCCGTCAGCTTTCCCGCGGGCCAATACAGAAAACACGGGACCCGGTGTCCTCCTTCATATGGCGAACCTTTGCGGCCGCGCATCCCGGCGCTGTAGCCGCTGACCAATTTGCCGTCATTGCCGCGGTTGTCCGTAAATGTCGCACCCCGTGCGGTGCCGTTATCGGTCATGAAGATCAGCAGCGTATTGTCGGCCAGTCCGAGTTCGTCGAGCCGCTGCCGCAACTGGCCGACGTTGTGGTCGATGTTGGCAATCATCCCGTAGAACATCGCCAGCTCCGCGTCGCTGCCGACCTGCGACTTGTACGGCGCGCTCCACTCGTCCGGGACGCGGTACGGCGCGTGCGGGGCGTTCGTCGGCAGGTAGACGAAAAACGGCTGGTGACGATGGGCTTCGATGAAGCGGGTCGCCTCGGCGAAGAAAACGTCGGTGCAGTAGCCCGTGAATTTCCGCGGCCGGGCGTTGTGGAGGTAGGTGTCGTCGACGTAATCGTTCCCCCAATAGTCGGGAATCTGCCCGACTCCGCCGCCGCCGTGAATGAGGACCTCCTGAAACCCGCGGTCTTGCGGCCGGAACGGGAAATTGTCCCCGAGGTGCCACTTGCCGAAGATCGCCGTAGCGTAGCCGTTGTCGGCGAAGACCTGCGGCATCATCCGCTCTTCCGGGCGCGGCATGTTTCGCCCCATGACGGTGTGCCAGACGCCGGTGCGGGTCGAATACCGTCCGGTCATCAGGGCCGCGCGGGTGGGGGAACAGGTGGGATCGACATGAAAATTCGCCAGCCGCACGCTTTCGCGATGCAAGCGGTCGAGATTCGGCGTTTTCAGAACGGGATTCCCCGTGCATCCCAGATCGCCGTACCCCTGATCGTCCGTGACAATCAGCACAACGTTGGGGCGACGCCCCGCCGGAGCCTGCGCCGCGAAAGCGCGTGCGGCGTCGAAATGAAGCCATAGCGCACATGCCGCGATCAGCAACGAAAGACGCCACCTGGCGCGCGTTTTGACCGATTGTGGTTTGGAGCGCTGGAGCACAACCCTCTTGCTCTGAGCGAGGGTCGGGGTGAAGGCGCATCGACGGCCATTGTTCGACGGTTTAATACTCATGCGCCTCGCCCTCTCCGGCAATGTGTTCGTGCGCATCGAACCGTTCGGGAGCGTCGATCGACTCTGCGGTCTCGTGAAGGCTGTTCACGGTGTCAATCCCTGCCGGTTGCGCCAGAATGCGCCGCCGCCGGTATGCGGGTGCTGATCTTACGGCTTCGCGCCGACGGCTTCTTTGCTGGCGCCGGTGGTCTTGTCGTCAACGGGGTTGAGCCACGACGTCTGGTCGGCACTGCTGCCTTTCAGGCCGGTCTTCTTAATCATCGAGTCATCCACTTTAACGAGCGGCGTGTAGCCCGGGTGATGGCTTTCCTTGTACGGATCGTTCTCGCGCGTGTTGTAGCAACAGATCAGCGACCAGCGGGGGTTGGAGCTGGTGTTCGGCGCGGAGCAGTGCAGCACGTTGCTGTGGAAAAACAGAACATCTCCCGGCTCGGCTTCGAAGTACACCAGCTCGAAACGCTTCCGCGCCTCGCGGACGCGCTCGGGATCGGCCCCGGTTTGTTCGCCGAACCGGCCGTGCTCAATGCGGCCCATGCGGTGTGAGCTTTTCAGCAATTGGAGGCAGCCGTTCTCCTTGGTGGCACGATCCACGGCGATGAGGGCGCTCATCATGTCCGGCAACAGGCAGCCGTTCTGATACCAGTAGCCGTAGTCTTGATGCCATTCCCACGCGCCGCCGATCTTGGGTTCCTTGATCATCATCTTGGAGTGATAATGATAAACCTCGCCGCCGAGGAGTTGTTCGCAGGCATCCACGATGCGCCGGCAACGGGAAAACATCCCGTACAGATCGTCGCCGGGATGATTCCAGAGCGACAGCTTGCTCTGTCGGCCCGCGGCGTCTTTGACCGGGATATTGTGACTGATCATGTTGTGGTCGGCGCGCGCCGTTTTCAGCAGCAGGTCCATCTCTTCCTGATCAAAGTGGCGGCGGCAGATAAGATATCCGTCGCGGTGGAATTGAGTGACCTGGGCAGCGGACAACGGTTGGGTATTCATGGCGACTTCCAAGGTCGTGGCGATTGCAAGCGTGCCGGAATTCCTTTGATTTCCATCAGGGAGCGTTTGGTTAGAACCGCCCGTTGAGGCCGAAAAGGAATTGCTGGGTTTGGTGTTGGTGGAGGATGGGCCGGCCTGCATTTCCTCGCACGGTGGCCCTTTCGGCTTCGTTCAGGATGTTGTTTACGTCGAGGTAGAAATTGAGGTTTCTCCGGATGGGGAACACCGTTTTGATGTCGACCACCGATCGGGCCATGATCCAGGTTTGGGCGGCAGGATTCACGTTGAAACCATTCAACGTCTTTCCCTTGTGATTGAACTGCACCCGCAAGCTCATGCCGTTCCGAATATACGAAATGCCGAGATTGCCCGTTTCCGGCGTAAACCCCGCCACCTGGCCGGTCGTCGAGACAGTGGCGCCTCCGTAGTTTCCCTTTGTCTCCAGGCGCGTGTAATTCGCGAAGACGCCAAAGCTCTTCAACCACCCCGGAAGAAAGGTGAACTGCTGCTGGTAGGCCAGCTCCAGGCCCTTGACCCTGGCAAAACCCCCGTTGGCCGAGGTCCGGAGATTGTAGCCAACATACTCCCCGTCATATCCGTTGTCCGCCCCCGCGGCAATATACTTGCTGTTGTCGGTGAAGATGAAGTCGGTTATTTCCTTCAGAAACACGCCGGCCGTAAGCATCCCGGCCGGTTCGAAATAATACTCCAGGCTCACGTCAAAATTATTGGCGTTTTGTGGTCTCAGGCTGGGATTGTTCACCACGACGATCTGTGTCTCGTGGGTGACATCGATGCGCGGCAGCAGGCTGGAAATCGCGGGACGGCCGATGTTCGCCGCGTAGCTGGCGCGCGCCACCATGCGGTCAAACGGCTTGTATTTAAAGTGCAGGCCCGGATAGAGGTCCTGATACTCGCCCCGGTTGGTGATTCTGGTTCCGTATTGGGCGCGGACGCGGCGGATTGCCTCTGCGTCCGTCACCGGTCCGACCCAGGCGGCCCGCCGCGCTCGCTCGGCCGCGGTGAAGTCGTTCTTGGCTCCTTCGCCTGAAGTCTTGGTTTTTTCCACGCGGAATCCGCCCATGACCTCAACCTTGCCCAGGTCGACACTTCCCATCACGTAAGCGGCCGTGACCTTCTCCTTGAATGTTCGCTCGCCCAGCAAGGCGTCGGTTGTGTCCGCTGTCACGTTTTGCCGCCATTGCTGCGGATTCGCTGCCAGATGAGTGGCGGGATTAGGGCCCCAATAATCGTCGGTCGAGCCTTTCTTGTCCCGATAGGCGCGGGCGGCATAGGGCAGGAGCGGATACTTCCTCGGGTAGATCCGATAGCTGTAGACTGGATTGACGAACTGGGCCAGGTTGTCGTCATTGATTCCGGTCGCAGGATTCACGCCCATGACCCCGTCGGCCCCGACGAGGGTGTAACGCAGCGGAGTGTTGGTCAGGTCGCGCGTCTGGCTGCGAATCCGTAATCCGACCTTGACGTAAGCCGGAACGACCGCGGTGAAAACCTTTTTGGCGTTGATGGCGGCACCCTGGTACTCGTCCACGCCGGAGCTGTTTGAGACATTGAAATTGTTTTCCGTGTAGCTGCTGATCTTCGTAATGTCCGGTCCGCCAATCTGGGTGACGTCCGGGAAGTTCGGACCGTGCTTGCTCGAGCGATCGATGCGCATGCCTATCCCCCGGGCGATGAAGGCCAGGCCACCGAACTTCGGATAAAGGGTTTCCGATTGCGAATAGTATCCGTCGTAGTCGATGTTGAGACTCCTGAACTTGTGCACGGCACCCGCCTGGTAGTGGAACGCCTCCGAATTCTTGTTGGCCGACTGGCCCAATGTGGTCACCATGCTGGCGGCTACGCTGCGCCATTCCGTCATGTCCTTCGTGTAACCGGGAATGATTCCACCGGTGCCGGTGAAGTTGCCGCTGGCATCCCGCGTCGCCACCGTCTGATTGGTCTGCCAGGTCGTGACGGAATGATTGGAATGCTCAAAATGTTTGTTCATCACGGCGTTGACGAAAAAGCGTGACTGCTCCGTCAGCTTGTAATCCAGCTTGAGGTTTCCGCCCCAACGGGTGCGGACGACCCGCTGATCCGTCATGTTGAAATTGTACGTATAGGCCGCCGCGCTGTCATTGTTCTCATGGTTCTGTCCCGTGATGTCGAAGGCGTTTGTGTGCTCCCGCATTCCGTAATTGAAGGTTATGCCAATCTTGTTTTTGAAAACCTCCGAGTAAGAAACGGAGTAGTTACGCCGGCCGCCGGGTTCATCCTTGTGGCTGAACGGGCGCCAGATTGATCCGACAGAGTAGGTGAGCCGCCGCCCCGGCGCCCGGTCGAACGCGCTTTTGGTGACTAGGTTCACCGCCCCGCCGATTGAGTCGGCGTCCATGTCGGGAGTCGGCGACTTGACCACTTCGATCCGCTCGACCGCATCCGAACCCACCTGCTGAAACTGGAACTCGCGGGTCGCGTCGGCCGAGGCCGCGTCGGCCATCCGATTTCCGTCCATGGTAATCGTTCCCAAGTCCCGGCTCATTCCCCGGATGGAGACGTAGCGGAGGTCGCCTCCCACCGAATCGCCCGCGACACCGGGCAGACGCATCACCAAATCGCCCGGATTTCCCGCCAGCGCCCCCAAGGCATCCGCGGAAACCACGCTCTTCACCCCCGTCGACTGCCGTTGAATCGTAATTGCCTGGGCGTTTCCCTCGCGTTCGCCGGAGACGACAAACTTGTCCAGCTGGTAAATGGACGAGGTCAGCGGAACGTCCTTGATGACCGTCGCTCCAGCCGTGATGGGAACCGGAATGACCTGCTCGTCCAAGCCGGTGAAAAGATACCCGGAGGGTGTAGGATCCGGGTGGGACTTGAAGCTGGTAGGTTCCGTCCCGCGTCGTGAGCGTCGAGAAATTCGTGCCCTCGAGGCGCACCACCGCGCCTTCCAGATTGTTGTTGGTTGCGACGTTGCTCACCCGACCGGCAAGGGTGGCGGTTTGCTGTTCGGTTACACTGGTGGCGCCATCTGCGATGCTCACCGCGTAAATCACCGCCAGGGCGAAGGCGGCCCGATCGATAAACAGTGCAACGGGGTTCATTGGACTTCCTGTCTTCATGTACTTGTGGGGTCTGGTGGTTTTGGGTTGAATCGGAACACTTGTCTTCCGATTACGAAAAACTGTCGCAGACGACAATGCCGCACGC
>JACQWL010000149.1 GCA_016209255.1 Verrucomicrobiota bacterium
CTCACCAGCACGATCTGGCGGGGACCGGGCGTGTCCTTGCCCTCGGTCTCGGCCAGCGTCTCCGCCGCGGTGATCAGCGCGTTGCCCAGATGCGTGCCTCCCCAGCCCGGCGCAATGCCCCCGAGCCGGGCCACGGCGAACGCGGCACGCTCGGTCGGCGCCGTGCGGTTCCAGTCCTCGAACGACACGAGCGCCGTCGCCTGCCGATCGAACGTGAGCACCGCGACCTGATCCGCCGTGCCGGCCCGGCCGGCGATTCCGGCCACGCGTTCCCGCGCGGCCGCCCAGATCCCGTCGCGCCGCATGCTCGCGCTGACATCGACGAGGATGACCGTGCGCTTGGGCCGTGCCGCGGTCGGATCATCAATGTCCTTCTGGGTCAGGAAGGGACGGGCGAAACCGAAGGCCAGCAAAGCCAGCGCGAGACAGCGCAAAACGAGGAGGAGAATGTGCTCGAGCCGGTGACGCTTGGAGATCCGGGGCGGACTCGGCCGGAGAAACATCAGCGAGCTGAAACGGGTGCGCTCGTTGGTTGTCCGCCGGATCAGGTGGTAAATGATCGGCGCCGCGAGGGCGAGCCCGCCGAGCAGGAAGAACGGGGCGAGGAAGCTCATGCGGCGCCTCCGGCTGGGTTGCCTGCGCGGCGAAACTGCCGGCCACGACGCATCCGCTCCTGCATGAACTCGAACAGCGCAACCTCGAGCGGCTGGGCCGTCGAAAGCAGATGGTAGCCGATGCCCAGTTTGCGACAGGTGGCGCGCAGAGCATGGCAGTGCGCCTCGAGTTTCGTCACGTAGCCGCCGCGCGCGGCGGCGGGATCGATGTAGAGCGTGCCGGCGGACTCGACGTCCTCGAACAACGCCGGTTGCTCGACGCCGAGATTGAGTTCCGCGGGATCGAGAACGTGAAACACGTTCATCTCGTGCCCGCCCGCGGTGAGCGCGATGAGGTTGCGCTCGAGCCGGTCGAGTGGCGCGAGAAAATCCGAGATCAGGGCGACAAGCCCCCGCTTGCGAATCAGCGTGGTGATGCGCTCGAGCGGCGCATTCAGGTCGGTCGCCCGCCCGCCCGCCGGCTGTTCCAGCGCCAGCATGAGATGCCGGAGATGCCCCTTGCGATGACGCGCCGGCAGGTAATCGCGCACCTGCTCGTCGAAGGTGAGCAGCCCGACGGCGTCGCCCTGGAGGTGAAGAAAATAGGCCAGGGTTGCCGCGAGCGTCGCCGCGTAGTGCGCCTTCGTGAAGCCACGGGTGCCAAACTCCATCGAGCGGCTCTGGTCGGCCAGGAGGTGGCAGCGGAGATTCGTCTCGTCCTCGTACTTCTTGATGAAGTAACGGTCGCTGCGCGCGAACACCCGCCAGTCGAGGTAGCGCGGATCGTCCCCCGGCGAGTACTGGCGGTACTCGGTGAACTCGACCGAGAAACCGTGATACGGGCTGCGGTGCAACCCGGTCCAGAATCCCTCCACGACCGCACGCGCCCGCAACTCGAGGCTGCGGATGCTCATCAACGCCTGCGGATCGATGAGCGTCGCTGACGACAGCGTGGGATTGGAAGCGGAGGCGATCATGGCGAGCGTAGGGGCCCCGCTTGACGGCGCCCGCGGGCGTCGTCAAGCGACGCCCCTACAAGAAACGCATCATCTTGAATCCGCATTGGACTCACGACTTCTGTCCTCCGAGCGGCGCCTTCGTCCCGGCGAGCAGCCGCTTGATCACTTCGTCAACGCGGATGCCCTCCGCCTCGGCGCGGTAGTTGAGCAGGATGCGGTGCCGCAGGGCCGGCGCGGCGAGAGACTGGATGTCCTCCACCGTCACGAACGCCCGCCCGAGCAGGAGCGCGCGCGCCTTGGCGCCGAGGATGAGGAACTGCCCGGCGCGCGTGCCGGCGCCCCAGCTCACCCATTCGTTGATGTAGGCGGCCGTGCCGGGCTGGTTCGGGCGGGACGAAGCCGCAAGCTGAACTGCGTAGCGGACCATTTCCTCCGCCACGGGCACCTTGCGCACCAATTCGTGAAACTGCAGCACATCGGCGCCGGTAAAGAGCGGCACGATTGGCGCGGGCCGGCCAGCGGTGGTCTTCGCGACCACACGCACCTCGTCGGCCTCCGGCAGATAATCCATCACGACGTTGAACATGAAACGATCGAGCTGCGCCTCCGGCAGCGGGTAGGTGCCCTCCATTTCGATCGGGTTCTGGGTCGCCAGGACGAAAAACGGCTCCTCGAGGACGTGGCGCACGCCGGACGCCGTGACCTGGTGCTCCTGCATGGCCTCGAGCAGGGCCGCCTGCGTTTTCGGCGGGGTGCGGTTGATTTCGTCCGCGAGGATCATGTTCGCGAACACCGGGCCGCGCACGAAGGTCATCTGCCGGCCGATGGCGGCATCCTGCAGAATTTCCGTGCCCGTGATGTCGGCCGGCATGAGATCCGGGGTGAACTGGACGCGCCGGAACTTCAGGTGAAAAATCTGGGCAATCGATTTCACGAGCAGCGTCTTCGCCAGCCCGGGCGCGCCCGTGATCAGACAGTGCCCGCCCGCGAGCAGCGCGATCATGATCTGCTGGATCACGTCCTTCTGGCCCACGATCACCTTCGCGAGCTCGGCGTCAATGCGCACGCGGCCGGCGATCAGGCGCTCGGCCGTCTCGCGCTCGGCGGCGAACACGTCGGCGGGAGTGGGCGGCGCGGCGGTCTCGGCCGCCACGGCATTGCTCAGAACGGGAGGAGGAAGGGAGCTCATTGAAAAGGGAGGAAAAGACGACGGGCCGAAGGACAGAATGGTTCAGTGCGTCATCAAATAAAAAAACAGGTTGATGCCGAACGGATAGGAGACTTTCTCGGAAAACGTCCGAAAATAGTCGTCGTGTTCGCCTTCGCGCTCCCAGCCATCGGTGATGTCGCTGTTGTGCACGGCAATCGCCATGATGCGCTGCTTGTCATCCAGCATGACGCGGACATGCATCTCCTCCGAGCCCTCACCGCGGTCGATCTGCAGCGGCGAGTTTGGATCGTCCGGATTGTGGTGACGGTACCAGAATTGCATCGTCGGCACCTGGAGCCGTTTCATCGGCCGCTTGAGATCGAAGACGCAGCTGAAGATCGGATGGTCCGTTGTCAGGTCGGTCCAGCCGCGCTCCGGCATCACGCGCTTCATCTGCGCAGCAAAGCCATCCCACTCGCGCGTGTTCCAAAAGTCGATCACCACCAGGGTGCCGCCGGTGAGCAGGTACTTGCGCAGCGCGCCGGCCTCGTCGTCGCGCAGCTGCATATATCCGGGGTGCTCCATCAGGATGAACGGATAGCCGAACAGCTCCGGGTTGGTGAGCTTCATGACCCGGCCGTCGGGATCGACCTTGGCGGAGGTCAGTTGCTGCAGGCGGTACGAGAAATTCAAATCGGCGTCGGGATAGTCCACCCACCAGCCGAGCCGCCGGCCGCGCCCGTAACCCGGCGCCAGGTTGGGCCCCACCTTGAAGATGGCCCGGGCAAAGGTGAACACGTCTTTCTCGAACCCGCGCGGGTTGCTCCAGTTCGGGGTGCCGGTGCTGTGCGACATCGTCTCGCGGGCCGTGCGCACGAGATTCTCGTCGATGATGCCGCTGCCTTCCGTGCGCACGAGCGAGCCCGTGTCGTCTTCGTTGGCATCGAAGCCGCCGCGCCAGCTGCCGCGCGGAAATTGGGCGAGGCCGGCGCTGGCGCCCAGCGCGGCCCATGCGCCCAGGAGGAGAATATTTCGGCGCAGCTCCATGTCAGTGCGTCATCACGTAGAAGATGATGTTTATCCCAAGCGGATAAGCGATCTTCTCCGAGAAATTGTGAAAGTAGTAGTCGCTCTCGCCCTCGCGCTCCCAGCCGTCGCCGTTGTCGGTGTTGTGCGTGGCGAGCACCATCAGCCGGCCCTGGTCGTCGAAGATCGCCCGATGGTGCACGGTGCGCGTGTCGCCGTCGTGGCGTTCCCAAGTGACGCCCGTGTGCTCGCTATCGGCGCCGGTGCCGACGTTGGGCACCTGGCCCTTGGCCTTGATTTCGAAGACGCAATGGTAAAGCGGATGATCGAGCGACATCTCGCTGAAACTGCGGTCGGGGAACACCTTCTTCATCTCGTGCTCGACGTTGCGCCAGGCGGAGTCGCCCCAGAAATCGTCGAACATCAGGAACCCGCCGTTGAGCAGGTATTTTCGCAACGCGATCGCTTCGGCATCGTCAAAGGAGAGCGCGCCGGGCTCAACGATGTAGATCCACGGGAACTCCGTGAGGTCGGAATCGGTGAGGTTCACGATTCGCCCGTCGGGATCGACCTTTATCGAGGTCATTTGCTGCAGCCGGTAGGAGAGATTGAGGTCGCTGTCCGGGATGTCGGTCGCCCACCCTCCGCGCCGGCCATAGCCGTAACCGCCGCTGTCGTAACGAATCCGTACGAACGTGAAAACATCCTTCTCGAACCCGCGCGGATTCGTCCAAACCGGCGTGCCGGTGCTGCCGGACGGCAGCTCCCGCGCCGTGCGAATGGCGTCGCCCGCCCAGCCTCCGCCCCACCCGCCGCCACTGCCGCGTCCCCCGCCAAAGCGCCGCTGCGCCATGACGAGACCGGCGACCACGAGGAAAAGCGAAAACGTGGGGATCAGGCGCTTCATGGCTGTGATGGGGGCGGCGAGTTTGGGAGCAGGATGTCTGACCCCGGCAAAGCAGGAGGCAGGGTGTCGGCGCCGGACCGCTTGAGTTCGAGCAGGAGGCGGAGGGCCTCGCGAAAACGCGGTGTTTCCTCCAGCGCGAGCAGGGTGTGTTGTCGCGCCTCGGCGTATTCGCCGCGCCGCTGCAACAACCGGGCCAGCTGAAAATGCGCATCCGGCGCGTCGGGCACCTCGAGCTGGAGCAGCGTCCGCCAGGCCACCACCGCAGTTGAAATGTCGCCGGTCTCCGCGCTGGCCTGCGCCTGGTAACGATACGGCGTCGGCACCAGCGGATTGACTGCGAGGTAGCGCTCGGCATTGCGCGCCACGGTGGGCCAGTCCTTCTCCAGCGCGGCAAGCTCCATCAGCCGCAGGTAGGCGTCCGGCGCCTCGTCGTCGACTTCGGCCCATTTTTTCAACGCGTCCAGCTCACCCGCCGTGTCGCCCAGCGCGCGCCAGGCGGCCACGAGCGGACGGTGCGCGGCCTCGCCGCCCTTTTGCTGTGGGAAGAGCTCGACCAGGCGTTGCAACGGCGCCTTCGCCTCCGCCCATTTTTGCTCCTCCGCCAGGCGCTGGGCGCGCAGCCGGAGGAGCCAGTAATTATCGGCGTGCTTTTTCTCCCACGCCGCGAGTTCGGTCGCGCCTTCGGGCAGCAGCAGGCCGGGCTCCGGTTTCTCCCAATCCAGCTTGGATCCCAGCTGCCCCGCCTGCTCGCGCGCATAGGCGGCAAACTCCTTTTCGAGGAGCGCGAGCGGCACCGTGTTTTTCGCGAGCGCGGCGTTAATCTCGGCACCGTCCCGCAGGTCCCGGAGCACGCCGCGCAGGTGGTCGATGCCGAAACGCCCGATGATGAACTCAACCACCAGCGACGACTCGAGGTAGGCGAACTGGAGGTGCCGCGGCGTCTTCGGCGCCAGAAATGCGGCGCTCAGCTTGCCGACCGGCACCAGGTCCCCGCCGAGGATCATTTCGCGGTAGCGCGCGTCGATCCGCATGCCCCAGGCCGGACTCGCCTGCCGTTCCTCGTAGACCGAGATGCCCTCGCTCAACCATCGCGGCATCCTGTTCTTCGTGAGCTGGAGCGTGACGACGTGACAGAATTCGTGCCACAGGACGGACTCCCAGTTCGTCGGGCTGCCGCTCGTCGCCGGGCTGTTGGCCGTCACGACGCGGCCAAAGCAGACCCCGAGGAATCCCGGGATGTCGGGCAGGCCAAACGTGCGCACGGCGAAATCCTTCTGGTCGGCGAAGATTTCCACCGTCGTCGGTCGCGCCAGCTCGACGCCGTATTTCGCCACCAGCGTTTGTTGGGCGCGGCGGAGCAGCGCCAGCACGCGCGGGCCGTACACCGCGACCTCCGGCGCCGCCATGCGCACGACAAAGTCGTCGGTCGTGAGCACGGCGTATTTCTTCATCGTGTCGCGGAGCGTCACGAGGTTGAACGCCTCGACATCGTAGTCGTCCTTCTCGTGCACCGTTTGGGCGAGCGCCCAACCCTCGGTTTCCTCGCCCAGCCGCAGGAGATCGCTGGCGAGTTGCGCCGCCGCGGGCAGATACGCGGGATCGGCGGCGAGCGCCCGGCGCTGGTGGGCCGCGCCCTCGGCGAAGCGATATTTCTGCGAGAGGCTCGCGCCGATGAGATGGTCGACGCGCGGGTTTTTCGCCCACGAACTGAGCGCGGTGGCGCGCGCGATCTTTTCCACCGTCGGATCGTTGCGCAGGTGCGCGAGCACGGCGCGATAAGCCCAGGCATCGGGCTGCGTCGGGTTCACGCCGATCGCGTTGTCCAGGACCACCGCGGCCTCGGCGTACTCTTCCGCGTCGATGTGGTGATCCGCCAGCTGGAGCAGGCTGGGAACGTGCCGCGAGTTTTCCATCAGCGCCGCCTTGAGCGCTTCCAGCGCCACCTCGCGATCGCCGCTGGCATACGCGCGGGCGCGACCGCACAACAGGTCCGGATCGTCGGGAATCTGTTTCAATCCTTCCTCGAACGCCTTCGCCGCGAGCGCAAAATCGTGTTTTTCCAGGGCGAGTTCGCCCCGCGCGAGGTAGACCTCGCGCAGCTTCGGGTCGGACTTCTGGGCCGTCGCGAAGACTTTTTCCAACACATCCTTGGGATCGGCCCCGAGCAGGAGCGCCGCGCGGCCAAAGACGACGAGGTCCGCCGCGGTGCGATAGTTCCACCGGCTCATCGAAACGAGCCGCCCGATTTCCTCCACGCGCTTCGCCGCCTCTTCGGGGCGCCCGTTGGCCAGCGCCACGTCGCGCGCCAGCCAGCGCAGGCGGACGTTCTGCGCGTCGCGCTCGAGCGCTTCGCCCATCGCCACGTCGGCCTCGGCATTGCGGCCGACGGCGAGCAAGGCCTGCACCAGGAGCAGCGAGGATTCGGTCTTGCCCGGCGTCGCCCGCAGTGCCGCGGTCGCCTGCTTGATGACCGCGGAGTAGTTGCCGGTCCGCAAATCGGTCTGCGCGAACGAAGGCTCGGCGGCGCCGGCGGTGGTCGCGAACGCGAGCGTCAAGACGCCCGCCACCGCCCGGCTCCACCGCCACGCCGATGCGCGGGCGGTGCCTCCGCGCCCGGCCCGCCCGGCGAAGCCGGGGAATGTCAGCGGGAGGGCCGCTCCCCCGTCGACGCGCGGCCGCAGACGGAAAATACGTGGAGAACCGGTCATGCGGAGGAGGGGATCCGGGGGAAATGCATGTTTTCGGGGCGGCGCGCAGAGTGAGACGCACGGCACCGCAAAGAGTGATGCGCAGTCCGCCGGTTTTCTCAAGCCCGGGCGTGCATTGACGTTCGCACGGGCAGATCTCCCGGTTGACGGTGCCGCCGGAGAGCAAAAGCTCCAAATTCCAAGCACCAACCTCCATTGAAACTGCAAAAGCGGAAAACTCCAAGCAAGCTACCAGCGGAAAATTGGACGATTGGATGCTTCATTGGAGCTTGGAGGTTGAAGTTTGGATGTTCTCGTTTGGGGGAGACCCAAAACCAAGTCGGTCAGGCCAACCGGGGTCGATTCACCGCCAGCCGGAGATGCGCCCGTTCCCGGGGGCGCAGGCACGTGACACGCCCGCTCTTGCATGCGGCCTGGCCATCCGTTGTGTTTTTCGCATGCGAAGACCCATCCTGGTCCTGGCCCTGCTCGTATTTTCCGCGGCGTCGTACGCGGCGGATTTTTCCGCCCGCTTCGACGAGTTGAAAAAAAATGCCACGCCGGCGCAGCTTTACGCGCTGCTCTATGCCCTGCCGAAAGGCGGCGACCTCCACAACCACAGCGGCGGTTCGGACCGCGCGGAGTGGATCTTCGCGGCGTGCACCGATCCCGCGCGCAATGGCGGCGACACCTTTTACACCCGGGCCCACATTGCCGCGGAGCCCGACGCGATCGCGCCGGGCGCCCGCTACCGCACGATCCGGAAGCGCACCTACGACCAGCTCGGGGCGGCGGTGCGCGCCGAATATGTGCCCCTGGCCGAACTCACGGCCGCCGAGCGCGTCGCGTGGCACAACAGCCTGCGGATCGATGCGCCGGGTGAAGGACGCGACGAGTTCTTCGGCGGCATCCTGCAGCGGAAAGGTGAAATCGGCCGGAACCTGCCGGTGAAGCTCGAACTGCTGGCCGAAGACGTGAAGACGTTCGCCGCCGAGGGCGTGCGTTATCTCGAAACCCAGCTCGGCGCCGACAGTTTCGTCGCCAACGACGGACGCGCGATTCCGGTGGAGGAAGCCGTCGCCGCCATCCACCGCCGTCTCGCGCAGCCTGACATCGCCGGCACGGGTCTCGTGGTGCGATTTCAGCGCACGGTGCTGCGGTTTCGCCCCGACGCCGAGGTGGCGCTCGCGGAAAACTACGCGTTCGTCGACGCGCACCGCGACCTTTGGGTTGGGGTCAACCTGGCCGGCAGCGAGGAGAATGGCCGCGGCTTCCCGCGCCGCTTTCTCGACACGTTTCGCCAGCTCCGCTCCCTCTACCCCACCCTCGCGCTCTCGATCCATGCCGGGGAAATGGACGGGCCCGATTCGCACATCCGCGACACCCTGCTGCTCGGCGCGAACCGAATCGGGCACGGCGTCAATCTCATCCACGATCCGGACACGCTCCTGCTCCTCCAGCAAACGCGCCGCGTCCTCATCGAGATCAACCTGATCTCGAATCGGCTGCTCGAATACACCCCCGATCTCACGCGGCACCCGTTTCCAGAATACCTGCGCACGGGGGTTCCGGTCTGCCTCAACACCGACGACCGCGGCATCTGGGACAGCAACCTGACCGATGAATACTACACGGCCGTCACGCTGTTCCGGCTTTCGTGGGGCGAAGTTGTCCAGCTCGGGCGCGATTCCCTCCGCCACGCCTTCGTGCAACCCGACGTGAAGGCGAAGCTCCTCACCGACTACGCGGCGCGGGTGGCCGCCTTCGAGGCGAAATACGCCGCCGGCTCCGCCGCCGAGGCGCTGACGAAACTGCGCGAAGTAAAACCGGCCGCCTACGGCTACGCGAAGCGGACGTGGAACCTGGAATTCAAGTAGGTCGGGTTTCAGCCATCCCGCGAATCCGGCCACCGGTTTTTCACATTCTGACCGGCTCCTGACCCCAGATTTCCTGGCGCGGCGCGGCCACAACCGAAAGAACCCTTTGATTCTTGCCCACGGAACACACGGAAAACACGGAATTCCCAATCTCCATTTTCCGTGTCTTCCGTGTGTTCCGTGGGCCACAGGTTTGAATGCCTTGGCAATCTCTTCGTCCTACATGCACGCAGCACAGCAGGATGGGGCCGACGGCGAGCCGGTGTTTTGGGCCGGCGGCATTGTCCCGGCCAGCCCGGACGAGGACTACGTCCAAGCCGACCTGTCTGCGTGCAACGCACAGGCGGATGCACCGCAAGGGCCGACGCGCCGGAATCACGTTAGGCTGCAACATCCGCGACTGGATGGCCGCGTACATTGCCGTCCTCGAGGCGCCTTGGTTCGCCAAAACCGCCGCCGCCGCTTCCACCGCTTCAGCCTGCGCGTGCTCACGGCTGATGCTGGGCCTGCTCTTCGTGGCGCTCGCGACCACTTATGTCGTCGTTTCCAACGCCAACGTCTCCACCGCCCGCGACCACGCACGCACCAACGTCGAACTCACCTGCCTCTCGATCGAGAATCCAGACCGCTCCCGCCTCCTCGCCACGACGCTCCCCGCCAGCGCGATTCCGCCCATCGCCCGCGCCGTCGCTGCCGCCGATCGCGACCGCCATTCCCACTGCGAACGACCCACGACCGAAATGCTCCACGTCCTGGACGACCGCTACGTCACACTCATCAAGTTTCAGGCCATGCTCGCAGAGAAGCCCGTCGCCCTCGGCGCCGCCGCCGGCCGCGCGGTCGCGATGGAGCGTGCCCTCGTCGGCTTCAATGCGGAGCCCGCCGCCGAAGGCCGCCCGCCTCCAAGCGCTCACGCGCGACCCCGAGTATCCCACCAACATCATCGCGAGCGCCGGCGCCTTGATGGCTGAACAAGACGGGCGGACGACCTTGATGGCTGAACAAGACGGGCGGACGAGTGCGAGGACCCTTTGGCCCGTGACGCGAAATCGTGAAAGCTCTCTTGTTGATGCTCGCTGGGCGCGGCAGAAAAAGGTCATGCTTTCCCTTTTACATTCGACTTGGACGACATCGAACCGAATGAGTCGGCGACTGGGCGGTGAGGCAAAAGATAAAACCTATCAACTTCCATCGGCGACTCCGAAAAGGGTCAAACCCTAATGTCTGTGATTGACAGGACAGACAATCCGAGGCACGGGCTCGGGATGGCGCGCAAGTTGAGGCTTCAATACGCGGGAGCGTTGTACCACGTGATCAACCGTGGGAACTACCGGGCCGACGTGTTCGCGACCGACGGCGCGAAGGAGGCGTTTCTGGACTGTCTGGCCGAAGCATGTGAGAAGACGGGCTGGAGGGTGCACGGCTACGTCGTCATGCGAAACCACTACCACCTGGCGTTGGAAACCCCGGCGGCGAATCTCGTCGAAGGGATGCAGTGGTTGCAGTCGACTTATGCGAACCGCTTCAATCGATTTCGCGGCGAGCATGGGCATGTATTTCAAGGCCGGTATCACGCGATCCTGGTGGAGGATGGAGCTCATTTGGGCGCGGTGGTTCATTACATTCATCTGAACCCGGTGCGCGCCCACCTCGTATCGGCTCGCTCGTCGCCCCAGTACCGCTGGAGCAGCTTGCATTTCCTCGCGAAGCCCAAGGCGCGGCCGCCGTGGCTGCGGCTGGGAGACGCGCTGAACGCGGCTGGAGCCTTGCCTGATACCGCGGCTGGCCACGCCGCCTATCTGGATTTCCTCGCTTGGTTGCACGAAGACGAGCCGGCGCAAGAGGCGCACGGATTCGAGCGCATGTGCGCGGGCTGGGCGATGGGCTCGAACGAGTTCCGGGTGGCGCTGATCGAAGATCACCGGGAGGCACTGGGAGATCTGGATCTGGCTGAGGCGGACAGCGCGGAAATCAGGGAGCGGGCGGGAGAGCAGGCTCTGGGCGCGTGCATGGAGCGGCTTGGACATTCCTGGACCGAAATCCTTGAGCAGCCGAAGGCCGTGGCTTGGAAAGTGGCCATTGCTGCGCACCTTCGAACCAAATCAACCGTGAAGAATCCCTGGCTGGCCGAGAAGTTGCACATGGGCGATCCGGATGGGGTCAGCCGGTATGTGAGTGAATTGCGCCAAGGGAAGCGTCCGGCGGCCGCGGCGCTCCTTCGCTTGATATCAGACATTAGGGTTTGACCCCTTTTGGCCATCGCGAGTTCGAACCAACAGGGCAAGCTCAGGCGTGGCCAGGCAGCGCCGCCGGGCCGCTGCCCGCGCGCACGACGAGAATCGGAATGGCGGTGTTGTGTCGCACCCGGTCGATCGTGCTGCCGAGGAAAATGTCGCCGAGCAACTTGTGACCGTGCGAGGTCATCGCGATCAAGTCGCACGCGCGCCGTTGCGCCGTCTTGAGGATCTCCGTCGGCGGATTGCCGAGCGCAAGTTCCGTCGAGACCGTCAGGCCCAGCGCGCGCAGCCGCGCCGACACGCCCTCGAGGTAAACCCGATCGGCCTGCATCTCCGCCGACTCGGCCAGGCTAAGCTGATCGAAGTTCCGCGCCGCCCAGCCGTCGGCGACGTGGACCAGCAGCAACTCCGCGCCCAGCCGCCGGGCGAGTTCGGCGATGTGCGGCACCAGGGTGTCGTCGGCGCGACCGTTCTCGAGGGCGACGAGGATTTTCTTGTACATGAGAAAATGGGGTGTGGGGTTGTCAGCCGCTCCCGGTGATTCCGGCGATCTCGAGCAGCAATCTCACATTGAGGGCGATAATCAGGAGTGTGATGCCCCAGCCAAGCAGTTTAATCCACCGCGGGTTGACGAACTCGCCCATCTTGGCGCGCTCGCTCGTGAAACGCATCAGCGGCCAGCACGCGAAACCGAGTTGCATGCTCAGGCAGACCTGGCTGGCGACGAGCAGGTCGGTAGTCCTGCTTTCGCCGAATACGCCGATGACCACGACCGCAGGCACGATCGCGATGGAGCGCGTGATCAACCGGCGCAGCCACGGGCGCAGCCGGATGTTCAGGAATCCCTCCATTACGATCTGGCCGGCGAGCGTGCCGGTCAGCGTCGAGTTCTGCCCCGAGGCGAGCAGCGCGACCGCGAACAGGACGGCCGCAAACTTCACCCCAAGCAACCCGTCGAGCAGATGGTAGGCGTCCTGGATTGCCCCCACGCCCTGGTGGCCGCTTTTGTGAAACGCCGCCGCCGCAAGGATGAGAATGGCCGCGTTGATGAAGAGCGCGAACATCAGGGCGAAGGTCGAGTCGATCGTGCCGAACTTGATCGCCTCGCGTTTGCCGCCGACTGTCTGCTCGTATCGGCGCGTCTGCACGATCGACGAGTGCAGGTAGAGGTTGTGCGGCATCACGGTGGCGCCGAGGATGCCGATGGCGATGTAGAGCATCGCCGGATTTTGCACAATCGCGGGGGTCGGCACAAATCCGGCGAGCACGGCCCCGACATCCGGCTTCGCGAGGAACAACTCGACCGCGAAACACGAACCGATCGTCACGATGAGCGTGACCACGACGATCTCGAGATAGCGAAACCCTTTGTTCTGGAGCAGGAGCACGACCATCACATCGATCGCCGTGATGATGCAGCCCCATACCAGCGGAATGCCGAAGAGCAGTTGCAGCGCGATCGCCGAACCGACCACCTCGGCGAGATCGCACGCGGCGATCGCCAGCTCGCACAAGATCCAGAGGAACCACACCGTCCGCTTGGAATAGTGATCGCGGCACGCCTGCGCCAAATCGCGCCCGGTGGCCACGCCGAGCTTGATGCACAGGTGTTGCAGCAGGATCGCCATCAGGTTCGAAATCATGATGACGGCCAGCAGCGTATAGCCGAATTTCGCCCCGCCCGCGAGGTCGGTGGCCCAGTTGCCCGGGTCCATGTAGCCCACGGCCACGAGGAATCCCGGGCCGGCGAACGCGAGGCACTTCCGCCAGAACGAGGCGTTGGCCGGCACCGTGATCGTGCGGTGCACCTCCCGCAAGCTCGGCGACGCCGCGGCGCGCCGCCAGCCCGGTTGGGGTGAGTCGGTGCCGACTTCACAGTGATCCATGGTGAATATCTTACTTAAGCCGGCGGCGGGCGTGGAAGACCACCTGGTCTACCGCGAGCACGAGCAGCATGGTTACGAGAACCATCGTGGCAACGCTGCGGTAATCGAAGGCACGGCGGTAGTTTTCGATCCACAGACCCAGCCCGGCCACACCGACCAGACCGAGCACGGCCGATTCGCGCAGGTTCATTTCGAACCGAAAGAGCGTGTGCGAAAAAATCTGGCGGGCGGCTTGCGGCCAGAGGGCGAAGCGAACCTTTTGAAACCAGTTCGCGCCCGCGCCATCGAGGGCCTCCCATACGCCAGGGTCGGCAGTCTCGAATTCCTCCGCGTAAAGCTTGCCCAGCATGCCGAGGGAATGCACCGCGACGGCCAGCACACCAGGCATCGGGCCGAGGCCAATGGCGGCGACAAACAGCAGAGCCAGCAGGATGATCGGGAGCGAACGGACGAGGGCGAGGAACACTTTTATCGGATGGTGCAGCCAGTGCGGCGTGAGATTCTCGGAAGCCAGCAGGCCGAGCAGCACCGCGCCCACCGCGCCCAGCGCAGTGCCGAGAAGGCTGATTTGCAGCGTGATGGCCACGGCGGCCGCGGCCAGTCGCAGGGGCGGTGAGAACGGGCGCGCCTCGCTGGTGTCCCATGACAGGTCAGGTGGCCACATGCGGTGGAGAAACGCGCTCATGTTGGGCAACGCGCGATGCAGGCTGGCGAAACTGGTTTCCGTGCCGACGACGGACCAAGCGAGTGCCGCCAACGTGAGCGCGGCCAGCACCAGCCAGCCAGCGCGGCGGCGAACGCGGGCTGGGTCAGGCGGTGGCGTCGTGGCGGAATGGAACGTAGTTGGACTGATCGCTGCCATAGAGAGCTTGTAAATTGTCGTCGGTGAGGTCGCCGGCCGGTCCGTCCCAGACGATGTGTCCGGCGCGCAGGCCGATGACCCGCTGGGCGAAACCGCGCGCGAGTTCCGGCTGGTGCAACGTCATCACGAGGGTGGCATGATGGTGGGATTGGACGGTCGTGAGGAGTTCGAGCACGTCGGCCGCCCAAGCGGGATCGAGGCTGGAGACGGGCTCGTCGGCCAGAATAAGTTCGGGTTCTTGCGCAACGGCGCGAGCCACGGCGACGCGTTGTTGCTCGCCGCCGCTCAAGGTGTCCGCTCGCTGATGAACTTTTTTCGTCAGGCCGACTTCGATGATTGCAGCCCAGGCGGCACGGGTGTCTTCCGGCGTAAACCAGCCGAACAGCGAGCGCCAGCGATGGGTGTGGCCGAGCCGTCCGCAGAGCGTGTTCTCAAGCACGCTCAGGCGCGGGACGAGACGGAACTGCTGGTAGATCAGGGCCACGCGCTGATTCACCGCACGGCGTGCGCTTTGACCGGAGCAGGCCAGGTTGACGCCGAGGACTTCGACTTTGCCGCGCCGGGGTCGAACGAAGCCTTTGAGGCAGCGGAGCAGCGTGCTCTTGCCTGCGCCGCTCGGCCCGATGATGGCGACGCGTTCACCGGGCGCGATGCGGAGGGATTCCAGCGCGAGGACGGGGCGCTCCCGACCATAGGCAACTTCGATGTGTTCGAGTTGAATCACGAAAACGCACCGGTTATCGGCCAGCTTTGTCAGCCCGCTCGTTTTGGCCGCTATCTCCTGTAAAATGAGTCATAGGCGGTGAGAGCTCCCAAGACCAACTCGCAACGGTAGCAGAAGCGCGCTCCATTTGGCCGGGTGCAGCACATGGGACAGGCCGGCAAGAAGCCAGCCAATCGCGACCCATCGAGCAATGAAGAGTTCGAGCGGCATGGTGGGTTCGAGCGGCCTGACTAAGGTTTAGCCTTCCCCACGGAAAACATCTCAGGCTTTTTCACGAAGCCGTAGGCAGCGGCCACCTTGGCTATTTCCGCAAAGTCATCGAGCTGGGCTTCGACATAACCTTGAACGCCGTAGAGTTTGTCGAGGATGGCTTTGTCGGCGGAGTTGGTTTTGTCGAGTGCGACGAGAACTCGCTTGATCCGTTGCGTCAGTTCCTCGCCCAATCCCGGACGCGCCATCAGGAGGTGGGCGGGGCTTTCGATGGAGGTCGCCAGGGCCATGACCTGGTCGCGTTCCTCGCCGCGCAGCAGGCCGAGGGAGTATTGGCTCACGCCAGCGGCGTCGGTGAATCCGTTAAACATCGCGCGCATGGCCTGCTCGTCGCCACCGGCGAAATAGATCTGTTTGAAGAATTCGCCTTCGATGCGTCGAGCTGGGAGCAACCCCGCGCGGACAAAAACGTCGCGCGGCATGAGGTGGCCGGACATGTCCACCTGGTCGGCGAAGGCGATGCTCTTTCCGCGAAGGTCGGCGAGTTGTTTGAGGCCGCGGTCCTTGCGCACCCAAATGCAGGAGTGATAGCTGGGCTTGCCGCTCCGGTAGATTTCAAGCAGCAACGGGCGGGCGCCGATTTGCTCGTGCGCCATCATGAAGGCCAGAGGGTCCACAAAGGCCAGGTCGGCCTTCTCGCTCCGCATCGCCTCGATGGCGGAGCCGTAGTCGAGCGTGACGAACCCTTTGACGGCCATGCCGAGGTATTTTTGCAGATATTTCGTGACGCCCTCACTGTCGCGCGCAACCTGTTGCGGATTGGCGTAGGAGATGAAGGCGATGTTGAGCGGAGCGGCTTTCGCGTTGAGCGGACGTTCCGCCAACTTGGGTTTAGGCCCGGCCTTTTCGGCAGCGGGCAACGGTAACGACAGCGCGGCGGCCGTCAAAAGAAGGGAAAGAAACGCGGTTCGTTTCATAAATTTGCGGGAGCGAGGTTGAGTCAGATCGGTGAGAATTCTTTTTTCAGGTTTGCGGATCCAGGCAGCGTCTTATTTCAGGAACACCTTGTTCTTGTCATACAGCTCTCGAAACGCGGCTACCAGTTTCCGCATCGTGACGCGGTCATCGGTCTTGCGGGCAGCGTCGGCCTGGTCCATCAACTCCGCCATTTTATCGAGCACGGGCAGGTGGGTGTAATCCTGCAAATCCCATTTGTGCGCGCGAATTTCCGTCGCGATCGTGCGGAAGGTCAGACCCATCAGGTCCGGCTTGTTCTTGTCGTCCAGAAACTCGAATGCCGACAGGAAAAAGCTGAACTCCTGCATCTCCGCCTCGAGCGTGTGGACCGTATCTTCCATCGGGTCGATGCCATCGCCAACCGTTTCGACGTACGCGGTCAAGTCCGCCAGTTCCCTGGCGCTCAGCCCAAGCTTGTAATAGTTGTTAAAATATTCGGAGACCTCGCGCAACGTTGCATGGCTGCCATCGTGGAAATACGGCGGCGTGTGCCTGATCCCGAGCAACGTTTGAGTTTTTAACGCCCGATCGCGCGAGAACGGTTCGGAACCTTTCACCGTTCCGACATCGTGCCGCTTGTGATCCACGAAATTGGCTGACGGGATATGGCAGGTCGCGCAACTCATCCCGTTCATTTGCGGGAAGGGTCGGGTGAAAATCTTCTCGCCGCGACGCGCGTCCGCGGGCGCTTGCTCGTTGAGGGTTCCATCCCGGTTCAGGTAACGATTGGGCAGGAAATCGAATTCATTCATATAGGCAATGATGGCATCAACCAGCATCGGGTCAGGCTCATCGCCGTTGAATTCATTGACGATGGCAAAGCGCGTGAAATCCCGGAGCGACTCGAATCGCCCATTTCGACCATAGGGCGCCAGGAAACGAATGCCGCGCAAATCGGGAATATCCAACGGATCGAAGTGTCCGTTGTTCAGTTGCCCGGCAAAGAAACTTCCCGTGATGTCCGCGCCCCCCGGTCGGGCTGACAAACCTGGAATGAAAAAATTGGGATTGGTGATGCTTTTGTTGTGGCAGGTATTGCAGTTGATCCCGAGCGATCGGGCCGGTTCACCGAAAATTTCAGCGCTATCGAACGCCATGTCACCGAGAGCGATGAGGGCCGTCTCACTTTCATCGACTCCGCGAGCGGTCATGTTCAGGATCTGGCGCGGACGCGGGAGTTGTTTGTTGATGTTCGTGCCGGGCGGAAGCCGCAGGGGCAGCTTCGCCTCGTGGTTGAACGTGGCGCTGCGAATGGGGGCAGGCGCAAGCCGACGGCCTTCCACCGCGTGAAACTCCTTGCCGTAACTGCCATCCAGATAATCCAAAACCACCTGCGACTGCTGGCGGAAATTCTCGCGATCGAACGGGACGGCTCCCGCTCCCAAGAGGCCGGGTGTTCCCAGCGCGCTGGTCATCTGCAGCCACGCCTGGCCTTGTGCGCGGTAGGCCTCGGAGTCCACCACGCTCAAAGTGTCTTCAAACGCCTGCCAGATACCGTGGGCTTTTTTCACCTTCGCCAAAGTCTCCAGCCGGTTGTCGGTCCTTTGCTCGGTTTCTTTCAGGTGGTGGCGCACCAGCACGGGAATGACCCGCGTGCAGAGTTCGAAGACCCGGGCTGCCGCCTGCCGCCGGGGCATCGGTTCAATTCCTTTTTCCGGGTCCGGTTTGATTGTCGCCTTGGCGATGATTGCTTGTCCGTCTTTCAAAAAGTTGTCGGCGGCCGGCGCGTCGATTGCCCGCCAATATTCCGCCAGCGCGACAATCTCGGGATCGACTTGATCCCACGCGACCGGGATCACATTCAAGATAAAACTCACCCGCCGATAACTCTCGGCCACGGGATGCAATTTTTCCGGCAGGACGATGTGGGCGCGCGCCCGCGGGACGGCCAGCGCAAAAGCCAAAGCCAGTGCGAGCACCCCGCCGGCGAACAAGGTAAGCGCGCCAAACGCGGAACGAAACAAAGATGAGGGGACGGGTTTCATGGAGAAAAAATCAATAGCGGTAGGAGATGCCGGCGAAGGGCTGGTAGTTCGGCGCGGATTTTGTCACCCCGAAATTGCAGCCGGCATCGAGTTGCACGTTCGCATGGAGCGCGTAGGTGAAACCGATGTCCAGTTGTCCGCTCCACTTGAAGCCCGGGGCACTGCCGGTGACGGTGAAGAATTCCACGTAACAACCGGCCTTCTCCGTGAGATCGCGGGCGACCGTGACGGAATTCACCCATTCCCGGTCGTAGCCGGTATCCGCACCGTTGCGGACGAAGTCGACCTCCGTCATGAGGCCCATACCCCAGCCCTCGGCGAGTTCGATTGCCAGCGGGACAATCAGCCCGCCTTCGGTCCTGCCGTTGCGCAGACTCGAGGCGGACAACGGCCACTTCACGAAAGGCATCAGCGCGAGCGCGGTCCTTCCGCCGTCGTTGCCCCACATGTTCACTTTGAGCCGGGTCGTGGCATCGCCGAAGCCCGACGCTTTCCCTGCCGTCCTCGCGACCCGATCCTCGACCCGCACCCGCACGTGAGGATCGAGCATCAATTGCAGGTCAACGCGGTTGAGGAGCCCGAGCTTCAGATTCACGGGAGCGAAGACCCACGTACGGCTGCGCACGTCCGCGCCGCCTTCGCTGTCGCGGTCGTGGGTATGGCTCACGACGTCCATCTCCAGTTGAACGTGCCCGGCATCGAGCGTGTAGGCGCTTTCGGTCTGGTCCGGGCGATCCGTGGAAAGATCGCGCATCTGATCGGGGGGCGTCGGATTGAAAAGCGTGTAGGCACTTTTATTCGGCGCGCCTTTCTCGGCGGCATGGGTTGGGACGCCCGGCGCCGCGGCGGCCAGGGCCGCGAGAAGCGCTGCGACGCGAGGGTGGGAAAAGCGAAGGTGGTGCATAAGCAATCGCCGAGTATTGTGCGAAAGGTATTTTGAATAGTCAAAATAAATGTTTTGGTTGCGTCAAGACGCTGAACCCATATCAGTGCCGGTATGGTGACGAGCACCGTCGAAAACTATCTCAAGCACGTCCTCCTCCTTTCCGAGGAAGCCGACGACCTGGTCTCGATGGGCGCGCTGGCCGCCGCGCTCGCCGTCGTGCCCGGCACCGCGACCACGATGGTGAAAGCGCTCGCCGACGGGGGCCTGGTCGAACACCAGCCGCGCCACGGCGTCCGCCTCACCGACGAAGGCCGGAGCGTTGCGCTCAACGTCCTGCGCAAGCACCGCCTGGTGGAAACGTTTCTCGTCAACGTGCTCAAGATGGACTGGGCCAAGGTCCACCAGGAAGCCGAGCGGCTCGAGCACGCGGTCTCCGACGAGGTGCTCGACCGGCTCGACGCGCTGCTCGGACACCCGGGGACCGATCCGCACGGCGACCCCATTCCCAGCCGCCAGGGCAAGCTTCGCTCGCAGGTTTACGCCACGCTCGCGACCTGCGCCACGGAGCGCCGGTTCCGGATCGTGCGCGTCACGGACCAATCCCCGGAGTTCCTCCAGTTCGCCGAGCAAAACGGGCTGCAGCCCGGCACGTCCCTGCGGGTCACGGAGCGCAATCTCGCCGCCGGTCTTCTCACCCTGCGCAAGCCGGCCGGCCGGCCGATCGCGCTCAGCCTCGCCGCCGCGGGAAAAATCCTCGTTGAACCGGAGAAGTAAAGCGCATCTCCGCCGTGAATAGGATCGCCGCGTGGCCAGCCGGCCGCGGTGCGAGCGGCGCGCGATCGCGCCGGTGAGCGATCAGGCCGCAGCGCCTCAACCTGAATGCGAATCGGGAGGGGTGCGGTGGGATTGGACGACCGAATTGTCCGCGCTCCATCTTTCGACCCAGGCGTAAAGCACCGGCAGCACCACCAGCGTCAGCAGCGTCGAACTGATGATGCCGCCAATGACGACCGTCGCCAGCGGGATTCCGGAATACACCAGCAGCGCCTGCCGGAGCGAACCGAACGCGAGGAAGATGAGCACAAAAATGAGCACGAGCGCGGACGGCACGACAACGGCCAGGCGCGCGCGCATCCTGCAGGTTCTCATACTGCCCGCCAAACTGCACGATGTAGCCCTCCGGCATCTTCACCTGTTCACGAATGGTCTGCCCGGCGGCGCGGACGTAGCCCTCGATGTCGCGCGTTTTCAGGTTCACCATCAACGCGGCGCGGCGCTGGCCGTCGTCGCGCTGGATCGGCTCGACGGTCTGGAGCGTGGCAAACTCGACCACGTTGCCCAGCGGCAGGAGCCCCGCCGCTCCGACGCGGAGCGGGAGCTTCTGGATTTCCGCGTCGGCGGCGCGCAAGGACTCGGGCATCCGCACGACGATGTCGCGACGGCGGTTGCCCTCGACGATGGTGCCGACGGCCTCGCCGCCGAGCGCGGCTCTGACCGCCCGGTTCACTTCGCCCGCCTGCAATCCATGGCGGCGGAGCACGTCGCGCTTTACATTCAGCTGCAATTGTGGGGTGCGCCCTTCGGTCTCGAACTCGACCTGCGCCACGCCAGGTGTCTTTTCGAGAATGCCCTTGATCTGTCCGGCGAGAGGCTCGAGCACGTCGTAATCCGGGCCAAAAACCTTCACCGCCAGCTCGGCCTTGGTGCCTTCGAGCATTTCGTTGAAGCGCATTTCGATCGGCTGCGCGAAGAGCAGGTCGTAGTCGGGATTGATTTTCTTGAGCGCCGCTTCCATCTGCTCGCGAAGCTCCAGCTTGGTGGTCGGGCGCCCCGGCGTCCTCGGCCACGCCTCGACCGGCTGGTAGAAAACGTAGACATCGCTCTCGTTCGGCGGCATCGGGTCGGACGCGATTTCGCTCGTGCCGATGCGCGAGAAGATGCGCGTGATTTCAGGGAACTCCGCGCGCAGGCGCCGAGCAGCACGATGGCGCGTTGCCGCAGACCGAACTCCAGAATTCGGTCGATCATGGCTTGGGCTCCGCCAGTGGGGTGGATCGGGCCATGCCCGCCGTGTGGAGCTTCACTCCCGTGAGCAGCTCCACCTGCTGGCCCGCGGCGAACGCCTCGCGGCGCGTCTCGAGCAGCGCCTCGATCGCGTCGAGGTATTGTTTCTGCAATTCGACATAGGTCGCGATCGGCACGGCGCCCAGCCGGAAGTGCCGGTCTGCCTCCGCCGCCGCGACCCGAAACTGTTCCGCCGCCTCCGCACGCCAGTGCCCGATCTCCGCGACCTTGATTGCGTACTCGCCCGCGGACGTGACGACTTGCCGCTCGATCTGCCGCTGGGTGACGCGCACCGACACCTCCGCCTGTTCGAGCCGCGCCCTCGCGGTGTCGACGGAGCCAGCGTTCTGGCTCCACAACGGCAGCGGGACGCTGACGCCGACGCCGACTTTGCGCTCCCGGTCGCCGGCGTTTTCCTCGGAGTAGAACGGCGCAACCGTGATGTTACCGTGGCGCTCGTTCCTCGCCAGCGACACCTTGAATCCCTGCTGCGCCAGCTCGGCCGCGCGCATCCGCAGTTCGAACGCGTAGCCGCGAGCGGCCGCGATCAGCTCCGCGTTCGCCGGCACGGGCTGGAACTGCCATTCTATTGACGCCACCCGCAGCGTCGCATCGAGCGGCAGGCCGCGCAGTTGGTTGAGTTCGATCAATGCCGCCCGCTTGGCGACCTCCGCCTGGCTGGCGCGGCGCTGCAGCGTGAGCGCACTGGCCTCGAGGATTCGGGTTTCGAGCACCGAGTTGAGGCCGGCTGGGTCGCGCTGAACGAGTACTTCCTGCAGCGCCTGCATCCGGTCGGCGACTTCGCGCGCGGCGTTGGCACGCGGTTGGGCGACAAAGATGTCGTAGGCCAGCGACCGCGCGCGGGCCGCCAGGGCCGCCTGAAACTGGGCGTAACCAATCTTCGCGAGTTCGACCTGGCGGGCGGCGATCGCTTTCCGCAGCGGAGCCATGGTGAATCCAGCCCGCTGACTCCAGGAGCTCATGCGATGTCAGCGGCACCCAAGCGACCGCAAGCAGAAGCGCCCCAAAGGCGACCACCTGACTGACGCGGGGGCACGGGGAACGGTAAAACGGCATCCGAAACGCGGGCACATAACGTGAGCCGGCCGGCGGCAGTCAAGGCGGGTTTCACCTTCTTTGCCAAATTCCGGGAGGGGCGCCGGCGAAGCGTTCCGCGCGTTAATTGACCGGCGAGGTCGTGAGGGACTGACGGCCGTCGGGAGTGGGGTTCCTGACCAAATCGACCGAAGCGGTGTTGAATATGCTGGGGCTCGGCAAGGAAGTGGATGCGCCGCCTTCGGAGGAAGAAGTCTCGCATCTCATCGAACAAGGCGCGGCCGCCGTTTTCGCCGAGTGCACGACCTTGGCAGCAAGCGTGACGCTTTCGACTTTTGTTGAACGTTGCGGCGCCGAATCCACCGCGATCTCACTGCGGGCGTCGCCGCACCGTGCAAGTCCGCCGGGCGCCCGATTTCGCCCGGCGTAGCTCCGACGGGCACGATTCGCGTCGAGCCGGGAGAATCAGGTTTTTGCGCAGCAAAAACCTCACCACTCCCAGTTGGCTCGCCAGATGTGCGTCCAAGCCGGGGCGCGGTCGCCCAAGCCCCGCTGCAGTTCGTAGTCGAACACGAGGTTCTTCGAGAATCGCCACAGGACGCCGGCGCCCATCGTCGCCGCAGAGTTCGAGAAACCCGTCGATGGAATCTCGGCGGTGGTTTCGCCGTACACGGCGAAGGCCTGGCTTAGATCGCGCACGGCAAAGCCGCTCACAAACCAGTGCGCGTCGTAACCGTTGTCCGCATCGTTCCGGACGACATCCCACTGAAACATCGCACCGGCTCTGAATCCTGCGCCCGCGTCCATCGCCCACGGTACAATGACACCACCCTCGACCGCCTTGCTGCCCACGGCACTGCTGCCCGTGGGAAATCGGACATACGGCATCACCGCGGCGGCGGCGCCCGACTTGTCGTCGCGCCAAAACGTCCATTTGGTCCGAAACGAAACGTCACCGAGCCCGGAGTCGGAGTCGCGGGCGCCCCGAAACCTGACCGTTTCCTTCACGAAGAAATCGAGTCCGACCTGGAGATCGACCATCTCGGTCAGGCCGGCGCGCAGGGTCGTCGAGGCGACCCCGATCGCGTCGTAGGTGTTGCCGGCCGCATCCGCCCGATCGAAGGTGAGCTTGAGCCCGTCGATCCGCACGAGCACGCGCCCGGGCGCCACCGTGCGGGGCGACTCGGTCACCTGCGCCGGCAGGGAGACCGGCAGCCATGCAGCCAAGCCGACCCATGCGTGTCGCAGCAGCATCTTCGAGAAGGTTTGGGCGAGCCCCCGAGCCAGCGCCAGGCCGTTGGGTGTTAACCGACGATCATACTCCCCCCTGCGTGCCATTCTGAGCGGCAGCGAAGAATCCAGCGGCGCGACCGCCTGCGTACATCCTGTTGGGTTTTCCGCTGCGCTGCCAATGAACTCCCGGTTGCCAATTGTAGGAGCCTGCTTGCAGGCGATGCTCGATGGGCGCGGATGGACAGGATTTAGAATCGCCGGCGAGCAGGCTCCAACCCCGCGCTGCGGAAAGTTCATTGGTAAGAAACCACGCAACGTGGCGTTGATGGGTGTCTCAGAATGACAAAACGGGAATTCATCGCCGTTGAGTGTTCGGCAAAAGCGCGGCGTGCCGCCAGCCCAAACTGCCGGCCGAATTCCCCCTGGGCGCATCTCAGTTTTCTGTAGCGGCGGTCTATGACCGCCGTCGAAGCCACTGCGATGTTCCCGGCGGTCATAGACCGCCGCTACAG
>JACQWL010000150.1 GCA_016209255.1 Verrucomicrobiota bacterium
GGCCAAGACACGAGCTCGCCGTCGGCCGCGTTGGTCTTCGTGGTGTTGTCGATATAACCGGTCGAAAACGGGGTCAGGCCGTTCGACGTTTACCGCGGCTTGAACGGAGAACTACCGGTGCACCGATTCCGAACGACGAACGGCCTGACCCCGTCCGCATTGCCTCTTCAGCCCGGTAACTGGACGGTCAAAGTTTCAGGGGTGAGTGGGGGCACCGGGTACGCGCTGGTGGAAGTGTACGATTTGCCGTAGTGGACGCGGCCAAGGCAAAACGCCAAAAGCGCCGCTGGAATCGCAGACACTGGGGTGACGCGAATCGCGAAAGGTCTGCCCTGAATTCGCGTTTCGCGACCTGACCCCGACCGACGCTGACCCCGACCGACGGCCCCGCCGGGCATACCCGAGGGCGAACTCGATATTCACAGCAGCGGCTACAGCCTGCGGGTCAACGTCCACGTGCCGGAGCCGGTCAAAGTCCGCGGTGATCCACGCGTTTCGATTCTCGTTTCGCTATATGCCCATGTGCCGGATCCCGTGGCAGCCCCGCTGGAGGAAATCGTAATCGTGCCGCTGTAAGTCATCGTTTGCTCATAGGTGCCAAACGGCGATCCCAAGTCAGAAAAATTGTGGGTCGTGAGCTGGAGCGCGCCGTTAGCGGACAGTGAGCCGCTAAATGATCCCCCCGCGGGGCCGTCGCTGGACAGGCGCGGGACGTGGAGATTGACCACGGGATCGCGCACGAGCGTAAAGCCGCTGGTATTCCTTTCGAATACCAGGTCGAACGGAATGCCAAAAGGGAGAAAGCTCCCTGTACCCACGGCTCGAATCTCGAAGCGCCCATTGGTTTGCCCGGAATCATTTGCCGCCAGGTTGAAAACGGCCGTGATGGTTTTGTTTCGGTCGACCGTCATCTTCTGCGACAGCGTCGAGCCGGATAAATCGCCGCCCCAAGTCACCGTCGATCCGGAGGCCGGCTTGGCCGTGACGGTGACCTCATCGCCCGGTTTGTAGACTCCACCCGGCGGGGTCAGCTCGACCGTTCCGCTGCCCGAACCCAGCGCCGAGATAATAACATTTACCGTGAAACCCGCGGTGAACGTCGCAGTCACGCTCTTGTTTCCGCCTTCCATCAACAGCGTCTTCGACGGATCCGTGCCCTTCAAATCGCCATCCCAGCCGGTAAAATACGATCCGGGATTCGCCTTCGCCGTCATGGTGACGGCCTGGCCGGAGGCGAATGTAGGTTCGGTCAAACCCGCGCTCGAGGCGGTCACGGCAAGCGTGGCTGATTTGCCGGGTTGAACCGTAACGCCCGCCGGCGCGGACGTAATCTGCGGCGGATCTTCGGTGATGACGGTGAGCGACACTGACTCGCTGGTGACCGAGCCAAGCGCATTTCGCACCTGGCACGAATAGGCCCCGGCATCGCTTGATTGCACGTTCGTCAGCGTCAACGTGCTGGCAGATCCAACCACCGCGCTGGGCCGCCCGCCAGGACCGCCACCTGCTCGTATCCACTGATAGGACAATCCACCGCCGGTTGCCACGACGCTGAACGAGGCCGTGCCGCCCAGCCTCACGCCCTGGCTTCGCGGCTGGGTCGTAATCGTCGGCGCGCTCACCGCCTCGTTGACGGTCAGCGTCGCGGACACGCTGGTTGTCGAACCCGCCGAGTTTATGACCACGACCGAGTAGATTCCGGCATCCGCGCTCTGTACGTTCGACAACGTTAGGGTCGCATTCGTCGCTCCGGAAATATTTGCGCCACCTTTCTGCCATTGATACGAAATCGGTGTTGTCCCGGCAGCGGCCACGGTGAACGTCACCGCCGATCCGACGGTTGTCGTCTGCGACTGCGGATGCGTGGTGACGGTCGGAGGCGTCGCGGGCGCACTCGACGGCTGGACGGCGATTCCCCGTGGCCGGGCCAATCCGGATGCCAGCGCGCTAATCCCGCCCGCGTAACCGGAGACCAACGGCGTGGAGTTGCGGACGCCGTTGGAATTGAACCGGTAAATTGCCCCCTGGGCGGTACCGACGAAGACATTGCCGCTGCCATCCACGGCGATGGCCTGCCCGCTGGCCCCGGTGGGCAGGGTCCCGAAGGTCGTGGCCGCGCCACCGGAAGAAGCTATTTTCGCAACGGTGGTCCCGAACAGATTCGCCACAGGAATCGGAATCCTGTCGTTTCATAATACAAATGAGCTGCAGTTTTCAACCTTGGACTGGCAGCAGGAAAACGCCGGGGAGCAGCACTTGATTCCGCGGGAAGCCTTGCCAGATCTCAGTCGGTGTGTCGCAGGGAAATCGTGATGAACTGCGCCAGGAAGTTTCGGAACTCCGCCCGCCAGATGTCGCTATGGCCGTCCACCAGGCTGGGCTTTACCTTGACGACGTAGAACGGCGTCCAGCTCGCAACTGCCGTGTGCTTCGGGACCAGAAAGCAATCGGCCAGCTCAAGGGCCCCGGCGCGGGTTTCGGCGTCCCAGTTGACCATGACCTCGCGCAGTCGCGCGGGCGAGTTGCTGTCGACGTTCGGCGCGCGAACCAGGGACTTCTGATTTTGCGACGTAGGCTGGGACCGGGAAAACTCGAGTGTGTCGCTGGTCTTCCCCAGTTGGTGAGTGACGTAGCGGTCGGTCCACGGAATGGTGTGCACATTTGACCACGCCTGCTCCCTCCCGGGTTCGCCGTCGCGATAGCGCTGGAACATCGTCGAGAAGAATCGCCCGGCCGGAAAGGCAAGTTTGGTCGCTTTGTCCGTTTCAGAGCCGAAGATCGCCAGCACCGGGCGCTGGGCGTCGGGATAGGGGAACTGCTCGGATAACGTCTTGAGGTTGTGGTAGCGCGCCGCTTCAAACGCCGGATTCACCAGCACGATCAAATCGCCGAATGGTTTCACCGGCTTGTCGTTGGGCGACGCAACCTGGCGAACCGTGAAAACGTTATTGCCGGAAACGTCGGTGTCTTTCGTCCGGTGCAGCTTGATGTCCGCCGAAATCCGGGCCTCGACGAGCCGTTGCGTCACGACATTCGCCAGTGAATTATAGACGACCTGGGCGCCGAAACTGTGCCCCGCCACGACATAATAGCTCCGGTTCTGCGGATTGGCGTCGTTGATTTCATTATGGAGTTTCTCGAGACGACCGAGCACGTCCGTCACCCCGCCATAGTAACCCACCCGGTCGCCCGTATTTTTTCGCGAGTAAAACGTGAGGTTGGTCAGCACACCGGCATTGAGAGATAGTCCGGGCCAGCCGAGGTAGACCCCGACAATTTTCCGCGGGACGGGCAGCCCGCGTTCGACCCGCGCCATTTCGGCCAGCAGATTCCGAAAACTTTCCACATTTGCATCGTCCCGCGCGGCGTTGTGTTGCCACCCGTGGACAAAGGCCACGAGGATTATGCCGTTCGGACGCTGTCCCGGCGCGCCCACCAGCCTGGCCTCCCGCGCGACAAGATGCTGGACCTGCAGGAGCTGTCTTTGGCTTGGGTACAGCAACCAGCCCTGCTCGTCGAATTCCACGAATCCCAGACGGTACCCTTTGTTCTCATCCGGCTCGATGATTTTATTGTCGGCGAGGTCGTTGTCGCGGTAGGGACCCGCGCTGGCGAACAGCTGGTTCGCGTTGGTCCGTTCGGCATTCGGAGCCGTGGCACACCCCACCAGTGACAGGGCGACGATAGCCGGCAGGACAAACGTGGCGCGCATCATAAAGCGCGCGCCGCGGAGGGGGTGTAAGAATTCGGATTTATTGATAGGAAACTGGATTTATTGATAGGAAACTTGGTTTTCCCGGGGAGCGGTTCAAGATCAGTTATCAGTTCACGCCCGCGGGAGCAGCCGCCGGGCGTTTCCCTGCATGATGGCGTGCAACTGGCTCTGCTTCAGGGGCGACTCGATCAGTTTGAAAAGGGCGGTTTCCAAGGGGTAGTACGGGGCGTGCGAACCGAAAACGATGCGCTCGACCGGCGCGCGGCCATGACTGATGCCCGGCGCCCCGCCGGACGAAAACCCCGGGCCTGAGCCGATCAACCGCCCGACGGCGCCATTGCCCTCGAAGCGGGAGATGTCGATGACCGCATTTGTCTGCGTCATGAACTGGTGCAGATCCTCGCCCCGGGGCGAACCGGTGAAATGGAGGAGTTCGACCTTGGCGTTTGGGACGCCTTTCAAGGCCTCCAGCAGTGGGGCGGATGTCACCCGGCCAACGTTGAAGATGGGGTGATACACCCGCGAATCCTCCATGGCATAGACCACCTGCAGAATAAGATTCCGCTCCGCGATCATTTTCACGAGACGGGGCATTTCCGCGTGATCGAGGTCGAAGGCCTGATAACCCGGAAAGAGCCGGATGCCCGGCATCCGGTGCACCTCGTGGCAGCGCCGCACATCCTCCTCCCAGTCGGGCCACGCCAGATTGACGCTGCCAAAGGGAACGAGCATGCCGCCCCCGTGCGCGCGGCATTCGCCGGCCAGCCGGGTATTGACCCCGTCCATGTCCTTGTGGAGCAGAGCCTCGAAGCTTCCGGCCCAGGCTTCGATCACCCCGTGTTTTCTGAGTTTTGCCACCAGGGCCCTGGTGTCGCGGTATTTCAGTTTGCGGAAGGGCCAGTCGAAAAGATTCACGTTGGTGTCGATGAGCCCGATGGCCGGGGAGGCGGCGGGCTGGCCGCGGGGCGCGGTCTGGGCGGCCAGCAGTTCGTTGGGAAGCGAAAGCGCCACCCCGGTCAGCAGGGAATCTTTGAGAAAGCGGCGTCGTGCGATAGGCTTCATGGCTAGAGTTCGATTTTCATGCCCTTGCGGCGGAAGATATCGGCCGCCATCCGGCGGAAATTTCCACCGAAGATTTTCATCCGGTCGGCCCGTGAGATATCCGCATCGAAAATCTTGCCCAGTTCGGTGGCGTAACTGCGGCTCGGGCCGTGGCCGCCCCAGACGATCCGATTGACGCCAACCTCCTTGATGGCGTACTCCACCGCGCCGGAGTGCGGATCGGAGCCGGCGAACTCAAAAAGGACGTTTTTGACCGGTCGGATGGCACGGACGCCGAGCTCCCAGTCCCCGCCGGAATGGCCGCAAATGATCGGGACGTTCGGGAACCGCTGCGCCAGCTTCGCCACGTCCGATAGGCGACGAGTTCGTCGCGCGTCGGCAGTCCGATTTGCTTCGGATCGATGAAAAATTCGAGTGGGTCCATGATGCGGCTCGCCTAGGTTCTGGTTGCAGCGTCGATACCCGGTCCGCGCGAGGGGCGGCACGCTCCCGGGGGAATCGAGGAGAACTTGACCGGCGGCTCAGGCCAAGTCGAGCGAGGAGAAGACGACGGGTCGACTTCCTGCGCCGATCGGCCCTGGAGAGGGCGGTCATCGACCGTCGCTACAAAATGTGAAACCGACCTACCGCCGACGAAGCGGCCTCGCCGGAACTCGGCCCTCCACAATCGGGGGAAAATTATGGCGTCGTGTAGAGGGACAAAACCGCCTGTTCCCGGACTTCGAGGGCGTTCACCGACTTGCTGCTGGCATCGGGGGTCTTCACCACGGGGTTGACGACGGCGCCGTTGCGCCCCGTTCGCCAAGAAAAAAAGATTCGCCTGCCGCGATGCGGTTTAGATGACCGGGACCGGAGACGAGAGGGCGGCCATCACCTCTTTGAAGAGGTATTTGGCGCCTTCGATGCCATTCAACGGACCCGACTCGTACTCGAGCGCGAATGTCCCCCTGAAACCGGCGGCGAGCATGATTCTGGTCGAACGCTGGACATCATTCTTGTCACCCCAACGGTCCCAGTACTTCGCATGCACGTGCGTGTGGGCATACGGGGCCAGGGCTTTGAGACCGTGGAACAACATGTAGTCATATTCCCAGTTGCCGAAGTCCGGCGAGGCTTCGCAATAGGGATGATTGACCTCATCAATGATCGTCCGGACGTTCATCGGATCCGCGGCCAACCCCCAGTGGTTCTCGATCGTGACCCTGATGCCAAGGTTCCCGCCGTAGTCGGCCATTTCCTTGTAGGACTCAATGGCCGCCGCCAGGAGCGGCATGATGTCGATATTCCTTGGATACCCGTCGCGGGCTCGCGGGATGGCCGGGGGCCTGATACTCGGACCAAGCGCCTGCGGCGAGTTCATCCGCACCGACCTGGCGCCGAGGATGGCTGCGCCATCCAGCCATTTTTTCCCCACCTCGACACCCGCCTTGCGCAGGGCGTCATCCGGGGAGGCCAGATTCGTCGGCGCATTGTTCGAGATGTGCCGGACCTTGGTGCCGGTCGCCACCATCTTCGCGACGAACGTGTCCAGCCACTTTTTTCCAGAAGCGCTCGACGGATCGAAGGTGCCCTGCACGAACATGCTGTCGTCGGTGACGTCGCCAAACAACGAGGACCGGATGTCCATCTGGGTCACGCCAGGAAAGGTGTCCTTCGTGAACTGCGGGAAATCCAGCATGGTGATCTCGCCATAGATCTCCTTCATCTGGGCGCTCGTCAGGCCGGCGTTTCCCTGGGGCAGGCCGCCCCTGCCGCCCCCCCGGCCGACCGCGCCGTCAGGGCCCCGGCCGCCCGCTACGGCACCCTGACCGGCCGCGGGATTGGCCGGGCCGCTCGGGGCGGTGCGGCGGAAGCGGGCAGCCATCGTCTTGAAGATGTAACGGATCGGCCAGGTGCAGGACGCAATGCGGTCCAACTTGTTCTTTTCCGCCAGAGCCTGGGCCTTCGCCTGCTCCCGGGGAGTCAGCATCAGGGCCGCCGCCGTCAGGCTGCCGCCAACGGTTTTGAGAAAACCTCGTCGATCCAAGGGTGCATCGTTTCTGGGTTGTTCACTCATGAGGTTGGTCCTTGGGCGAAAGTAAGCTGGGTTCTTTCGCCTTCGTCAGCGTGCCTGCTTTCCGGCATCCGCAACAATCGCGCCGAATTTGTGGAAGAACTCTCCCGCCAGTTTCTTCGCCGCCGCTTCGATCATCCGGGAGCCGACTGCGGCGATGAGCCCGCCGACCTGAACATTGGCGGAATAATGCAGCTTCGTGGCGCGGCCGTCCGCTGTCAGTTCGATCGCTGAAGTCCCTTTGACGAACCCCGGGCCGCCCTTGCCTTCCATGTGCAACGTGAATTTGTGCGGCGGTTGCCGGTCGGAAAGACTGACCTTGCCGGAGTAGCTGCCCTTGATCGACCCGATGCCGAGTTTCAGGTGGGCAACATATTCATCCTCGCCAGTCTTCTCCAGTTTGTCGCAGCCCGGGATGGCCTGTTGCAAGACCGCCGGTTCCATCAAGCGGTCGAAGACATGCGCCGGCGCGGCAGCGATGCTGTGGGTACCCTCGATGATCATGGTGCCGAGCAGCCGGTCGGACTTTGAGTTTGGACGTTTGTTGCCGTCCACCTGCCCGCGCGGAATCGGATGATCCGGCTCAGCCGTAACGATGCAATTGCAGATGGAGCGACTTGACCCCAAGTCGCTAACGCGAGAGCAAATGGTCCAAAGCAAGTTGAGGTCAACTCGCGCCACCTTTCAGTGTCTTCGTTTTGCGAGCGAGAATCATGCTCCACTGTATGGATACGGCTCCGACAGGCTGCCAGGCGGAGGACTGCGCCGGGCTACGCCCGCGACGCGGCCACGCCCAACGCCCGCCGGGTGTTCAGTCGCGCCAGGTGTGCGCGGTACTCGGCTGAGGCATGGATGTCGCCCAACGGCTCGATGCGATTGGCGGCCCTCGCCGCCGCCGCGGCGATGTTCTCCGCGGAAAGGGGCTGCCCTGCCAGTTTGGTCTCCACGGCCGTGGCGCGGTACGCCTTGGCCGCAACGCCGGTGATGCCCACACTCACGGTCTTGGCCGCGGCTTTCACCACCACGGCCACGCCGGCGATGGCGAAGCCGCTGGCACGCTGGACAGTCTTCACGTAGGCCACCGATTTCGCGGTCACCGGGACGCGGATTTCGCGGAGGATTTCGTCCGGGCGAAGCGCGGTCTGGAAAAGGTCGATGAAAAAAATCTTCGCGGCGATGACGCGCGGACCCTTCGGTCCGACGGTCACCACTTCCGCGTTCAGAGCCAGGATGGCGGCCGGCCAGTCGGCCGCGGGATCCGCGTGCACGAGGCTGCCGCCCAGTGTTCCGCGGTTGCGCACCTGGACGTCGCCCACGTGTCGCGCGACCTCGGGCAGCAATGGGCACTTCTCCTCCAACAAGGCCGATGCCTCGATGGCGCGATGCGTCGTCATCGCGCCGACGGCGATCCTGCCGTCCTCTTCGCGGATGTAGCTCAAGTCCGCGATGCGCCCGATGTCGATGACGGTCTTGGGTTGCGCCAGCCGGAGTTTCAGAGCGGGAATCAGGCTGTGGCCACCGGCCAGCAGCTTCGCCGTTTCGCCGTGCTGCACGAGCAGGTTCACCGCTTCCTCGAGCGTCTGCGGCCGCAAATAATCGAAGGCTGCCGGGATCATGACTGGCTCCTTGGCTTCTTCTTCCGCAGCTCGGCGGTCTTTTCCTCGATGGCGCGCCAGAGTTTCTCCGGCAGGAGCGGAAGATCGACATGCCGGATTCCGAGCGGCGCCAGGGCGTCCATCACCGCGTTCGCGATGGCGGGATTTGCCCCGATGGTGCCGGCCTCGCCCACGCCCTTGATGCCCAGCGGATTGCTGGGCGAGGGTGTCACGGTGCTGCCGATGACGTACTCCGGTATGTCCCGCGCACGCGGCATCGAGTAGTCGGTGAACTCGCCGGTGAGCAACTGGCCGTCGCCGTCATACACCGTGCGCTCGAACAGCACCTGGCCGAGCGAATGAGCGATGCCGCCCTGCAACTGACCCTCGACCAGCAAGGGATTCACCTGCGGACCGCAGTCGTCGACGGCCACATATTTGACGATCGTCACATCGCCCGTCTCGCGCTCGACTTCCGCGGCCACGATGTGCGTGCCGAACGGGTACGTGCAGTTCTTCGGTTCGAAGAAACTTGAAGCCTCCAGACCCGGCTCGAAATTCGCGGGGAGGTTCTTCGCCACATAGGCCTCCTGGGCCAGCCGCTTCCAATCCAGAGCGTTCTTCGGTTTGCCCTTCACCCAGAACTTGCCGCCACGAAAATCGATCTTTTTCGCCGACGCGCCGAGCAGCGCCCCCGCCAGGATTTTCGCCTTCGCGATGATCTTGTCGACCGACATGAGCAGCGCCGTGCCACCCAGCACGGTGGCGCGGCTGCCATACGTGTCGCGGCCGAAATGCGCACTGGCGGTGTCACCGCGCAAGACGACGATGTCGTCCATCGGCACGCCGAGCCGGTCGCCGACGATCTGGGCGAAACTGGTCTCCTGACCCTGCCCGTGCGGTGTCGTGCCGGTGATGGCGGTGACCTTGCCGGAGATCTCGATCCGCACGCAGCCCCATTCCCAGCCGCCAGCGGCCATGATCTTCGACGGTCCGAGTCCGCAGATCTCGACGTAGGTGGACAGGCCGATGCCGAAGAGCCGGCCCGCCTGCCGCGCCGCGTCGCGTTGTTCGAGCAAGGCATCCCAGGACGCGAGGTCCTGCGCTTTCTTGAGCGCGCGCTGGTAGTTGCCGCTGTCGTAGGCCAGCCCGGTCACGGTGTGGAAGGGGAACTCGCCCGGCTTGGGAAAGTTCTTCAGCCGCATCTTCACCGGATCAAGTCCAAGCTCGGCTGCCGCGAGGTCCATCAAGCGCTCGAGGGCGTACGTCGCTTCCGGCCGGCCCGCGCCGCGATAGGCGTCCGTGGCCATCTTGTTCGTATAAACGCCCGTCAGCTCGAAGCGCACCGCCTTGAGCTTGTAGCAGCCGCTGATCATCAAGCCGGTGAGCGTCGGGATCGTGGGCGTGAGGAGTTGCAGATACGAGCCGAGGTCGGCGATCGTGCGCGCCTTGATCGCCAGCACGGTGCCGTCGTTTTTCACCGCCAGCTCGTATTCGCCGATCTGATCGCGGCCATGGATGGTGGCCATCGCGTTCTCGCGCCGGCCTTCGATCCACTTCACCGGAGCGCCCAGGCGCATCGCGAGATGACTGCACATGGCTTCCTCAACATAGAGGTTCAGCTTGGAACCGAAGCCGCCACCGACCTCGGGGGTGACGATGCGAAGTTTATTCTCCGCCACGCCAATCATGCCGGGCAACAGCGTGCGCACGAGGTGCGGAATCTGGGTGGAAGTCCAAAGTGTGAGGGAGCCTTCGCCGGCGTGGAAAGACGCCACGCAGCCGCGCGGCTCAATCGCCATCGGGGTGAGCCGCTGGTGTACGATGCGCTGTTTGATGACGCGGTCGGCCTGGGCGAAAAGCCCGTCGACGTCGCCGTTGGCGAGCAACCACGTGAAGGCGACGTTGGTGCCGTGGTCGGGATGAGTGAGGGGCGATTCTTTCTCCAGCGCCTTTTCGGGGTTGGCAACGGCCGGGAGCGGATCGTAATCGACCTCGATCAAATCCAGCGCGTCGCGGGCGATGGACGGGCTGGCCGCGACCACGATCGCGACCGGATGGCCGACGAAGTAAACGCGGTCCCCGGCGAGCACGGTGTGCTTGGGGGCCTTCAAGTCGGGCATCGACGCGGAGCAGGGCACGAGGCCGCAGGCTTGGTTGATTTCCGCGCCAGTGAAGACGTCCGTGACGCCCGGAAGAGCTTTGGCCGCCTCCGTCTTGAGGCCGAGAATCGTGGCGTGCGCATGCGGGCTGCGCAAAACCGCCGCGTGCAGCATCCCCGGCAGCCGGAGGTCATCAACGAAGGTCGCCCGACCCTGCATCAGGCGCGGATCTTCGACGCGCTTGATGGCCTGGCCGATGTAGCCGTTGGACTTGGCGCTCTTCATTTCGCCTCCCCCGGCTGCGCCATTTTTTTCGCTGCGCACTGAACCGCGTCGATGATATGGGAATAACCCGTGCACCGGCACAGGTTGCCGTCGATGGCGTGGGCAATCTCTTCGCGGGACGGCTGGGGGTTGTGCTGCAGCAGCTCCACACTCGCGAGGATCATCCCCGGCGTGCAGAAGCCGCACTGCAGGCCATGACACTCCCAGAATGCTTCCTGTACCGGATGGAGCCGCCCATTGCTGGCGAGGCCCTCGATCGTGGTCACCTCGCCGCCGTCGGCTTGCACGGCCAGAATCGTGCACGCTTTCACCGCCTGCCCGTTGAGGAGTACCGTGCAGGCGCCACAAAGAGTCGTCTCACAACCGACGTGTGTGCCGGTCAGGCCACAGAGGTCGCGCAGGAAATGGACGAGGAGGACGCGCGGTTCAACGTCGTGGGTGCGGAGAGTTCCGTTGACGCGGATGTTGACGGACGTTTTCACAAGGGCTCGTCGCGAGTGACGTTTAGCGTGATCAAATGGGGCTGACCGTTGGCGGTAGAGACATCGGACGGTTGAGAATTCAGAGCAAACAAAAACTGCGGCGAGTGCGAATTTTTATCTGGGCGCGAGATCGCCGCCATCACCGCCATTTCCTTCCAGCGCCTTGCAACCCACGCTTTTTCGGAGGTGGCCGCCGAGAGTGAAGGCAAGTCTGAGCGAGGGCCGAAGTCGGTCTGCCGGCTCCGCCAGGGCGCGAGGGTCAGGCGGGCCGTTGGCCACTTGTCCAGAGCGCGAAGGTGTCCGCGCCCGGTGGACGTGACGTGCCCCGGAGCCCGAGCGAGTCGAGGACCATTGATTGTAGCGGCGCGGCATGCGCATGTGCGATCCGGTCGGTCATTCCGCGGAACGACCGAGTTGCCCGGATCGCCGCGTGGCGGTGCCGGTGGAGATTGCGCCCAGGTCTTCGCTGCGATCGCCTTTCGGCTGGACAAACCCGCGTGGCAACTTTGAGCTGCGGCATCTTATCACCCCCTCCTGTTGCCGGGAAATATGGTTTTCGTTCAGTGGATTAAACCGGCGCGTTGGCGATGGGTCAGTCTCGCCGCGAAAGCGAAGTGGCTCGATCCGTTGCCGTGCATGGCACCAATTCTCAAGTCCCACCCCAAGACACCACCCCCACCACGAAGCGAAAGAAAATAAAGATGATCACCAGGTTTTGCAGGATGCTGGCTCGTGCGATTTCGCTGTCTTACATTGTTTGCCTTGCCGGAAGTTTTGCCGCGGCCCCGGCCTTTGCCGCCGAGCCGGTGATCCATCGCGACCTGCCCTACGCCGAGCCGAAGAACGAGCGGCAAAGTCTCGACGTCTTCGCGCCCGCCGGAGGGAAGGACCATCCGGTCATCGTGTGGATTCACGGTGGCGGATGGCAGCGCGGCGACAAGTCCGGAGCGAAAATGAAGCCGGCGGCCTTTGTGGCGAAGGGCTGCGTTTTCGTGGCCATCAATTACCGCTTCGTTCCCGTTGTCACCATCAAGGAGATGGCCGGCGATGTAGCGAAAGCGATCCGCTGGACGCAGCAAAACGCGCGGCAGCATGGCGGCGATCCCAATTCGATCTTCGTGATGGGGCATTCCGCCGGGGCGCAGCTGGCGGCCCTGGTCTGCACCGACGACCGTTACGTGAAGGCCGAAGGCATTACTTTGAGCATAATCAAGGGGTGCGTGCCGGTGGATGGCGACTCCTACTACCCGGCGCTGCAGATCGACACCGCCGATGCCGATCGGGACGGCAAGATTCTTGGTGGCGCCCGCCGGGCGGCCAGCTATCGCCTGAAATTCCCGGAGGGGTTGCAGAAGGAGCTGTCGTCGGTGCTGCATGTCGCGAAGGACAAGGGCATCCCACCGTTCATGATTCTGCACGTGGCCGATTATCCCGAGAGCGGTACCGCGCTGCAGTCCCAGATTCTCGCCAAGGTCCTTCATGATGTTGGAGTGCCGGTGAAGGTCGTCTCCGCCCCGGGCAAGACTCACGTCGCGCTCGATTCGGAACTGGGCGAGCCCGGCGACAAGCCGACGCAGGCCTTGTTCGAGTTCGTCGACAGTCAGATGAGGTCCTCCCGCCCGCCCGGTCGGCCATGAATCATATTCCGTCAACCCTCTGCCTGTTTGCGGCGTTATTCGCAGGCGGAGTTGCGAGCGCGGCCGATCCGATCGTCGTCGATGTCTGGCCGGGAAAGACGCCGGGAGACATCGGCATCAGCGGCCAGGAAAAAAGCCGCATTCATCAATCGCCGATTGTCGGGCCGACCAAGCTGATCACCAATGTCACCAAGCCGACGCTGACGATCTACCTGCCACCCAAGGAAAAAAACACCGGAACGGCGATGGTAATTTGCCCTGGCGGCGGCTACTGGGATCTTTATTGGGAACTGGAAGGCGAGGAAGTTGCGGCCTGGCTGAACTCGCTCGGCATGACCGGCATCATTCTCAAGTACCGGGTCCCGCGGCGTCCGGGGGAGGTCCGCGGCGTGCCACCGCCGGGGCCGTTGCTCGACGCCCAGAGAGCCGTCAGCCTGGTCCGCAGCCGGGCCGCAGAATGGGGAATCGACCCGAAGCGCATCGGCATGGTCGGCTTCTCGGCCGGCGGCCATCTCGCATTCGCGACGGCCACGAACTTCGAGAAGCGGACGTATGAAACGATTGACGCCGTCGACGAAGCAAGCTGCCGCCCCGATTTCGCCGTCCTGTGCTATTCGGGATATCTGAAGGCCAAGGACAAGGATGAGATCTGGCCGGGTCTCCGCATTCCGGCCGATACGCCGCCGATCCTGCTCGCCCATGCCTCTGACGACACAAGCAAGATTGGCGGCAGCGAGCCGGACAACAGCGCGATCATGTATCTCGCCCTGAAGCGGGCCGGCATCCCGGTCGAGTTGCACATCTTTGCGAACGGCAACCATGATTTCGGCGTGCGGCCGAACGCAAAACTTGCCTCGAGCTGGATGCAGCTCTGCGTCAACTGGCTGCGCAGCTTCGATTTTCTCCGGGAACGCCAGTAGGCCGGCTGGCCCAAGTCGTGCGGCCAGATCCACTGCCGTTCGGCGGTGAAGCGACATACTTCTCACTGCCCACTTGACCTTGCTGGTTCCACACCGATAAGACGAC